>NZ_JBHYNC010000001.1:0-190579 GCF_042743165.1 Gordonia sp. NPDC058843
TTGAATACGATTTTGCCGTATCCGAGCAGCGAGGCGACCACCGAGGCGACCACCAACACCGCAAGGACCGCCGATATCAGTCCACGCCTGGAACCGGCGGTCATCGGGTCACCTGCCCGTCGCGGGCGGTGACCACGCCGCGCAGCACGGTCGCGGTGACCGTGGCGGGCATGGTCATGGCCTCGAACGGGGTGTTGGCCGACAGGCTCGCCAGGTCGGGACCATGGACCACCCAGGATGTGTCCGGGTCGACGACGGCCAGGTTCGCCGGCTCGCCCACTTCGATCGGACGGCCCTGATCGGTGAGTTCGACGATCTGTGCGGGGCGCTCGCTCATGACGCGCGCGACGCCACGCCAGTCGAGCAGGCCGGGTTTCACGAGGGTTTCCACGATGATCGGCAGCGCGGTCTGCAGGCCCAGCATCCCGGGCTTGGCCTGGGCGAACTCGCAGCACTTCTCCTGCGCGGCATGCGGCGCGTGATCGGTGGCCACACAGTCGACGATCCCCTCGGCCAGCGCCTGCCGCAATGCCTCCTTGTCACGGACCTCACGCAACGGCGGATTCACCTTGTTGACCGGGTCGTAGTCCGCCAACACGGAGTCGTCGAGCAGCAGGTGGTGCGGTGTCACCTCGGCGGTGACCGCGATGCCCTGGTCCTTGGCCCAGCGCAGCAATTCGACGGTGCCCTCGGTGGACGCGTGGCAGATGTGGAGGCGCGCGCCGGCGTCGCGGGCCAGCAGCGCATCGCGGATCACGATGGACTCCTCGGCGGCGCGTGGCCAGCCGGCCAGGCCGAGGCGCGAGGCCGTCGGTCCCTCGTTGGCGACGGCACCGACGGTCAGGCGCGGCTCCTCCGCGTGCTGCGCGATGAGAACGCCGAGCCCGGTCGCGTACTCCAGCGCGCGGCGCATCAGAAGTGGGTCGTCGACGCACTTGCCGTCGTCGCTGAACATCCGCACCCCGGCGACACCGGCGGCCATCATGCCCATCTCGGCGAGTTGCTTGCCGGCCAGACCGACGGTGACGGCGCCGACGGGGTACACGTCGACGAGTCCGACTTCACGCCCGGACCGCCACACGTTGTCGGTGACGGTCGAGTTGTCGGCCACCGGACTGGTGTTGGCCATCGCGAAGACGGCGGTGTAACCGCCGAGGGCCGCGGCCGCCGATCCCGAGCGGATCGTCTCGGTGTCCTCGCGGCCCGGCTCACGCAGGTGCGTGTGGAGGTCGACGAAACCGGGCAGCAGCACGCCACCGTTGCCGTCGACCGTCTCGGTGCCCTCGGGAACGGTGACCGCGGAACCCATCTCGCTGATGACGCCGTCGACGACGAGAACGTCGATCGGGTCTCCTTCGCCGTACGGACGGACGGCTGTGATGACGACGGATCCGGTCGGCGGTACGGATCCGGTGGAGGCGCTCACTGTCCAACTCCTGAGGCGGTGTCGTGGGGGGTCATCGGTGGTTGTGGGTCATAGGTGGGCTCCCGCGGAGTCGGAACCGACGAGCAGTCGGAACAGGACCGCCATCCGGACGTGCACGCCGTTGCGGACCTGCTCGAGGACGGTCGCCTTGGGCGAATCGGCCACCGAGTAGCCGATCTCCATACCGCGCAGCATCGGTCCGGGATGCAGGACCACCGCGTCGTCGTGGAGCAGTGCCAGTCGTCGGTCGTTGAGCCCGAATCGGACCGCGTACTCGCGGGCGCTCGGAAAGAACCCGCCGTTCATGCGCTCGGCCTGGACGCGGAGCATCATGACGGCGTCGACGGCGGGGAGCTCGGCGTCGAGGCTCCCCGAGACGCTCACCGGCCACTGATCGACGCCGACCGGCAGCAGCGTCGGGGGTGCGACCAGTACGACCTCGGCGCCGAGTGTCGACAGCAGATGTGCGTTTGACCGCGCGACACGGGAATGGATGACGTCGCCGACGATTGCGATGCGCCTGCCCTCGAGCGACCCGAGCCGCTGACGCAGGGTCAGTGCGTCGAGCAGCGCCTGGGTGGGATGCTCGTGCGTCCCGTCACCGGCGTTGATCACAGCGGGGCCGTCGCCGTCGGGCGTCGTCGTCCAGTCGGCGATCTGAGCGGGCGCACCCGAGGCCGGGTGCCGGACGATGAGCGCATCGGCACCCGCCGCGCGCAGGGTCTTGGCCGTGTCGCGCAGCGACTCCCCCTTGCCCGCAGAGGAACTCGAGGCGCTGACATTGATGACATCGGCGCTCATCCACTTGCCCGCGACCTCGAAGGAGACCCGGGTGCGGGTGGAGTTCTCGTAGAACACGGTCATCACCGTGCGTCCGCGCAGCGTCGGCAGTTTGCGTACCTCGCGCCCGGTCAGGGCCTGTTCGAAACGCTCGGCGTCGTCGAGAAGTGCGGTGGCGTCGTCGCGGCTGAGGTCCTGAGTCGACAGCAGGTGCCGCATCACGAATCACTCTCCGCTGCAGTCGAACTCGACGCCGACCCGAGGACAACCTCGTCGATGCCGTCGTGTTCGACGAGATGGACCGAGACCTGCTCGTCGCGGGCCGTCGGGATGTTCTTGCCGACATAGTCTGCGCGCAACGGGAGTTCGCGATGGCCGCGGTCGACGAGGACCGCGAGCTGCACGGCCGCGGGCCGGCCGAGATCACGCAGCGCATCGAGCGCCGCACGCACCGTGCGTCCGGAGTAGAGGACATCGTCGACCAGGATCACGATGGCGTTGTCGACACCACCGGCGGGCACCATCGTCCGCTCCAGCGGACGGTGCGGCTTACCGCGCAGATCGTCGCGGTACAACGTGATGTCGAGGTAACCCACCGGTACGTCGACACCCGCGAACTCACTGATCTTGGCACCCAGTCGGGTGGCGAGAGATGTTCCGCGAGTGGGAATTCCGATGAGGACGACGCGCGGTGCGTCGGGCGAGTCCAGAGCTGTCTTCTCGATCACCTGGTGTGCGACACGAGCGATCGTGCGCGACACGTCAGCGGCATCGAGCAGCACCCTGGGAGCGGGGCTGGCCAAAGCCGACCTCCTTCTCCGCCTCGCAGGACGGATCGTTAAAGGATGTCTGTCTCGCGACACTCTACACCGGGCGGCGGCACGGACGAATTCGCGCGACGCACGCCACACCCGCGGTGGATCAGTTCGGCTCCGGCCGTCCGGGTGCGGCCCCACCGGGCTCGGCGGAGGCTGCGGCGCGGACCTGAGGCGCGAGCTCGGCGATCTTGGCCAGCACCCCGTTGACGAAGCCGGGCGAGTCGTCTGTCGACAGCTCCTTGGCCAGTTCCACCGCTTCGTCGACGACCACGATCGGGTCGACGTCGAGCGAGTTGAACAGCTCCCACGTCGCCAGACGCATGATCGCGCGATCGACGGCCGGGAGACGTTCGAGGGTCCAGTCCCGCAGGTACGACGTGATCACCGCGTCGATCTGAGCCTGATCCTCGGCGAGTCCCTGGATCACGGTCGCCGTGTAGTCGTGGATCGAGCCGACGCTCTCGTCCGAACGGACGTACTCACGGCGTTCGGCGACGAGCTGCGCGGGACTGACCCCCTTGGCCTCGGCCTCGAAGAGCAGGTCCACCGCGCGCCGCCGCGCCTTGTGTCGGGTTCCGGGTTGTTTCACAGGTCAGGAGTTGACCCGGCCGAGGTAGCTGCCGTCGCGCGAATCGACCTTGAGCTTGTCGCCGGTGTTGATGAACAGCGGCACCTGGATCTCGGCGCCGGTCTCCAGCGTGGCGGGCTTGGTGCCACCGGTGGACCGATCGCCCTGGAGTCCGGGATCGGTCTGCGCGACGATCAGCTCGACTGTGACCGGCAGCTCGACGAACAGCGGGTTGCCCTCGTTCAGCGACACCTGCACGGTCATGTTCTCCAGCAGGAAGCGCGCGCCGTCGCCGACAGTGGCCGGCGGGAGGGAGAACTGCTCGTAGTCCTGCGTGTCCATGAACACGAAGTCGGTGCCGTCGTTGTAGAGGAAGGTCATGTCACGACGGTCGACGGTCGCGGTCTCGACCTTGACGCCGGCATTGAAGGTCTTGTCGACGGTCTTGCCGCTCAGCACGTTCTTGATCTTGGTGCGCACGAATGCAGGGCCCTTGCCCGGCTTGACGTGCTGGAACTCCTGGATCTGCCAGAGCTGGTCGTCCATGCGCAGCACGAGGCCGTTCTTGAAGTCGGCGGTGGATGCCATGTGGTTTTCGTTCCCTTGCAGTCAGATGACGGTGAATGTCTTGTCGGTGGCGGTCAGCAGGTCGGGGTCGCCGTCGGTGACCACCAATGTGTCCTCGATCCGGACCCCGCCCCATCCGGGCAGGTAGACACCGGGCTCCACGGTGACCGCAGCACCGCATGGCAGTGTACCCGCCGCGAGTTTGCCGATTCCCGGCGCTTCGTGGATCTGCAACCCCACTCCGTGGCCGAGACCGTGCACGTAGTGCTCCCCGTGGCCGGCGTCGGTGATCACGTCCCGGGCCGCGGCGTCGACCTCCCGGAGGTCGGCGCCGGGGGTCAGCGCCGCCCGGCCCGCAGCCTGTGCCGTTGCGACGAGTTCGTAGAGATCCCGCTGCCATGAAGCGGCGCGCCGCAGGACGAAGGTCCTCGTCATGTCCGAGTGGTACCCGCCGACGACCGACCCGAAGTCGATCTTGACCAGATCACCGTCGGCCAGGGCGGTGTCGGTGGGACGGTGATGCGGGATGGCGGAGTGCGCGCCCGCCGCCACGATCGTCTCGAAGGCGACGCCATCGGCCCCGAGTCGATACATCTCCCATTCGAGTGCGCGTGCGACCTGACGTTCGGTGGTCCCGGCACGCAGGACGCCATCGGCAACGATTCGTGCCAGGGCGGCATCGCCGATCGCGCACGCCGCCCGCAGCAGTTCGATCTCGCCGGGGTCCTTGACAGCTCTCAGGTTCTGCACGATGCCGGAGATCCCGACCAGGTCCACTCCCGAGTCCGCGAGCGCCGTGGACAGCGCGCGGTGCGCGGCCACGGTTTCGGTGTCGGACTCGAAGCCGACGCGCCCCGCACCGGTGGTCCGGGCGTGGTCGACGAGGGCACGCACCACGGCGCGTTCGATGATCGCTTCGACGTCGGGCACCTGCTCGGCGACCTGGGTGAGGTACCGGCCGTCGGTCGCGATCCGGTCACCCGCCGGGTCGTCGACGTCGATCAGCACGGCGGCGTTCGAGCCGGTGAACCCGGTCAGATAGCGGACGTTGACGAGGTCGGAGACGACGAGGAACGAGACCGGGTCGTCCGCGGCCCGCAGTTCGGTTCGCAGCCGGGCGCGGCGGCCGGCCGTGTCGTGGTTGATCGGCACCTCCGCCACGCTACGGCGGGCGTCGGAACCGCGCGAACCCGGCCACTTCGACCAGGTGTGTCCGCTGTCACCACCTCCGTGCGTAAGATGACGCGCATGTCTTCGTGGTTGGTGCGCGGTCTGACGATGACCGCAGTTCACGTCCTCGCCCGCGTCTTGCTCGGGTTCGCAGTGGTGCAGGCACCGCTGAACTCCACCGTCTGGCGCACCATCGCGATCGCCGTCGTCGTCCTCATCGCCCTGGTGTGGGGTGGCTACGACGGTATCCGCGATGCCCGCGCGAATCCGGATCCCGATGACTACGAGGACCTCACCGTGCGCTGGCTGCAGGCAGGCGTCCTGGCGGGCGTTCTCGCCGGCCTGATCTCGTGGATCCTCGGCACGGTCGTGCTCGCCGGGATCGGACAGGCCAGCTTGTTCGTCGAACTCATCGCCGGAGCGTCGTTCACCGCGCTGCTCGTCTTCGTCCCCGCCTTCGTCGGTGCGGCGATCGGCCGCTTCCTCGTCCGGCGCGACCAGAACAAGGGCGCAGCCGACGACGACTGGTCGGTGCACGAGGATCGCTCGCCCCACCACGAGGACGGCACCCCCGCTGATGCGGACGCGCCGACTCAGCGAATCCGCTGAGCGGGCGCTGACAGTTATCGCTTGTTGCCCGCCGACGTTGTCGTGACCGGCGGTGTCTAGAAGGGCGGCGGGTTCGCGTCGTCCCAGCGTTTCTCGGCGTGTTGCTGGCGTCGGAAGTCGTTGTCGCGCATCGTGTCCAAGTGTTTCCGCGCGGGGTGGTCGGGCGGCCGGCACGGGGTGAGCTTATTGAACAGGTCCCGTCCGCTGAACGCATTGCCGACGAACATGTGCCCGGTGGGTGTGGTGAACCAGGCGGTGCGGAATTCGTCCTGGTGGTCCTGCCAGCTGGTGAAGGTCTTGATGCGGTGATGGAATCGGCACAGCGGTTTCAGATTGCGCGCGTCGGTCGGTCCGCCGCGACGCGAATCGGCGTGGTCGAACGGATCGGTGTGGTCGAGATCGATCTGCCACACCGGCGCATTGCAACCCGGGAAGGTGCAGCACAATTCACCCGCACGTACCAGCGCCTGGAGCTTCTTCGACGGGGCGTAGCGCATCGCGGGATCAGTATTTGCCACTGGCGGGCCGGCGTCTGTGGGCGCGATGTAGGTGCGTCGGGCTTCGGCCAGAAGGGATCGAGCGGTGTCGGCGTCGACGATGCCGTGGCGGTCGAGAAAGGCGGGATCGTCGTCGAGCCCGATCAGTGTCGACAGGTTCACCACGATGTGAAAGGTCGCACGCGGCGCGCGCGATGGAGGCGTTGAGGCATCCGAAGGCAGTGCGTCGAGGTCTTGCTCCGGACCGGCTGCGGCTGTCGGCATGCTGCAGTCGTCGCACCGACATGTCAGCGCGGCTTCACCGCGGGCGAGTGCCTTGAGCGCGTCTGCGCGGCGCTGGGAGAAGGTGCGCGGGTCGCCTGTGTGCACCTCGGTGGCCATCGACGACAGCCGGGCATCGAACTCGGCCGCATCGGCGACGGGCAGCGTGCCGGAGATCCGGGACTGACCGGGCGTGAACCGATCCGGGGTGACCGTCACCTTGCGGTCGGACTTCACCCGCTCCTTGCGTCGACGGACCGCGTCGGGCGCCCACTTGGCGACGATGGCGTCGACCATGGCGGTGAACCGTGCCGTTGACATCGGTGCGCGCGCGAAGATCGCCTCGGCCAGATGGACGTCCACGGTCTGCATCTCCTCATCGTCGGTGATGAGGTCGGTGCGTTTGAGTGTAATGAGGAAGCGGCGCTTGTCGATTCGGCCGCACGCCAGCGCGTGCCCGGTGAACGCGAGCCGGTAACGCAGCGCGTCACCGGCTTCGATGAGATCTTTCGCCTCGGCCGGTGTGACGGTGAGAGTGGCACCGACTTCGGCGATGGCCTGCTCGAGACCGTTCGGACCGAACCGCTCGTACGGGTTCTCACCCGCGGCCACCCGCGCTGACAGGTTCTCGAACGCTTCGATGGAGTCGAGTTCACCGCTGTGCATCTCGGCCCGCCGTTGGGCGTAGTCCATCTCACGCTCATCGTGAATGAGACTGGCAACAACCATCATCCGATGCGCCGACGCTGCGGCGAGGCCGGCGCAATGACTCAGGACCTCGACGAGTTCGGACGCGGAGAGTTCATGGTCGGGACGGAGACGTGGTTCGACCGAATGCTGTGATGGGTCCACCGATGTGGATTCGGTCCCCGCCCCCGATGGCATGCGTCTACGATACCCGAACATACGTTCGAGTCAACGGCTGATTTCGGGACCGCCAGTTGTCTGGCAATCGGATCACGCCGCACCGACAGGAGCTATGGGTCGCCTCGGTGGCCTCGACGGGCGCGGCGTCCTCGCTTCGCCCGGTCGACGCTGCTCGACCAACAGATCACGGCGACGCTGCTCGATCAACAGGGCACGGCGACGCTGCTCGACCAGCAGAACCGGGCTAGAGCAGGACCGACGTGCTCTTCGCCGCCGGGCCACCCGCCACCGCGGAGTAGGCGGCCGCGATCAGGCCCGGATCAGGGCCTTCGAGCCGGCCGGGCTTGGCCAGCCCGTCCAGGACGACGAAGCGCAAGACACCTGACCGGTTCTTCTTGTCCCCGGCCATGCCCTGCAGAAGATCGCCGAATGCATCCGGGTCGTACGTTGTCGGCAGTCCCACGAGATCCAGGATGGCCTTGTGCCGATCCGCCGTGGCGTCGTCGAGGCGCCCGGCCAGGCGCGAGAGCTCGGCGGCGAACACCAGGCCCACCGACACCGCCGCGCCGTGACGCCAGCGGTACCGCTCCCGGCGTTCGATCGCGTGGCCGAGGGTGTGTCCGTAGTTGAGGATCTCGCGCAGCGACGACTCCTTGAGGTCCGCCGACACCACGTCCGCCTTGACCTGCACCGACCGTCGGATGAGGTCGGGCAGCACACCTGAGGTCGGGTCGAGGGCGGCCTCGGGGTCGGCCTCGATGATGTCGAGGATCGTGGGATCGGCGATGAAGCCGGTCTTGATGACCTCGGCGAGTCCGGCGACGATCTCGTTGCGCGGGACGGTCTCCAGGGTGCCGATGTCGATGAGGACCGCGTCGGGTTCATGGAACGACCCGACGAGGTTCTTGCCCGCCTCGGTGTTGATGCCGGTCTTGCCGCCCACGGCGGCGTCGACCATCGCCAGCAGCGTCGTCGGGATGTGGATCACCCCGATGCCGCGCATCCAGGTGGCCGCGACGAATCCGGCCAGGTCGGTGGCAGCTCCCCCACCGAGGCTGATGACCTTGTCGTTGCGCTTGAGACCGATCCGACCGAACACTTCCCAGCAGAAGGACGCAACCGACAGATCCTTGCCGTCCTCGGCGTCCGGGATCTCGACGCGATGGGCATCGAATCCCTTGTCCGCGAGGAACTCTCGAACCTGCTCGGCGGTTTTCGCCAGTGGCGGCTGGTACAGGATCGCGATGCGGTCGGCACCCTTCGCCGCGGCGGCCACCTCGCCGAGGAGTCCCCGGCCGATGGTCACGTCGTAGGGTGCGCCGGCGTTGACCCGGATGGCGACGGGTTCGGTCCCCGCCTGATCGTTTTCGGTCATTCTCGGCTTCCTCACATGAGTTCGCGGGCGAGTTGGACGACGACGGCGTCGGCAACCGTGTCGGGATCGGAGTCGGCATCGACGTCGAAGGTGCACACCGCCGCGTAGGTTTCCGTCCGTCCGGCGAGCAGTTCGGCGTATCGGGCGGCGGGGTCCGCGGTGGCCAGGAGCGGTCGGTCGGTTCCGGACACGCGCTCGTATCCCCGCTCGGGCGACACCCGGAGGTACACGACACGCTGGTCGGCCAGTGCCTCACGGACGCCGGCGGTGGTCACGGCGCCACCGCCGAGCGACACCACGCCCCCGTGGTTGTCCAGGACATCGGTGACGACGTTCTCCTCGATCGTCCGGAAAGCCTCGACACCGTCGGATTCGAAGATCTCCGGGATGCTGCGTCCGGTGCGTCGCACCAGTTCGACGTCGGTGTCGATGAAGTCGACGCCGAGCCGATCGGCGAGCAGGCGACCGACGGTGGACTTGCCCGCCCCCATGAAGCCGATGAGCACGGCCGCCGGACGACGACCCGTCGTCGCACGCGTCGGGGTCGGTGGCATAGGGGTTGGGGGCTGGGTCATGCCCGGGGCGGACGCGCGTCGATGGCGGCCCGGTAGGCACCGAGGTTGGCTGCGGTCTCGGCGACCGAGTCTCCCCCGAACTTCTCCAGCGCGGCCTGGGCAACGACGAGCGCGACCATCGCCTCGGCGACGACACCCGCCGCAGGCACGGCGCAGACGTCCGAACGCTGGTGGATCGCGCTGGCCGTCTCCCCCGTCGACATGTCGATCGTGGACAGCGCTCGCGGCACCGTCGAGATCGGCTTCATGGCGATGCGCACGCGCAGGTCCTCGCCGTTGGTCATGCCGCCCTCGAGCCCGCCCGCGCGGTTGGTCGAACGCAGCACGCCGTCGGCACCGGGAACCATCTCGTCGTGGGCCTCGCTGCCGCGGCGGCGGGCGGTCGTGAAGCCGTCGCCGACCTCGACCCCCTTGATGGCCTGGATGCCCATCAGCGCCGCCGCCAACCGGGCGTCGAGGCGGGTCTCCCCGCTCACGTGCGAACCGAGGCCGACGGGCACACCCGTCGCCACGATCTCGACCACGCCGCCGAGGGTGTCGCCGTCCTTCTTCGCCGCCTCGATCTCGGCGATCATCGACTTCTCGGCGTCGTCGTCGAAGGCGCGGACCGGACTGGCGTCGATGGCTTCGAGGTCGGCGATGCGCGGCGGCGGGCCGTCATACGGATCGCTCGCGCCTATCGAGATGACGTGGGAGACGACGTCGATGCCGAGCACCTGACGGAGGAAGTTGCGGGCGACGGTGCCGGCCGCGACGCGGGCCGCGGTCTCACGCGCGCTGGCGCGTTCGAGCACCGGACGGGCGTCGTCGAAGCCGTACTTGAGCATGCCGGAGTAGTCGGCGTGCCCGGGGCGGGGCCGGGTCAGCGGCGCGTTGCGGGCGCTGCCCTCGAGTTCGGCCGCATCCACGGGGTCGGATGCCATCACCGTCTCCCATTTGGGCCACTCCGTGTTGCCGATCTCGATCGCCACGGGACCGCCCATGGTCTGGCCATGGCGGACCCCGCCGAGCACGGTCACCTTGTCGGCCTCGAACTTCATCCGCGCCCCCCGGCCATAGCCGAGGCGGCGCCGAGCAAGTTGCTCGGCGATGTCGGACGAGGTGACCTCGACGCCGGCCACCATGCCCTCGACGATGGCGACCAGGGCGGGACCGTGGGATTCTCCGGCAGTTATCCAGCGCAACACAGTGATCGATTGTTCCATGCTGCCGCGTCCAGCCCGACGGCGGCGCCGCCGAAACCCGCGGGTCGTGCGCGTCACAGCAGACCCGCGACGACGAACGTGGCCGCGACGAGGGCGGGTCCGTGCGGATGCGAGCCGGTGACGCTTCGCTCCCGGGGAGCCGCGCGGTCTGCCAGCACCGTGCCCACCGCCACGAACGAGGCCAGTGCCACCACGACCAGGGCCGCGTCCCAACGCAGGGCGAGCGCACCGCACGCCGCGGCGAGCTTGACGTCTCCGCCGCCGCACCAGCCCACCCCGAAGGCCAGCGCGTAGGGGGTCGCGGCCACCACCGCCGCCAGCGCGGCCCCAGGATGGGCGACACTCGCACCCACCGCGCCACAGAGTCCGGGCCAGACGAGCACGTTCGGGATCCGGCGGGTGTCGGCATCGGTCACGGCGACGACCGACAGCCACAGCAGGATCGCGCACTCGCCCATCGGCCGATCATGTCGGGAGATCGGACCGTCGCCCCTCGCCCGTCCACAGCCGACCGGCCCTGTGGACGGACCCGGATCGTCGCGGCGTCAGTCGACGGTCAGAGCCTCGATCATCGCCTCGCGGGGTGCGGGCAGACCGGTGAAGAGCTCGACCTGCCGGAACGCCTGGTTGACCAGCATGACCAGACCGCCGACCACGGTCCCGCCGGCCGCGGCGACCGCAGTCGCAAGCGGCGTCGGCCAGGGGTCATAGATCACGTCCACGACCTTGCCCGCCCCGGCCACCGCCGACGCCAGGCCGGCGGCCGCCTCGGCGGGCACCGTCGACACGACGACGGACGCGTCGCGACACCGATGGTCCAGCGCCTCCGCGGGTTCGAAGGGCACCGTCTCGCCACTCATCCCGAGCCGCTCACACAGTTCGAGGACGGGCGTGGCGCGACCGGCGTCGCGCGCGACGACCACCACATCGGTGACGCCCGCGTCCGCGAGTGCCATGATCGTCGGCAGCGCCGTGCCACCCGCCCCGACCACCACCGCGATCGGCGGTGCGCCCGCGGCGATGTCGGCGTCGACCCCGAGGTCGGTGAGCGCACCCGACATGCCGTCGATGTCCGTGCAGTCCGCGCGCCAGCCGGTCGCCACACGCACCAGGGTGTTGGCCGACCCGACGAGCTCGGCGCGCTCCGTGCATTCAGAGGCGAACTCGAGTGCCGCGCGTTTGTTGGGCATGGTGACCGAGAACCCGATGAAGTCCGCATCGGCACCGTCGACGATCTCGGGCAGTCGGTCGGCGGTGCACTCGATCCGCTCGTACCGCCAGTCGGCGAGCCCCAGGGCCCGGTAGGCGGCGAGGTGGACCCGCGGCGAACGTGAATGCGTGATCGGCGACCCCAGGACCGCGGCCCGGCGGTGGTCACCGTGCGGGGAGCGGGTGTCGGTGGGCACGGTGTTCACGGCGGGCCCGCCGGTCACTGACTACATCCCGTGGCCACCAGCTTGTTGCGGCAGGCGACCTCGCGGTTGCGTTTGTGATCTTCGAAGGTGTTGGCGAACAAGGTGGTCCCGGCGGTGTCGACGGTGACGAAGTACAGCCACCCGCCCGGCGCCGGGTCGAGCATCGCCTCGAGCGCCGGCACGCCGATCGCCGCGATCGGCGTGGGTGGCAACCCCTTGTAGCGGTAGGTGTTCCATTCGTTGTCGTTCTTGTACGCCTCGCCGTGGACGTCGATGTTCGTGATGTCGGCGGTGTAGTTCTGCGTCGAGTCCATCTGCAGCAACTGATCGCGGTCGAGGCGATTGCGGATGACTCGCGCCACCTTCGGCGCATCCTCCACGTGGCGGACCTCCCGCTCCACGATCGACGCCGCGATCAGGGTTTCGTACGGCTCGAGCCCGGAGTTGTTGCGGTCCAGCAATCCCCATTGCTCGAACATCGTCCCGCTCTTGGAGATCATCTCCTGCAGGATCTGCGTGGCGGTGTGATCGGGTTCGACACGCTCCCAGGTGGTCGGCGCGATGAGTCCTTCGACACGGCGATGATCGCCGGTCATCGCCGCGACGTTCTGGCGGGCCCACTCGGGTACGCCCAGCTCCTCCGGGGTGGCCTCGGCCGCAGCCCGCTCCAGGTCGGCGACCCTGACGCCCTCCTGCTCCCCGTTGACCGCGAACGAGGTCGCGTTCTCGATGAGCTGGAAGATGCCCGGGGTGATCTTGCCGTCGATACCGGTCTTCGAATCGAGCTGCAGCCCCGGTGGGATCACGACTCGACCGACCCGATGCTCCGCGCCGTCATCGGTCAGCATCTCGACGGCCGTGGTCGCCGGGATCTGGGTGCGCATCTTGTAGAGCCCACCGGACATCGGTTGTCCGCCGGCGGCATCGACGAACGCACGCACGCTGCCGACCACGTCGGCGTCGACGAGGATGCGGCCGAAGTCGGCGAGTGTGGAGTTGTCCGGGATGTCGACGACGACGTCGCCGGCGCCGGCCACATTGGTGTAGTCCTTGCGTGACTCGAGCAGCCCGGTGGCGCGCACTCCGTAGTAACCGACGCCGGTGATCAACGCGAGCATGAAGACGATCGCGAGGGCCAGCACCGCACGGCGCTTGCCACGGTTCCCCGTACGGCGGGGGGTGCGACGCGCCTGCTGAGCGGGCTCGGCGTCGTCGACACCGGGCCACCAGTCGTCGTCGTGCTCGGCGTCGCGAACCGGACGCGCCGTCTCGGCAGGATCGGCGTAACGCGCCTCGTCGGGGCGCACCTCGTGGTGGCGCTCGTCGTGGTGGCGCTCGTCGGCGTACCGGGCACCGGCGTACCCGTCCGGTTCGAGGCCGGCGGGTTCGGGTTCGGCCGGGGCATACTCGGCGGGGGCGAATCCGGTTGTCGCAGGGCGGAATTCGTCGTCACCGGCGCTGCGCACAGGCGGGGCGGGCCGCGCTGCGGCAGGCGGGGGTGTCGCAGGCGGGGGTGTCACGGGCGGGGGCGTGACGGGCGGGGGCGTGACGGGCGGGGGCGGGGTGGGAGACTGCCCCGGCGGGATGCGGACCGGCGTCGCGCGCGGTCGGGGCGTACCCCCCACCGGGCGCGCCTGTTCGGCGGGCGGGACGGGCGGTGGGACCGGACGACGCCCGGCCGCATCCGCGGGTTCCCCGCCGGCGCGACGGCGACGGTGCCGCGTGTGCGGCGACCCGTCGGCCGACTGGGTGAAGTACCGCAGACGCTCCGGGTCCATGCCCTCGGTACGGCGCTGCGGGCTCTCCCGGTGTCGTGTGCGACGCCGATCGTCGGTCACCGGAGGCTCCCCTGACTCATCGTCGCGCATCCAACCACCCCTGAAGAATAGCGACCGCCGCGGCTTGGTCGATCACCGCGCGCGAGGACTTCACCGTCCGGCCGCTGGCGTGCAGTGCCTGCTGTGCGGTCACCGTCGTGAATCGTTCGTCGTGCCAATGCACCGCCACCGGGTCGATCCGGGACGACAGCCGGTCCCCGAACGCACGCGCGGTCTCGGCCGCCGTGCCCGCGGTGTTCTTGAGCGTCTTCGGCAGGCCCACGACCACCCCGACGGCCTCGTATTCGGCGACGAGCGCGGCGATCCGGTCGAGATCGTCTGTGCGCGAAGGGGTTCGACGAACAGTCTCGACCGGGGTCGCGAGAATGCCGTCGGGGTCGCACACGGCGACGCCGATCCGCACGCTCCCGACATCGATGCCGAGGAGTCGCCCTCGGGCCCGCGCGGGGCCGTCGGTTCGTGGTTGCGGGTCCGGCATCAGGCGACGAACTCTCGGATGCGTGTCAGCGCAGCGTCGATCCCCGACGGAACGGTGCCGGCGCCCTGGGCCAGGTCGGGCTTGCCGCCGCCACGACCACCCACCAGTGGCGCGACCTCCTTGACGAGGTCGCCGGCCTTGATCCCCGCGTCGCGGGCGGCCGCCGTGGTGGCGATCACGAATGGCACCTTGGCCTCCGATCCGTCACCACTGGGCGAGAACAGCGCGATCACCGCCTGACGGTCGGCGACACGGCCACGCAGGTCGGTCACCACCGACCGCAGCCCGTTGGCGTCGAGGCCCGGAACCCGGCCCTCGACCACGAGGGTCGCTCCGACGGTCGTCGCGGTGTCGAGGAGACCGGAGACCGCGGACCGGGCCGCCTCGGCACGCACCCGCTCGAGTTCCTTCTCGGCGTCGCGCAACTTGGTGACGAGCTGCTCGACGCGGCCGGGCACCTCCTCGGACGGCACCTTCAACGACGACGCCAAACCGGCCAGCAGTGCGCGTTCCTTCGACAGGAACCGGAACGAGTCGAGACCGACATAGGCCTCGACGCGCCGGACACCCGAACCGACCGAGGACTCCCCGATCAGTGTGATGGGCCCGATCTGCGACGACGACGCGACGTGCGTGCCACCGCAGAGCTCCATGGAGAACGGCCCGCCGATCTCCACGACCCGGACGACGTCGCCGTAGTTCTCGCCGAAGAGCGCCATCGCACCCATGGCCTTGGCCTCGGACAGGCCGGTCTCGAATGTGTTGACCTGATAGTTCGCCTCGACGGCGGCGTTGCTGATCTCCTCGATCTCGCGGCGCTGGGCCTCGGTCACCGGACCGCTCGCGTTGAAGTCGAAGCGCAGGTACCCGGGGCGGTTCAGTGAGCCGGCCTGCGTCGCGCCGGGCCCGAGGACCTCGCGCAGGGCCGCATGGACCATGTGTGTACCCGAGTGACCCTGGGTGGCGCCGTGCCGCCAGGCGGTGTCGACCGCGGCCAGGACCTCGTCGCCCTCCTCGATCTCACCCTCGTCGATGCGGACCTTGTGCAGCCACACCGATTTGCCGACCTTCTGCACGTCGGTGACCGACATCCGCACACCCGAGCCGGTGGTGATGGTGCCGACGTCGGCCATCTGACCGCCCGATTCGGCATACAGCGGGGTGCGGTCGAGGACAACCGTCAGTTCCTGCCCGGCCGACGCAACAGGCAGGCGGGCACCGTCGGAGACGAGTCCGAGCACCCGTGCCTCCGACACCAACTCGTCGAAACCCGTGAACTCGGTCGGCCCGCGGTCGAGGAAGTCGCGGTAGACGCTGAGATCGGCGTGCCCGGTCTTGCGGGCGGTGGCGTCGGCCTTGGCGCGCTGCTTCTGCTCGGCCATCAGCGAGGTGAAGCCGTCCTGATCCACCGAGAGACCGGCTTCGGCGGCCATCTCCAGGGTCAGGTCGATCGGAAAGCCGTAGGTGTCGTGCAGGGTGAAGGCATCCGAACCGGTGATGGTCGTCCGAGACGCGCTCTTGGTGGCCGTCGCCGCATCGGCGAACAGCTTCGACCCCGCGGCAAGTGTCTTCGAGAAGGAGGTCTCTTCTCCCACGGCCACATCGACGATGTGGCGACGCTGTGTCTCGAGTTCGGGATACGACGGCGCCATGAGATCGATGACCTTGCCGATGATCGTGCCCATGGTCGGCTGATTGTCGCCGGTACCGAGCAAACGCATCGACCGCACCACCCGGCGCAGCAGACGACGCAGGACGTACCCGCGGCCGTCGTTACCCGGGAGCACTCCGTCGCCGATCAGCATGGCCGAGGTCCGCGCGTGGTCGGCGACGACGCGGAACCGGACGTCGTCGGCGTGCGAGCCGGCGCCGTACGCGCGGCCCGACAGCTCCGCGGCGAGGTCGATGATCGGCTTGCACAGGTCGGTCTCGTAGACGTTGTCCACACCCTGCAGCAGACACGCCACGCGCTCGACGCCCATGCCGGTGTCGATGTTCTGCTTGGGCAGCGGTCCCAGGATCTCGTAGTTGTCCTTGCCGCCGCCGGGGCCGCGGACGTTCTGCATGAAGACGAGGTTCCAGATCTCGATGTAGCGGTCCTCGTCGGCCTCCGGCCCGCCTTCGACGCCGTACTCGGGTCCGCGGTCGTAGAAGATCTCCGAACACGGCCCGCACGGACCGGGGACGCCCATCGACCAGTAGTTGTCCTTCATCCCGCGCCGCTGGATGCGCTCGGCGGGAACGCCGATCTCCTCGCGCCAGATCGCCTCGGCCTCGTCGTCGTCGAGGTAGACCGTCGGCCACAGTTTCTGCGGGTCGATGCCGAATCCGCCGTCGGCGACGCTGTTGGTCAGCAGGGTCCAGGCGAAGGTGATGGCCTCCCGCTTGAAGTAGTCGCCGAAGGAGAAGTTGCCCGCCATCTGGAAGAAGGTGTTGTGCCGGGTGGTGATGCCGACCTCGTCGATGTCCAGTGTTCGCACACACTTCTGAACGCTGGTCGCGCGGGAGTACGGCGGTGTCTGCTCACCCAGGAAGAAGGGCTTGAACGGGACCATGCCGGCGTTGACGAACAGCAGGTTGGGATCGTCGAGCAGCAACGAGGCGCTGGGCACCTCGGTGTGCCCGGCCTTGATGAAATGGTCCAGGAACCGCTGCCGGATGTCATGCGTCTGCACTGTGGGTCTCGTCCTCGCCGTTGGTTGTCGCGACATCACAGCCTACCGTCGGCGGACCCCACACCGGTGCATGGACTCTCATCTGCGTGAACTCAGCGCGAGCGTCGCCGCGACACCGCGCCCCGCACGATCGACCGCAACTTCGCGACCCGCGGCCCGATCTCGCGCTCCAGCCCGTGGTCGGTGGGCACATAGTAATCGGTGCCGACCAGCTCGTCGGGCGGATACTGCTGCGGCACAACGCCGTCGGGGTCGTCGTGCGGATACCGGTAGGCGACGCCGTTGCCGAGCTTCTTGGCCCCCGGGTAATGACTGTCGCGAAGGTGCGCAGGCACCGCTCCGGCCTTGCCCGACTCGACGTCGGCGAGGGCCGCGCCGATCGCCGACACCACGCCCGCCGACTTCGGGGCCGTCGCGAGGTGGATGGTCGCCTGCGTGAGCGCCAGTTTGGCCTCCGGCATCCCGACGAGATTCACGACCTGGGCGGCCGCGACCGCCGCCTGCAGGGCCGTCGGATCGGCCATCCCGATGTCCTCGCTGGCGTGGATCATCAGGCGCCGCGCGATGAATCGAGGATCCTCCCCCGCGGCGATCATCCGTGCGAGGTAGTGCACGGCGGCATCGACGTCGGAACCGCGAATGGACTTGATGAACGCACTCGTCACGTCGTAGTGCTGGTCGCCGTCCCGGTCGTAGCGCACCGCCGCGCGGTCGATGGCGGTCTCCACGTCGGCGAGATCGATCCGGTCGGTCGAGTCGGCGCTGGCCTCGAGGGCCGTCAGCGCCCGGCGCGCGTCCCCGCCCGACACCGCGACGAGGTGGTCGTAGGCCGCCTCGGTCACCTCGACCTCGCCGCCGAGCCCGCGCGGGTCGGCGACCGCCCGCGTCAGCACCTCCCGGATGTCCGAGTCGGTCAACGACCGGAGCTGCAGGACCAGCGACCGGGACAGCAACGGCGCGACGACCGAGAACGACGGGTTCTCGGTCGTGGCGGCGACGAGCAGAACGATCCGGTTCTCCACGGCGTCGAGCAGCGCGTCCTGCTGGGTCTTGGAGAACCGGTGGACCTCGTCGATGAACAGGACGGTCTGCTGACCGCCCGTCGACGAGTCGCCGATGAGGCGGCGGCGGGCGAGGTCGATGACCGCACGCACCTCCTTGACTCCGGCCGAAAGAGCCGACAACGCCTCGAACCGGCCGCCGGTGGCGCGGGCGATCAGCGAGGCCATCGTGGTCTTCCCGGTGCCGGGCGGCCCGTACAGGAGCACCGACGCCGCACCGGAACCGCTGATCAACCGACGCAGGGGCGAGCCGGTTCCCAGCAGATGCTGCTGCCCGACGATCTCATCGAGGTTCTGCGGTCGCATCCGGACCGCGAGCGGAGCACTCGGCGGCGGCGGCGCGGTCAGCCCGCCCGGTCCGCTTCCAGCGGAACCGGCCCGAGGATCGTCGGGTGGGTCGAACAGTCCGTCCACGAGCGTGTCAGGCCAGCCAGATGCGCTGCAGCGCGACGCCCATCGCGGTCGCGAACACGGCGATCTCGTCGTCACCCGCGCGCCCCGCCGCAGCGGCGAGATCGGTCCAGCGGCTGACGATCACGCGGGGATCGTTCGTGTGCAGGGCCCAGTCATGGGTGAAGCCCGCGGTACCGAAATCGGCAACATCGAACTCGGGGTCGGTGGTCTCGGCATCGACGCCGCCGGAGGCCTCCGGGTCGCCCGGCAGCATCCACACCGTCGACAGCCACACCCAGAGCTGACGAGCGAGCAGCACCTTGCGCTGCATCTCCCGCTCATGGGCGAGAGCCGGCCAGATCGAATGAACCTCCGAGCGCCAGGCGTCGACCATCGACACCTCGAGGTCCGTCGCACGAGCGGACGTCCTGGGCGGCAACTGGGCGGTGATCGTGACGAGCGCGTAGGCGATGTCGAGGGTCGCGTCGCGGAAGCCGCCCCACTCGTAGTCCATGAACTGGACGCCGTCGTCGTTGAGGAGAATGTTCTCGGGTCCCACGTCGGAGGGACTGAACGCGCGGTGGTCGCCCTCGTCGAACAGCGTCGCCGCGGTACGAAGGGACTTCACGACCTGCTCGGGAACAACGACGTCGAGCGCTGCGGCGTGCCCGGCCACCGAGTCGATCGACCGCAGTGCCTCGTCGCGCAGGATGTCCCGGCCCTGGGTGCCCGACGGTCCACGGCGCAGCAGGGCGAGGAAGTCGCCCTCGCCGCCGACCGTGGCCGCATGCATCCGCCCGAGTGCCTGACCCCAAGCGCTGACCGCGCGCGACGTCTCGACCGGGTCGACACCGGCGAGATACTCGAGCATGGAACGGCCGTGGCCGAGGTCGGAGAGCACCATGATGCGCAGATCCGAGTCCGACGCGATCAGCTGCGGTCCCGGGCGCGACTCGTTGGGCAGCGCCGTCGCGTACTTGTACGACGCGATCTCCCGGTGGAACGCCTGCGGGTCCTCGTGTTCGGGAAGTGCCTTGATCACCAGTGATCGGTCGAGGCTGAGGGGATTCTGCGCGACCCGGACCCGCACCACCGTGGTACGTCCGCTGCCGCCGAGGTCCTCGGGATCGTCGAGGACCACTGCTGATCCGGCGCGGTGTGACAGCAGCGCCTCTGCCGCCCGCACCACGCTGGTGATGCGGCTTTCCGTAATGACCGTCATGTCGCCCACCAACCTACCCGTTGCAACGATGTCGCAACAGCACAGTTCGTTCATCTGTACCACGTTGCGACAGGCGAATCGTCGCACAGATCATCGAAACCACTGCGGAACAACGATTTCGGCAACCAGCCGGCGAACCGTGCCCGGTTCAGCCCGGGGTGGGGCCATCCGCCGGGCTGACGTCCACCGAGACGTCGATACGGCTCTTCGTGGAGTCGGTGTAGATGACCCCGCGCAGGGGCGGCACATCGTCGTAGTCGCGTCCCCACGCCAGCGTGACGTGGCGTTCGTCGACCAGCTTGTCGTTGGTCGGGTCGAAGGGCAGCCATCGGCCGTCGGGCAGCCAGACCGCCGCCCACGCGTGACTGGCATCGGCACCGAAGACCTTCTCCTTGCCGGGGGGCGGCTCGGTCGCGAGATACCCCGACTCGTACCTGGCGGCGAGGCCCTGCGACCGCAGGCAGGCGATCGCGACCCGCGCGAAGTCCTGGCAGACCCCCTCGCGGCGCTGCAGAACGGTGTCGACCCGGGTCGTGATGGCCGTCGACCCCGATCGATAGGTGAAGTCGGCGAAGATCCGCGAGGTGAGATCGGTGACGGCCTCGACCAGCGGGCGGCCGGGGGTGAAGACCCCGGCGGCGTAGTCCCGGACCGCGGCGGTGATCTCCGGCGGGTCGAGATCGAGGACGAACTCGGCGGCCAGGGCACTGTCGCGACCCTCGACCGCGCGCGGGCGCGCCTGCTCCCACGGGACCCGGGCGGCCGGGCTCAGGAGGACGCCCGGGTCCACGGGATCCACCTCGACGACGGACCTCGCGGTGACGGTGAGCTCGCGGTGCGAGGTCCGGACGTGGAAGTAGCTGTCGTGGTTGCCGTAGACGTCGAGCCCCGTCGACCGATCGTCGGGTTCGGGTTCGATCTCCAGCGACGACGAGTGCACCCGCTGGCCGGGTAGGTCGCGCGGCGTCAGGTGGCAGCGCCCGTACGAGGACGACACGTCGTCGTCGTAGGTGTAGGTGGTCCGGTGCATGACGCGGTAGATGCGCGTGCTCACGATTCCCCACCGGCCCAGATCGGTCGCGCCTGGCGCGGGGTGGCGAACCGGGTCCGGGTCAGGAGCTCGGAGAGCTCGCGCGCACCCGCTCGCAGCGTCGTCATCAGTTCGACGAGTTCGGGGCGTCTCCGGTCGGCGTCGACGTGCACGAGGTCGGCGGGATCGCCGCGGCGCAGATCCGCGATCATGTCCTGGACGACGCGTTCGGCGCCGGCCGACCGCAGCGTCTCCGGTACCGAGGACAGGTCTGCGTTCATCCTCTCCAGGCTGAAGATCATCGATCTCGGATTGGTCGGGTCGAACAACAGCAACTCCGCGACGCTGGCCGGTTGGTAGAGACCGCGGTTGCGGCGCCGGTAGATGACCGACGACTCGTTGGCCACCAGGTAGGACTCCAGCAGCGTCTGCTCGACATCGGCGTCCTGCGCGTCGGCGAACATCGCGAGGGTGAGATCGGCGAGGGTGACCGCGCGTTCGATGCGCCGGCCGACATCCATGAACATCCAGCCCGGATCGTGCACCATCGACTCGGCCTGTAGTCCGTTCAGGGCCAGCACGCCGTGCAGGATCTCGTCGTGCGCGCGGGCCAGTTCGGGTCCGAGATCGAGCGCGGCGTCGCCCGCGTCGGCGCGCGATCGGACGACCAGCCGAGTCGTGCTCGCCATGATGCGTTCGACCGGGGCGAGCACCATCCAGGTACTGGTCGACATCTGGTCCCGGACGGCCCGGGCCGCACTGATCAGCCGGTCGACCGAGTACGCGATGGTCCCGGGCACCGACCTCGACACGGTGAGGTCGGCGATCTTCTCGATCGCTTCGTTCACCTGATCGGGCGACGGCGGTCGGTCCGAGCCCGACATCAACAGGTCGGCGGTGTCGAGGTAACGCGCGGTGCCCGTCACCGTGGCGACGGCGTGCAGCAGCAGCGGCACCGCCGGCGTGCCCGACATCCACGGCCGGTACTGGAAGTCCTGATAGCGCTCGCGGGACACCTTGGCCAGGCGGGTCACCAGTTCGGTCCGCTCGCCGTAGCGGCCCAGCCAGAACAGATCGGCCAGGACGCGGGGACTGGCCGCGGCCGCGACGTCGGAGTACTCCCGAGTCACCGGTCGGCCCGCCGCGACGCCCGCGACGACCTCGCCGGCCGGCTCCCCGCGCGTCTCCGAGCGGCGCGACACGTGCCCGCCGACCTCGGTGCTGGTGACCCACACGTCCTTCGCTGCGACCACGTGGTGCGC
Organism: Gordonia sp. NPDC058843; assembly: GCF_042743165.1. NCBI lineage: Bacteria > Bacillati > Actinomycetota > Actinomycetes > Mycobacteriales > Gordoniaceae > Gordonia > Gordonia sp. NPDC058843. The sequence goes on from NZ_JBHYNC010000001.1 coordinate 22,093, forward strand.
GGCGCCCTCGACCCCGTCGGCCAGGACGGCACCCAGCCCGCCCGGCATGACCGCGTACCCGGGACCCTGCGCCACGCTGAACGCGCGGACCGACACCGGCGCCGCCCGCAACGCGCCACCGGAACCACTGCCGGGAGTGATCGTCGGGGCCACCGAGAACGCCTCGAGTTCGCGCGCCACCCACTGCCACGTCTGCGTCTCGATCCGGGCGGCGACATCGGCTCGGTCGTCCGCGGCGAGGAGCGGACCGATGAACTCCTCCCCCGTGCACGTGTTGGTCAACACCAGTGAGGTCAGTCGGTCACGGATCAGGCTGCGCTGCAGCGGATCTCCCGCCCAGTAGGTGGTGACCGAACCCAGCCGCAGGTCTTCGTCGAGCAGGACGGGTGCGAGGCGCTCCAACACGGTGTGCAGGGCCGGGTTCTCCAACACTCCCGAACCGAGGGTGTTGACGACCGTCACCGTGCCGCGCGAGATCGCCTCGACCAGCCCGGCGACGCCGAGTTGGGAGTCCGTGCGCAGGTCCAGCGGGTCGGCGTAGGCGGCGTCGACACGTCGCAACAACACGTCCACCCGCTTGTACCGACCCAGCGATCGCATGTAGACCGCGCCGTCGCGGACCGTGAGGTCGGCGCCCTCGACGAGGGGGAAGCCCAGAACAGAGGCGAGATACGCCTGATCGAAAGCGGTCTCGGACATGCTGCCGGGACTGAGGACCGCCACCGTCGGGTCGTCGACCCCCGGCGGCGCGTACTCGGTGAGCGCCAGCCGCATCGTCCCGGCGAAGTTGGCCATCGGCCGGGGCGCGCACGCCTGGAACTGCTGCGGAAACGTCTTCGACATCAGGCGTCGCCCGACGATCGCGTAACCGATCCCCGACGGTGCCTGCGTGCGATCGCGGTAGGCGACGAAGTCGCCGTCGGCGGTGCGGGAGATGTCGACCCCATGCAGGAACAGCGCATGGGGTCCGGCGACCTCCAGGCGCGCGGCCTTGCGGATGTACCCCGGATGACCGAAGACCATCTCGGGTGCCACGAGCCCGGCGGCGATCGTCTTCTGATCGCGGTAGAGATCGCGCAGCAGCAGGTCGAGCAGCATCGACCGCTGTGTGATGGCCTTCTCCAGGTCGGCCCACTCGACGCCGTCGACGACCAGCGGTACCGCGTCGACCTCCCAGTCACGGGTGACGGTCTCGTGTCCGTCGAACTCGTTGTAGACCACACCGTCGTCGCTGACCGCGGCGGCCAGTCGGGCCGCGGAACCCCGCAACCGGTCCTGGCCGCGCAGATTGTAGATCCGGGCCAGATCCGTCCAGGCCGGGCGAATCGCGCCGTCGGGTTCCAGGAGTTCGTCGTAGACGACGAGCGGGCGGTTCGGATCGAGGAGACCGTGGCCCTCGGCACGGTAGCGGTCGAACACCGCGGAACCGTTACCCGGCGAAGAGGTCACCGGAGAACTGTACGTGCCCGCCGGAGGTCGAGAATCCCGGGGACCCCGAAGTCGATGGCCTGCCGGGACTGTCGCTCACGCAACAGTCCGACGTCGACCGTGCCGGTGGTGTGTCCGGCGGCCTCGAACCGCCCGTTGCGCCTCGACTCGGCCTCGACCGCGTTGACCGGCGGACGATCGTAGGCGCGCCCGCCGGGATGCACGACGTGATAGGTGGCGCCACCCACCGACCGACTGTTGACGGTGTCGATCAGGTCGAAGGTCAGTGGGGTGTCGATGGTGATCGTCGGATGCAGCGAGCTCGGCGGCTGCCAGGCCCGGAAACGGATGCCGGCGACGCGCTCCCCGGTGCGCCCCGTGGCACGGAGCGGGATCGGGAAACCGTTGCAGGTCAATAGGTAACGATCATCCTCGCCGCCCAGGACGCGCACCTGAACGCGCTCGACCGAGGAGTCCACGTACCGGGCGGTGCCGGTTCCGGTCGACTCCTCCCCCAGCGTGTTCCACGGCTCGATGGCACTGCGCAGCTCGATCTCCTGGTCCCGGATCTGCACGGTCCCCAGACGTGGGAACCGGAACTCGGTGAACGGGTCCAGCCACGCGGTCTCGAACGGATAGCCGGCCTCGCGAAGCTCCTCGGCGACCAGCGCGATGTCGGCGATCACGTAGTGCGGTAACAGATGTTTGCCGTGCAGGTCACTGCCGTGGCGGATCAGCCGGGCCCGGTAGGGCTTCTCCCAGAACCACGACACCAGGCTGCGCACGAGGAGCGACTGCACCATCGCCATCCGGTGGTGCGGCGGCATCTCGAACGCGCGCAGTTCCAGCAGACCCAGCCGGCCGCGCACCGAGTCGGGACTGTAGAGCTTGTCGATGCAGAACTCGGCCCGGTGGGTGTTGCCCGTGATGTCGGTCAGCAGGTGCCGCAGCGCCCGGTCGGTGACCCAGGGATTGGGCGGCGCCCCGTCGAGTCGCCCGCCGCCCGCGTCCGTGGCCGCGAGCCGATCGATCTCGGCAAAGGCGATCTCCAGTTCGTAGAGCGCCGACTCACGACCCTCGTCCGCGCGCGGTGCCTGCGACGTGGTGCCGATGAACCGCCCGGAGAACAGGTACGACAGCGCCGGGTGACGCTGCCAGTAGGTCAGCATCGACACCAGCAGGTCCGGGCGGCGCAACATCGGCGAATCGGCGGGTGTGACGCCGCCGAGGGTGATGTGGTTTCCGCCGCCGGTACCGCCGTGGCTGCCGTCGAGATCGAAGCTCTCGGTGCCCAGCCGCACGTGTCGCGCATGGTCGTACAGCGACTCGAGCAGCTCGGACTGCTCGGCGAAACCGGCCGTCGGCTGGATGTTGACCTCGACGACACCCGGATCCGGGGTCACCGACAGCGAGACGAGCCGCGCATCGGCAGGCGGTCCGTACCCCTCGACGACGACCGGCGTCGACGTGGCGGCCGCGGCGTCCTCGACGAGTTCGATGATCGCGAGGTATTCCTCGAGGGTCGACGTCGGCGGCATGAACATGTGGACCACGCCACCGCGCACCTCGGCGACGAGGGCCGTCCGGGGCAGGAACTGCGCGGGGTCCACCTCGCGCACGGCGTGACCCAAGGCCGCCGCCGGGTCGGCCGGCAGATCCTCTCGGCGTGCGGTCGGATCGGCCTCGAAGAGCGTCGGCGCGGGACCCCACGACAGCGAGTTGAGCGGCAGACGCAGCCCGGCCGGCGAGGTGCCGGGGGTGAGCACGATGCGCCCGCGCCGGGTCGTCCACACCGCACTCTGCCAGGCGGTCCGGTCCTCCGAGCGACTCAACGGCAACAGGTGCGCGCTCGGCTCGGTGACGGCGGCGTCGAGCCGGGCGATCAGTGCTCGCCTGCGCCGGACGGAATCCGTTGCCGGCGCCAGACTCTCGTCGTCCGCACCGTCCTCGGAATCGGCATCGACGGCGATCTCGGCCTGCGCGAAGGCACGCGCGGTGGGCAGGGTGGGGTCGGTCCCGGGGTCCCCGGGCGGCATCGCGGCGAGTTCACGCATCCGCACCAGCGGGTCCTCGTAGGCCGGCACGACCTGGCCGGCGGGGAGCCCGAGCGCCTCGGCGAACGCGGTGAGCAGTTGCCGCGCCCGGCCGGCGTCGCCGGGGTTCTGCGGGTCCGGCCCGTTCGTCTCGGTCTCGATGGCGGCCGCGCACTGCTCCAGCGTCACCCACGGGTCGGCGAGCCACTGCGAGTCGCGCCAGATCGGCAGACCGTCGCTGCGCCACATCAGTTCGAGCTGCCAACGCGGGAGCGGTTCGCCGGGATACCACTTGCCCTGGCTGCGCCGGATGAGACCGCCCGGCGCGTACGCCGTCTTCAGACGATCTGCCAGCCGCCCGGCCAGCAACCGCTTGTGCGGACCGTCCGCGGCCGTGCGCCACTCCGGGTCCGTCTGGTTGTCGATGGACACGAACGTCGGTTCGCCACCCATCGTCAGGCGCACGTCGTTGCGTTCCATCCGCTCGTCGACCAGGGCGCCGAGGTCGGTGACCCGGCCCCACTGTTCCGGGGTGTAGGGCAGGGTGACGCGCGGGTCCTCGTGGAACCGGGTGACCGTGTTGGTGAAATCCAGTGTGGCGTGGCACGGACCGGTCGAACCGGTGATCGGCGCGGCGCCGACCGGATGCGGGGTGGCCGCCAGTGGGATGTGCCCCTCACCGGCGAAGAGGCCCGACGTCGGGTCCAGGCCCACCCAGCCGGCCCCGGGGAGGTACACCTCGGTCCAGGCATGCAGGTCGGTGAAGTCGGCGTCGGGACCCGACGGACCGTCGAGAGACTTCACGTCGGAGGTCAGCTGGACGAGGTAGCCGGAGACGAAACGCGCCGCAAACCCGAGCTCGCGGAGCAGGGCGACCAGCAACCAGGCCGAGTCCCGGCAGGAGCCGATGGCGCTGGAGAGCGTGTACTCCGGCGACTGCACGCCCGCCTCGAGACGCACCGTGTAACCGACGGCGTCACGCACCGCGGCGTTGAGGCGCACAAGGAAGTCGATGACCCGCATGCGACCGGCGGGCCGATGCTTCGACGCGAACTTCGCGATCTCCGGATGGACTGGTGCACCGGCGAATTCACCTTCGGTGACACCGGCGGGCCGAAGGAAGATCTCGAGATCGCGCCGGAGCTCGGCGGGATAGGAGAACCCGTAGAACTCGGCCCACTCCTCGATGAAGAAGTCGAACGGATTGATCGCGGTGAGGTCTGCGACCAGGCTCACGGTGATCCCGAGGGTGGCCGAGGGCTCCGGGAACACCAGGCGCGCCAGGTAATTGCTGAACGCGTCCTGCTGCCAGTTCAGGAAGTGTGCACCGGGCTCGACGTCGAGCGAATAGGCCTCGATGGGGGTGCGCGAATGCGGCGCCGGACGCAGGCGGACGACGTGCGGGTAGATCTTGGTCGGCCGGTCGAACGAGTACACCGTCCGGTGTTCGAGGGCGACCTTGATCGTCATGGAGGAGATCTCATCACAGAAGGCCGGCAGCCGCCGGGTGGCGAGCGCCCCGTCCGATTCGCGGTGGCCCAACTCACGTTCGGCCACCGCTTTTCGGCTCAGTCCGACGCGCTACCGGCGTCCTTCTCTTCAGAACCCTTCGGCTCTTAGTCCTTCTGGTCTGGATACTTCTGGTCTGAATCCTTCTGGTCGGCGCCGCCCCGGGGTGCGGCCTTGGCATCGATCCCCGATTCCTTGCGCTGCTGCGGGGTGATCGCCGCCGGTGCGTCGGTCAGCGGGTCGACGCCGCCACCCGACTTCGGGAAGGCGATCACCTCACGGATGGACGACTCCCCGGCGAGCAGCGCGGTGATGCGGTCCCAGCCGAAGGCGATGCCGCCGTGCGGCGGCGCACCGAAGGCGAAGGCGTCGAGCAGGAAGCCGAACTTCTCCTGCGCCTCGTCGTGGCCGATACCCATGATCTCGAAGACGCGCTCCTGCACGTCTCGGCGATGGATACGGATGGATCCGCCGCCGATCTCGTTGCCGTTGCACACGATGTCGTACGCGTAGGCCAGGGCGGAGCCGGGATCGGATTCGAGAGCGTCGATCGACTCCGGCTTGGGTGAGGTGAAGGCGTGGTGAACCGCGGTCCAGGCCGAATGCCCCAGTGCGACATCGCCGGACGCGGTCGCGTCGGCGGCCGGTTCGAACATCGGCGCATCCACGATCCAGGTGAACGCCCAGTCATCCGGCTTGATCAAACCGAGCTTCGAGGCGATCTCGCCACGGGCTGCGCCGAGTAGCGCGCGGGTCGACTTCACATCTCCCGCACCGAAGAACACGCAGTCGCCCGGTTGCGCCCCGACGTGGGCGGCCAGACCGGATCGTTCCTCCTCGGACAGGTTCTTGGCGACCGGTCCGCTGAGGGTGCCGTCCTCGGCGATCAGCACGTACGCCAGGCCGCGCGCACCGCGCTGCTTCGCCCATTCCTGCCATGCGTCGAGCTGGCGACGCGGCTGCGACGCTCCCCCGGGCATGACCACGGCACCCACGTACGGGGCCTGGAAGACCCGGAACGGGGTGTTCGCGAAGTACTCCGCGCACTCGACCAGCTCGATACCGAAGCGCAGATCCGGTTTGTCCGAACCGAATCGGCGCATCGCGTCGGCGTAGGTCATCCGCGGGATCGGGGTCGCGATGTCGACGCCGATGAGCTTCCACAAGGCGGTCAGGACCTCTTCGGCGACCGCGATGACGTCATCCTGGTCGACGAAGCTCATCTCGATGTCGAGCTGGGTGAACTCGGGCTGCCGGTCGGCGCGGAAATCCTCGTCCCGGTAGCAGCGCGCGATCTGGTAGTAGCGCTCCATACCTGCGACCATCAGCAGCTGCTTGAACAGCTGCGGGCTCTGCGGAAGCGCGTAGAACGTGCCGGGCTGCAGGCGCGCGGGTACCAGGAAGTCGCGTGCGCCCTCGGGCGTGGACCGGGTCAGCGTGGGCGTCTCGATCTCGGTGAAGTCGTGTGCGGCGAGCACTCCGCGCGCAGCCGCGTTGGCCTTCGAGCGCAGACGGAGCGCCGCACTGGGACCCTCCCGCCGGAGGTCGAGGTAGCGGTGGCGCAGGCGCGCCTCCTCGCCCGGCGACTCGTCGAGCTGGAACGGCAGGGGCGCCGATTCGTTGAGGACCTCGAGCTCGACGGCGTTGATCTCGATCTCACCGGAGCTCAGGTTCGGGTTCTCGCTGCCCTGCGGACGCACCTCGACGACACCGGTCACGGCGACGCAGTACTCGGCGCGCAACCGGTGCGCGGCCGCGGCGACCGCTTCGTCCCGGAACACCACCTGGACCAGCCCGGTCGAGTCACGCAGGTCGATGAAGACCACGCCACCGTGATCACGCCGGCGTGCGACCCACCCGGCGACGGTGACGGTCTGCGACGCGTCGGCGCGGCGCAGCGAACCTGCGGAATGCGTGCGGAGCACTGAGAATCCTTCCAGGAGTCGAAAGCGGCCGGCAGAAACGCAGACCAGGTGTCCATGGTGCCGTATCCGCGCCCCAGGGCGTCAATCGCATACCTCCGCGACCGCGCCGAGGCGGGTGCCGATCGTGCCAGAATGGCCGCGTGACCTTCCAAGGCAGCGGATCGATCGACACCGGCAACGTATCCGGCGGTGGCGGAGGCGGCGGGGGACGCATCGCGCTGGGCGGTGGCGCCGGACTCCTCATCACGATCGTCGCGCTGTTCTTCGGTGTGAACCCCGGCGACCTGCTCGGCTCCGGCGGTACGGCAGCCGGAACCTCGTCCGACGCCGCCCAGATCCAGCAGCAACTGGACGAGTGCACCTACGAGATGGCCAACGAGAACACGATCTGCCGGATCAAGGCCACCACCGTGAGCGTCGACTCGGTGTGGTCGGATCTGTGGTCCGAGTACCAGCCGCCGCAGACGGTCATCTTCGCCGACGCGGTGAACACCGGCTGCGGGTCGGCCAGTTCGGCGACCGGCCCGTTCTACTGCCCCGCCGACTCGACGGCGTATTTCGATCCGACGTTCTTCACCCAGCTCCGCCGCATGGGCGGCAGCGACGGAGCCCTCGCGCAGGAGTACGTCGTGGCCCACGAGTACGGGCATCACATCCAGAACCTCACCGGTGCGCTCGCCAAGGGCCAACGGATGGGCTCGCAGGGACCTCGATCGGGTTCGGTCCGGGTCGAATTGCAGGCTGACTGTCTCGCCGGGGTGTGGGCCCATCACGCCGACGACGGTCCCGACGCCCTACTCGCACCCATCACCGAGGAACAGATCGCGACCGTGATCCAGACCGCGAAGGCCATCGGCGACGACACCATCCAGGGCGCGGGTTCCAATCCGGAGGGCTGGACCCACGGTTCGGCCGCACAGCGGACGCGCTGGTTCACCATCGGCTACCAGGCCGGCGACCCGGATCGCTGCGACACGTTCGCCACCGACGACCTGTGAACGCCACCGACCCCGCCGGCACCTCCGGCCTCCGCCGGCCCACCGCCGTCGACGCGATCGCCGACGCCCACCTGGATCGGCTGTGTGCGCTCGATCCCCTCGTCGCCACCGAGATAGGCCACGGCGAGCACGACGACAAGCTGACCGACTTCTCCGCCCAGGCCTGTGCCGAGCGCGCCGAGGTCGCGGCCGGCACCGTGTCCGCGCTGGCCGCGGCCGAGGTCGCCGACGCCATCGACCGCGTCACCGTCGCCACCATGAGTGCCTCGCTTCGCCGTGCACTCGCGCTCGCCGAGGCCGGCGAGCACATCGGCGACTGCAACGTCATCGCCTCCCCGCTGCAAGCGCTGCGCGACGTCTTCGACCTCATGCCCACCGACACGCGTGAGCAGCGTGAGGTCTTCCTGTCCCGGCTCACCGCCGTCCCCGCCGCCCTCACCGGGGTCGTCGACGGTCTCGCGCATCGGTTGCGCCATGGTCCCGCGCTCGCCCGACGGCAGGTGGAGGCGGTCGCCAGGCAATCGGAGTCCGCGGCCGACGCCATCGGCGGCAACACCGCGTCGATCGCGGCCGACTCCGCGCTGGCGGGCACCCTCGCCACCGCGCTCGATGCCGCCCGCACCGCCTTCGGGACCTTCGCCCACTATCTGCGCACCGAGGTCATCGGTCAGGCCCTCGACGACGACGCCGTCGGCCGCGACCGGTATCTGCTGCACCTCCCGGCCCACCTCGGTGCCGACGCCGACCCCGACGACGCGTATGCGTGGGCGATGACCCGGCTGCAGCAGATCGTCGCCGAACAGCAGGAGATCGCCGAAGGACTCCTCCCCGGTCAGGGCGTCGCGGCCACGCTCGGATGGCTGGACCGCCAGCCGCAGTATCAGATCCACGACCGCGCCGAGTTCGTCGGCTGGATGCAGGCGACCTCCGACGCTGCGGTCGCCGGTCTCGGGGGCACCCACTTCGATATCCCGGCGCGGTTGTCCCGCCTGGAATGCCGGCTCGCCCCGTCGTCGACCGGGATCATCTACTACACCCAGCCCAGTGCCGACCTGTCCCGGCCCGGTCGCATGTGGTGGGCGGTGCCCGACGACCAGACCGTCTTCCACACGTGGCAGGAGAAGACGACCGTCTACCACGAAGGCGTTCCCGGGCATCATCTCCAGCTCGGATCGGCGATCGTCGATCCCGACCTCAATTCGTGGCGCAAACTCGCCTCGTTCACCTCCGGGCACGGCGAGGGCTGGGCCCTCTACGCCGAGCGTCTGATGGACGAGCTCGGCTGGCTCGAGGACCCGGGCGATCGCATGGGCATGCTCGACTCCCAGCGTCTGCGCGCGGCCCGGGTCGTGGTCGACATCGGCGTCCACTGCCGGCTGCCCGCGCCCGAGTCCCTCGGCGGTGGGATCTGGGACGCCGACAAGGCCTGGACGTTCCTCACCTCATCGGTGGCGATGGACCACTCGGTGTTGCGGTTCGAACTCGACCGCTACCTCGGCTGGCCCGGGCAGGCCCCCTCGTACGCCCTCGGCCAGCGCGTCTGGGAGCAGACGCGAACCGCCGCGCTGCGCCTGCACCCCGACTGGACCCTCAAGGACTTCCATTCGCGCGCACTGGCTCTCGGCGGCGTCTCGCTCGACGTCCTGGCGGCCGAGGTGGCCGGCCACCCCGTCGGCTGAGTGGCCGGCCACCCCGTCGGCTGAGTGGCCGGCCGCCCTGTCGGGTGAGGTGGCCGGCACCGGTCAGGACGCCCGGCTGCGATCCAGATAGGCCTGGCGCCCGGCCGGATCGAAGGCGCCGTAGTCCGCTCCTCCGACAAAGCGCTTGAGTCGCCACATGATCGTGGACGGGATGAGTTCCTCGAAGACACCGATCGGGGCCAGATAGCGCGGCACGGTCACCTCGCCCCGGGCGTGGTCGACACTGGCGAGGATCGCGGCGGCCACGTCTTCGGGTTCGAGGGTGGGCTGCAATCTCAACCGGACGCCTGCGGTCAGGTCGGTGTGCGTGGCCGCGGGCAGGATCGTCGTCATCGTGACGCCCGTTCCCGCCAGCTCGGCCCGCACGGCCTTGGAGAACGCGACCACGCCGAATTTCGAGGCGCAGTAGGTCGCGATCCCCGGGGTGGTGACCTTGCCCGCCATCGAGGACACGTTGACGATGTGCCCGCGCCGACGCTCGATCATCCCGGGCAGGACGAGGTGGGTGCCCGTGACGACGGCCCCGAGGTTGATCGCCAGCTCGCGCTGCAACCCGGCGAGGTCCTGGTCGATCAGCCGCCCCATGTGTTGAATCCCCGCGTTGTTGACGAGCATGTCGATCGGTCCCGAGGATGCCGCGGCGTCGACGAAGGCGGCGAAGGAGTCGACATCGGTGACGTCGAGGTGGACCGCGTGCGCCCGACGCCCGAGTCGATCCGCGGTGGCGGTGGCCGCGTCGATGTCGCGGTCGCCGATCCAGACGGTCGCCCCCCGTTGGACGAGGGCCGTTGCCGTGGCGGCGCCGATGCCCCGGGCTCCCCCGGTGACGCACACCCGGGCTCCCTGGAGTGCGATCACAGCGGGCTGCCGATCGGGTGGCGCAGCGCGAAGTACGCGATCAGCCGGATCTCGCCGCTGCTGCGGAAGAGCAGCGCCCGCCCGAGGTACACACCCGGGACGAGTTCGACGATCTCGTCGCGCGTCTTGCGGATCGGGAACGTGCGCACTCCCGGGTTCTTGTACTTCGGCACCCCGTAGTCGAGTGCGCGCACCCGCACCTTCGGTTCGATGAGTCCGAGGCTCGGCTCGTGGTCGAAATGGAATCCCTCCATCTCACGGTCGACCCGGCGGAGGCCGAGGTAGCCGGCCGTGATGATCGGCATCACCAGGCCTGCGATCGGCGACAACCGGTTGAGGCCCGTGCCGGAACGCTGGTCGAAGGACTTGCCCCGCCAGGTCGGATCGATCTTCATCAGCGGGTTGGCGAGCGCCGCCTCGGGGATCCCGAACAGCTTGCCGACGATCAGGCCCTCGAGCTTGCCGTCGAGGCCCTGCGGATCGGTTCCGGCACCGAAGAGCGTCGACAGCGCTTCCCGGTCGTCCCGTCCACCGACCTCGCGGAGGTAGTCCCATGCCTCGCTCCGCGCCCGATTGGGGCTGTGGTCGGCGAGGGTTCGCAGCTCCGCGAGCATCGACAGTTCGGTCGGGCCGTCCTGCTCGGCGCCCGACGCGGGGCGGATCTGATCGGCGGTGTTCAACTCCGCGGTCATCACGTCTCCAATCTGGCACCATTCTGTGCCACTTAATGTGGTACGAAAATGTGCCAGATTGACCCCGGCCTGTCAACACCGTCTGTCGACGGCCGCCGGTGTCCGGCGGGATGGAAGGATGGGGCCGGTGAGTTCGACCAGCACTGACCGCAGCTACGGCGGTGAATCCGCGTCCGGGCGGACCGCGCGGCGGCGCGCCGCCCTCGTCGATGCCGCGGCGACGGTGATGTCCGACGGCCGATGGCGGGCCGCCACCGTCGCGGGCCTCTGCACCGACGCACAGCTCAACAAGCGCTATTTCTACGAGAGTTTTCCCGACCTCGACGCCTTGGCCGACGCGGTCATCGACGACATCTCCGGCGAGGTGGTGGAGGCGGCCATCGGCGCCTACCTCGGTCTACTGGACCGGTCGCTCTCCGAACAGGCCCGCGGTGCCGTCGACGCCGTCGTCGGGGTTCTCGGCACCGACCGGCGTAAGGCACGGATCCTGCTGGGCGGGGCGGCCGGGACACCCGCCGCGGATGAGCGACGCACCGAGGCGATGACCGGACTCACCGCCGTTCTGATCGAGCACGCCCGCACCATCCACGACGTCGAACTCGAGGCCGACTCACTGGCCCGGACCGCCCCGGCCTTCGTGATCGGTGGCAGTGCTCAGGCGATCCTCGCATGGGCGGAGGGGACACTGCCGGTCTCCCGGGCCGATCTGGTCGACGACATCAGCGCCCTGTGGCTCGCGCTCGGCACCGCGGCCAGCGAGCTCGCCCGCTCACGCCTGGAGTCCGGCACCCACGGGGTGGAGTGAGTCTCAGCCCAGGAGGCGACGGACTTCGGCGACGACGTCGTCGAGAGCCACCCGGTGCTGCTCACCGTTGCTCAGGTCCTTGATCTCCAACTGCCGCTCGGCGAGTTCGTTCTCCCCCAGGACCAGGGCCAGACGCGCACCCGATCGGTCGGCCGCCTTCATCGCACCCTTGAGCCCGCGATCGCCGTATGCGAGGTCGACGCTGATGCCTTCGGCGCGCAGAGCGCCTGCGACACCGACGAGTTCGGCCTTGGCCGCCAGGCCGAGCGGCACCCCGAAGACCTGGCAGCGGGCCGCTTCGGTGCCGGCGACACCCTCGGCCTCCAGCGCGAGCATGGTGCGATCGACGCCGATTCCGAACCCGATGCCGGACAGGTCCTGCTTCGCCCCGAGCTGCCGCATGAGGCCGTCGTACCGGCCGCCCCCGCCGATGCCCGACTGCGCACCGAGACCGTCGTGGACGAACTCGAAGGTGGTCTTCGTGTAGTAATCCAGGCCGCGGACCAGACGCGGATTGATCTCGTAGACGACCCCGAGCCGGTCGAGGTGAGCGAGGACGAGATCGAAGTGCGCCTTGGCATCGTCGGACAGGTAGTCGATGAGCAACGGTGCATCCGCCGTCGCCGCCTTGATCTCCGGACGCTTGTCATCGAGGACCCGCAGCGGGTTGATCTCGGCGCGCATCCGCGTCGCCTCGTCGAGGTCGAGCTTGAACAGGAACTCCTGCAACGCCTCTCGATAGCGCGGCCGGCTCTCATCGTCACCCAGCGAGGTGACCTCGAGGCGGAATCCGGTCAGTCCGAGACGCCGGTATCCCTCGTCGGCGATCGCGATGACCTCGGCGTCGAGTGCCGGGTCGTCGACGCCGATCGCCTCGACCCCGACCTGCTGCAGCTGTCGGTACCGACCGGTCTGCGGCTTCTCGTAGCGGAAGAACGGCCCGGCATAGCAGACCTTGACCGGCAGCTGACCGCGGTCGAGACCGTGCTGGATGACCGCGCGCACCACTCCCGCGGTGCCCTCGGGACGCAGCGTCACCGAACGGTCGCCGCGGTCGGCGAAGGTGTACATCTCCTTGCTCACCACATCGGTCGACTCGCCGACACCTCGGGCGAACAGCGCCGTGTCCTCGAACACCGGTAGCTCGATGTGGCCGTAGCCGGCGCGGCGCGCGGCGTCGGTGAGCGTGTCCCGAACCCTTCGGAAATCCGCCGAGTTCGGCGGGAAGTAGTCCGGGATGCCCCGAGGGGCCTGAAATGCTCCGCTCACAGTCCGTGTCGTCCCTTCGGTCGCGCGCTCTGGTGCTCGAGGCCGGCCAGGAAGGGATTGCTCGCGCTCTCCTGACCGATCGTGGTCTGGGGTCCGTGCCCGGGCAGCACCAGTGTCTCCGCGGGCAGCGGCAACAGCTTCGCCGCTATCGAGTCGAGCAGCTGCTGATGGTTGCCACCCGGCAGATCCGTCCGTCCGATCGACCCGGCAAAGAGTACGTCACCGGAGAAGCAGACTCCGACCACCGCGGGCGTGTCGGGTCCGGCCTGTTCCCGGGTCCCGTCCGGCACGTCGACCTCGACGCCGAGCAGCACCGAGCCCTGCGTGTGTCCGGGCGCGAGGTCGACCGAGAACGAGACCCCCGCGAGCTCCACCGGCTCACCGTCGGCGAATTCGATCACCTTCTCCGGCTCGGTGAACACCTCGTCGCCGATCATCGCGCCCAGCGCACGGCCGATGCCCAGACCGGGATCGGCGAGCATCGGGCGGTCCGCGGCATGGATGTAGGCCGGAATCGAGTACTCATCGCAGAGCTGGGTCGCGTTCCAGGTGTGGTCGAGGTGACCATGCGTGAGGAGAACCGCCACCGGGGTGAGGTCGTGTTCGGCGAGCAATTCGCGGACCCGCGGGGCAGCGTCCTGCCCGGGATCGATGATCACCGCGTCCGACCCCGCCTCGGCGGCGACGATGTAGCAGTTCGTCTGGAACATCCCGGCGGGGAATCCGGTGATGAGCATGATGCTCCTCGGGTCGGCACGGACAGGACGACGCGCACACGTCGACGTCCATTGTTGCGTAGGCGGCCTGGCTCGCCACCCGCCGCACCCCGTTCTCAGGTACAACTGGCACACTTGCCCCCGAGTAAGTGACATCCACGACGATGTCGGCACAGTCATGCCGACAGACCGTCGGCACTTCGTGCGGTGCAGCAGATCGGCACTTCGTGCGGTGGTAGCAGATCGGCACTTCGTGCCGTGGTAGCAGATCGGCACTTCGTGCCGGGATTCAGGAGGATTCACCCGCGTGTCCAGCAATGAGGAGCGCCGCGAGGCGGCCAAGCGGAAGCTCGAAGAACGCCTCGAGACCGAGCGCCTCGCCCGGCGCAAGCGGAAGATCATCATCGCCTCCGTGTCGACCGCAGTCGTGGTGGCCGTGGTCGCGGGCGTGACCGCCGTCGTGGTGAAGAAGATCATGGACGACCGCGAGGCCGCCCGCTGGACGACCTGCGCCTACGAGGACTCCCCGAGTCGCTTCGACCAGCTGCCCGATCAGGTCCCCGACACCGTCCCGGCCGACCAGCGGCCCCAGTACCAGGCCGAGCTCGACGAGCTGAAGGCCGCCGCGAAGAACGAGCGGACCTCCCCCAAGCCCGACCAACGGGTCCTCAAGTCGGGCACCGAACAGGCCACCTTCGTCACCACCCAGGGCACCCTGCCGATCACCCTCGAACGCGACGGCGCACCCTGCAACACCGCGGCGGTGACCTCGCTGATCGAGAACAAGTTCTACGACGACTCGACGTGTCACCGCATGACCACAAGCGAGACGCTGAAGATCCTGCAGTGCGGCGACCCGACCGGCACCGGCATGAGCGGTCCCGGGTGGACGAGCCCCGACGAGCCGCCGACCGACCTGCAGCCGGCCGGACAGCCCGATCCACAGACCGGCTCGCAGCCCGTCACCTACCCGCGGGGGACGATCGCGATCGCCAACAGCAGCCAGGGCGGCCAGAACCCGAACACCGGCTCGAGCCAGCTCTTCATCGTGATCAACGACAGCCAGCTCGGCCCGGACTACTCGATCGTCGGCAAAGTCGACGAACCCGGTCTCGCCGTGCTCGACAAGGTCTACGCCGGTGGCATCAACCCGGGCCCGGTCGGCAGCCAGCCCGGTGACGGCGAGCCCAAGCTCCCCGTGACCATCGAGACGGCGACCATCGACTAGACACACCCGGTCGGGTGCCTGCCTGGTCCGGCAGGCGCCCGGTCAGGCTGCGGAGGTCACCCGGTAGACGTCGTACACGCCCTCGACGTTGCGCACGACATTGAGCACATGGCCGAGGTGCTTCGGGTCGCCCATCTCGAAGGTGAACTTGCTGATGGCCACCCGGTCGCGGCTCGTCGTGACCGACGCGGACAGGATGTTGACGCGTTCGTCGGCGAGCACCTTGGTCACGTCCGACAACAGGCGGTGACGGTCGAGGGCCTCCACCTGGATGGCCACCAGGAACACCGATTCCGGTGACGGGGCCCAGGACACGTCGAGGATGCGTTCCTCCTGCTGCCGCAACGATTCGGCGTTGGTGCAGTCGGTGCGGTGCACGCTGATGCCGCCGCCGCGGGTCACGAACCCCAGGATGTCGTCGCCGGGCACCGGGGTACAGCACTTGGCGAGCTTGATCACCACGTTGTCGATGCCGTCGACCATCACGCCGGCGTCGCCGCCCTGACGCGACCGGGTCGGCATCGTCGACGGCGTCGATCGCTCGGCGATCGCCTCCTCGGCGTCCTCGATCCCGCCCAGCGAGGCGACCAACCGGTTCACGACATGCCGTGCGGAGACGTGGTTCTCGCCGACCGCGGTGTACAGGGCGGTCACATCGAGGTAGCGCAGTTCGCGCGCTATCGCCGACATCGATTCGGCACTGAGAAGTCGCTGCAGCGGGAGCCCGCCGCGGCGGACCTCCTTGGCGATCGCGTCCTTACCGGCCTCGAGGGCCTCCTCGCGGCGCTCCTTGGCGAACCACTGCCGGATCTTGGCCTTGGCCCGGGGGGAGACCACGAAGGTCTGCCAGTCCTTCGACGGGCCCGCGGTGGGCGCCTTGGAGGTGAACACCTCCACCACCTCGCCGTTCTCGAGCGTGCGCTCGAGAGCAACAAGCCGGCCGTTGACGCGCGCGCCGATACAGCGGTGCCCGACCTCGGTGTGGACGGCATAGGCGAAGTCGACCGGCGTCGACCCGGCGGGCAGCGTGATGACGTCGCCCTTCGGGGTGAACACGAAGATCTCGCGCACGGCGAGGTCGTAGCGCAGCGACTCGAGGAACTCGCCGGGGTCGGCGGCCTCCCGCTGCCAGTCGAGCAGCTGCCGCATCCACGCCATGTCGTCGATCTCGGCGGTGTCGGACTTCCTGCCCGACTTGCGGTAGCCGTTCTCCTTGTAGCGCCAGTGGGCGGCGATCCCGAACTCGGCCGTCCGGTGCATCTCGTGCGTGCGGATCTGCACCTCGAGCGGCTTGCCCTCGGGTCCGATCACGGTGGTGTGCAGCGACATGTAGACACCGAAGCGCGGCTGGGCGATGTAGTCCTTGAAACGCCCCGCCATCGGCTGCCACAGCGAGTGCACGACGCCGACGGCGGCGTAGCAGTCGCGGTCCTCCTCGCAGAGGATGCGCATCCCGACCAGGTCGTGGATGTCGTCGAAGTCGCGACCCTTGACGATCATCTTCTGGTAGATCGACCAGTAGTGCTTGGGACGGCCTTCGACGGTGGCATTGATGCGCGCACCGGCCAGCGCGTTGTTGATGTCGGCACGCACCCGGGCGAGATAGGTGTCGCGGGACGGCGCGCGGTCGGCGACCAGCCGGACGATCTCCTCGTAACGCTTGGGGTGCAGGATCGCGAACGACAGGTCCTCGAGCTCCCATTTGACCGTCGCCATACCCAGCCGATGAGCCAGTGGCGCAATGACTTCCAGGGTCTCGCGCGCCTTTCGGGCCTGCTTCTCCGGCGGCAGGAAACGCATCGTGCGCATGTTGTGCAGCCGGTCGGCGACCTTGATGACCAGCACGCGTGGGTCGCGCGCCATCGCGATGATCATCTTGCGGATGGTCTCGGCCTCGGCGGCGCTGCCGAGCGCGACCTTGTCGAGTTTGGTCACACCGTCGACGAGGTGGGCAACCTCCGGACCGAAGTCGTTCTCCAGCGCCTGCAGGGAGTAGCCGGTGTCCTCGACCGTGTCGTGCAGCAGTGCCGCGATGAGGGTCGTGGTGTCCATACCCAGATCGGCGAGGATCGTGGCGACCGCCAGCGGATGCGTGATGTAGGGATCGCCGGACTTGCGCTTCTGGCCGCTGTGGCGTTCGTCGGCGACGTCGTACGCCCGCTGCAGCAGGGCGACGTCGGCCTTCGGGTAGATCTCGCGGTGCAGGGTGACCAGGGGTTCCAGGACGGGCCGGACCTGACTGCGTGTCGCCGTCATCCGTCGCGCGAGCCGGGCACGGACCCGGCGCGACGCCGACGCCGACGCACCCGGCTGGATCGAACCCGCTGCGGTTGACCCGCTCGGCCGGTCGGCGGTCTCGGCCGAAGCCCCGCCGGTCTCCGGGGTACCCGCGGGGGTCACACCGCGCTGCGCCGTGTCGGATTCATCGGGCATCAGCGGTCCTCCTCACGGTTTGTCGACTCGGCAGGGGTGAGCCCGTCCGGTTCGCCCGGGCGGGCTCAGCCGATTCTAGTCGCGGCCCGGCCGTCATCGTGTCGACGCCGTCAGTCCAGCGCAACCGCATGGACGGGAACGTCGGGCCCGAGGCCGCGTGCGATCGTGTCGCGGCCGCCGAGGCCTGCGAGCTCCATGATCACCGCCACCCCGACGACATGCGCACCCGCCCGATGCAGCAGCTCGGCCGCGGCGACCGCCGTCCCGCCGGTCGCGAGGACGTCGTCGACGAGCAGCACGCGGCGGCCGGACAGGTTGAGGCCGTCCGCCGGGATCTCGAGTGTCGCCTGCCCGTATTCGAGGCTGTAATCGATCGCGAGGACCGGCGGGGGCAGCTTGCCGCCCTTGCGTACCGCGAGCACCCCGACCTCGAGCTCGCGCGCGACCGCACCACCGAGCAGGAATCCGCGCGCGTCGATACCCGCCACGAGATCGATCGCCGAGCAGCCATGGGTGAGCGCGGTGACGATCGTCGACAACCCCTCCGGGTCGGCCAGTACCGGCGTCAGATCCTTGAAAGCGATTCCGGGAGCGGGGAAATCGTCGACGAGACGAGCGTGTTCGGTGATCGCCGCCCGCGCTCGCATCACCGCCTCCGCCGTACGGTCGGGCACGACACCACCCATCGGTTCACTCCCCTGCTCAGCCACGGATCGTCCACCGATCCATGTTCCATCCGGTGCCGTCGCGGCCCATGCCGGCCACCACGTTGCCCACCCGATCCTTCCACTGCCGCACCCGCGGTGCCGCGAAGAGGGGTACCGACGGCATCGTCGACCAGGTCGCGTTCTCGATGGAGCGGGCCAGACGCAGGCGATCGGGCGCCGAGACGGTCGTCGCGAGCTGGTCCACTCCCCGGCTCACCATCGGCTCGCGGATGCCGGAGAGATTCAGCGGGTCGCCACCGCGCAATGCGTAGGCGTCCCGGCTGGGGTCGGCGGCGCCGGCCGCTGCGAACGAGGCGCCGCCGGCGACGATCAGCACGTCGGCGTCGCGCCCGAGCGAGTCGGGTCGTAGGTCCGGGGAGGACACGTCCTCGACGACGAGCCCGGCGGCGCGACACGATGCCGCGATCGCCGCGGTCATCTGCTGCCATCGCGGTGTCGGCGCCAGGTAACCGATGCGCACCGTCCGCGGCCGCAGCGCGACCCCCGACCCGGTCGTCTCACCGCCGGTCGCAGCGTCGCCGGCGCCCTGCCCCGTGGCCGCCCGGACGAGTTCCCGCGCGCGTTCGATGTCGGGCCGCTGGTAGGCCTGGCCGAATTCCGTGTTCATCTGTCCGGCGAGATTGTCCGCGGGTGAGAGAACCCGGAGATTCCAGACCTGCGCGCCGGCTCCGAAGTCGCGCGCGAGGTCGGCGCGCGGGACACACGACGCGAACGCGCGGCGCATCCGCACATCGCCGAAGACGCCGCGACCGGCCAGGACGAGTTCTTCGACGCCGAGTGCCCGTGCCGGCGAGGCCGGACCGGCCGCACCCGCCGAACCGGCGACGTCGCCGTCGACGAGTCCCGCCGTCACGTCGACCACGTCGAACCGGCCGTCCGGGAGTCGGCGGGTCGCGTCGGTGCCCCGCCCCCAGACGACGATGCGCGAGGTCTCGGGCTTGTCGCCCCACCACTCGTCGTTGGGCACCAGCACGAGTCCGCCCGAGCGTGAATACCGGTCGATGCGATAGGGACCCGACGCCGGGTAGTGCGCGTGATCGACGGGGCCGAACGCCAGATCGAAACCGGTGTTCCACGCGTCCGCGATGCGTCCGACGGCGGCCCGGTCCATTGCTCGGATCGGGTCGATGACGTCCGACAGTCCCGCCACGCGGGCCACGACATGGGCCGGCATCATCGCGCCGGCACCGAAGAGCGAGAGCCAGTTCCGGTACTCGCGCCCGGGCGCGAAGGTCACCGTCGCGCTCTTGTCGCCGGCCGCACAGTCCACCGAGTCGATGTCGCGATAACCCGCGGTGGTCGCCGGGGTGAAACCGGGCAGCCGTCCACTCATCGCCGCCCACGCCAGGAGGAGATCGTCACAGTCGAGGGCCACCCCGTCGGAGAAGGTCGCCTCGGGGTGGAACTCGTACCGGAGGGTCGGCACCCGGCCGGGCACCTGGGTGACCGTACCGACGTCGCGATCCGGGATGACCTGGCCTGCCGGACCCAGCAGACTGAACCCGGGCAGCAGTCGGGTGGTCGCCATGAGCACGCCATCGGCGTTGCCGCCCACCGTGTTCGCGTTGTAGGTCGAGATCCGCGCGTCGACCACGTAGTCGATGGTCGGCGGACCGTCGTCACCGCACGCCGTCAGCAGCCCGGCGACCGTGACGAGCCCGACGAGGAGGCTCAGGATCTTGACGGACTCCCGGCGCCGAACGATCACGTCCCAGAGACTAGCGGTTGCGGCGACGTTTGCCGGTCGGGACCGCGCGGTCCGCGTCGTCGGTCTCGACCGTCTCGCTCCGACGGCGTGTGCGAACCGGCCGTGCATCGGCAACCGGCACCCCGGCCTCGACGGCGGCGCGACGCTTGAGCACCTTGTCGGTGTGCCGGGCGATGTCGGGACGACGTTCCTTCAGGGTCACCAGCAGGGGTGTGGCGAGGAAGACCGATGAGAACGTGCCCACGATGACACCGACGAGCTGGATCAGACCCAGATCCTTGAGCGTGCCGACGCCGAGTAGCCAGACCGCGATGATCATCAGCGCGATGATGGGCAGCACGGAGATGACAGTGGTGTTGATCGAGCGCATCAGGGTCTGGTTGACGCCCAGGTTCGCCTGTTCGGCATAGGTGCGGCGCGTGGTCTGCAGGACCGAGCGGGTGTTCTCGGCGACCTTGTCGAACACGACCACCGTGTCGTAGATCGAGAAACCGAGGATCGTGAGCAGGCCGATGACGGTCGCCGGGGTGACCTCCCAGCCGACCAACGAGTAGATCCCGGCCGTGCAAATCAGATCGAAGAACAGCGAACCCATCGCTGCGATGGACATCTCCCGGTCGAATCGCACCGCGATGTAGACGAAGACGATGACCAAGAACACCGCCAGCGCGATGAGCATCTTCTCGGTGATCTCGCTGCCCCACGTCGAGCTCACATCCGAGATGCTCACCTCGGCGGGCGCGAGTTCGGGTCCGAACTGTTCCGACAGCGCGCGTGCCACCGACTCCGCCTCGGCGAGGTCGAGTGTCTCTGTGCGCACCTGGATCGTCTGACTACCGCCGGCACCGGCCGTCTGCACCGATTCCGGAGCCTCACCGAGGGTGGCGGTGACGACCTCTTCGACCGACTCCGCGGTGATCTCCGAGGAGACCACCGGCACCGACATCTGGGTGCCGCCCTCGAAGTCGATGCCGAGCGTGAACCCACGGATACCGATGGACGCCAGGCAGATCAGCAGGATCGCCGCGGTCACGCCGTACCACATCCGGCGTTTCCCGATGATCTCGAAGGCGCCGGTACCGGTGTAGAGCCGGGAGAGGAACGACCGGCTCCGGTCGGAGACGAAGTCTGCGTCGGTACCGGGCTGGGTCTGGTCTGTGTCGAGGACCGCCGAGTCGCCGACTGCCTTGTTGTCCGGCCCGGTCATCGCACCGTCCCCTTCTCCCGAGTCGCGTCAGTGGTGTCGTCGGCGTCCGTGGACCCGAGGGGCGCGCCCGTGTTCGACGCCTCCGCCTGCCTGCGTGCGGCGACGCGCCTCTCGTGGGCGACCTCGCTGATGGCCCCGAGTCCGTTGACGCTCGGTTTCGACAGGAACGTCGAGCGGCTGGCGTAGACCACCAGCGGATGGGTCACCAGGAACACGACCATGACGTCGAGAATCGTGGTGAGACCCAGCGTGAAGGCGAACCCGCGGACCTCACCGATGGCCAGGATGTAGATGACCGCGGCGGCGATGAAGCTCACCGCGTTGCCCGACCAGATGGTCCGGCGCGCACTGGCCCAACCCCGCGGTACCGCGGAGCGGAAGCTGCGGCCCTCGCGCATCTCGTCCTTTATTCGTTCGAAGTAGACGACGAACGAGTCGGCGGTCATGCCGATACCGATGATCAGACCTGCGATGCCGGCCAGGTCGAGCGTGAACCCGATCCAGCGCCCCAGCAGGACGATGATCCCGTAGACCATCGCCCCGGCGAGAACCAGCGACAGCACCGTCAGGATGCCGAGCATGCGGTAGTAGGCGAGGGCGTAGATGAACACCGCGATCAGACCGACCAGTCCGGCGATCAGGCCGGCCTTCAACGAGGCGAGACCCAGTGTCGCCGAGATCGTCTCGGCGTCCGAGGCGGTGAACGACAGCGGCAGCGAACCGTACTTCAGCACGTTCGCGAGTTCGTTCGACGACGACTCGGTGAACGGGCTGGCACTGCCGCCGCTGATCCGTGTCTGGCCACCCGGGATGGGCTCGTTGATGGCCGGGGCGGAGACGACACGAGAGTCGAGGGTGAATGCGGTCTGCGTCCGGTTGGGCGCCTGCTCGGCGGTGTACCGAGGCCAGAAGTTGGCGGCCTCGCCCTCGAACTCGAGGGTCACCACCCACTCGCCCGTCTGCGGATCGGTGCCCGCGTTCGCGTTCTTGATGTCACGCCCGTCGATGATCTCCGGACCGAGGAGGTAGACCTCCGAGCCGTCGGTCGAGCAGGCCACCAGGTACTGGTCGGGGCGATCGTTGCCCAGCAGCGGATCGTTGGCCGTCGGCGAGCAGTCCATCTTCGCCATCTGCTGCTGCAGGGCCTCGAGTTGCTGTGGGCTCGCGTCCGCCGGGGCCTGGCGCAGTGTGCGCTGCTCGTCGATCGCCGCCGCCGCTGCCTCGGTGGGCAGCGCGTCGTTCTGATCGTCGGCGTCCTCGGGCTTGGGTGGTTGCGGGGTCGCCATCGCCGGTTGCCCGACCACCGGCCGTACGTAGAGGCGCGCGGTCTGGCCCAGGGAGCGCGCTTGCGCTCCGTCCTGACCCGGGACCGTGATGATCAGGTTGTCGCCGCTGACAACGACCTCGGAACCGGAGACACCGAGCCCGTTCACACGCTGCTCGATGATCTGCTTGGCCTGGTCGAGCTGCTCCCGGGTCGCCGCCTTGCCGTCCTCGGTCCGCGCGGTCAGGGTGACGCGCGTGCCACCCTGCAGATCGATGCCGAGCTTGGGTTCGAGGGTCTGGGGCCCGGTGAAGAAGACCAGCCCGTAGACGACCGCGAGCAGGCCGATGAAGGCCACGAGCGGACGCCACGGCGGGATCTCTCGAGCCGGTCGCGACCGCTTCCCTGCAGTCCGGCCCTTCCCCGAAGTCCGAGAGGGAGTTGTCACAGCTGTTCAGGTCTCCTTGAGAGCGTCAACCGGCCGACAGGCATCTCGACCGGGCACGTACCACCATCGGCTCCGCGGCCGGGACACGCCGGAGACGCGTCGGAGGCGGCCGTGCGGACAGGTGGGCGCGCCGCGTCGTGAGCCGACGCGGCGCGGGATACGGATTACTTGTCGGTGTCGCGCGCGTCGTCGGTGGCCGGCTTGTCCAGGCTGACCGAGTCGACGTCGTCGTAGTCGTCGGACACGATCTCCGGCGCGACATGACCCGCGTAGGTGGCAGCGGCCTCGTCCGTCGGGACGACGCGCATGACGGCCAGTCGGTTCCAGCGGGTGACGACGCCGGTCGCGATCTCGACGTCGACGACGTCGGGCGAGGTCGCGTCGATCACGGTGCCGAAGAGACCGGACGTCAGCTGGACGCGGGTACCGGTGGACACCGAGTTCTGCATCTCCTGCATCTCGGCCACGCGCTTCTTCTGCTTCCGCATCGACAGGAACATGAAGCCGGCCAGCAGGGCGAGCAGGAGCGGGAAGAGCAGAGCATCCATGAGTGCGAGTCAGTCCTTTGGGTATCGGGATGTACGGCGTGAACGAGCGGCCTGTCCGGACGGATCCGGGCAGACATCAGCTCAGCTGTGCTCCACACAGTGTGCCACGTCTTGCGCAGAGGTCATCCCCGCAGGTGGTCCGGTGTGGTCAGAGGTCGTCGAACAGGGTCTCCGCGGCGATGTCGCGGGGTCGGACGCCGAAGGTGGCGTTCATCGCGCCCGCGGGCGGTGTGAGTCCGAGGTGATGCCAGGCGGCGGCGGTTGCCACCCGACCGCGGGGGGTCCGGGCGATCATGCCCGCACGCACCAGGAACGGTTCGCAGACCTCCTCGACGGTGGCCGGCTCCTCGCCGACGGCCACGGCCAGCGTCGACACCCCGACCGGTCCGCCCCCGAAGGCACGGATCAGGGCGTCGAGCACGGCGCGGTCCAGGCGGTCGAACCCGAGTTCGTCGACGTCGTAGACGGCGAGCGCGGCCCGTGCGACGTTCACGGTGATCGAGCCGTCCCCGCGGACCTCGGCGTAGTCGCGCACGCGGCGCAGCAGCCGATTGGCGATACGGGGCGTTCCCCGGGAGCGCCGGGCGATCTCCCCGGACGCGTCCCCGCGCAGTTCCATGCCGAGGATGCCCGCCGACCGGTGCAGCACCCGGACCAGTTCCTCCGGTTCGTAGAACTCCATGTGCGCGGTGAAACCGAACCGGTCGCGCAGGGGGCCGGTCAGCGAACCCGACCGGGTAGTCGCACCGACCAGTGTGAACGGGGCGACGTCCAACGGGATGGAGGTCGCGCCGGGACCCTTTCCGACCACGACGTCGACCCGAAAATCCTCCATCGCGAGGTACAGCATCTCCTCGGCCGGCCGTGCGATGCGATGGATCTCGTCGATGAACAGCACATCGCCCTCGACGAGATTCGACAGCATGGCGGCGAGGTCGCCGGCGCGCTCGAGTGCCGGTCCCGAGGTCACGCGGATGGCGGCACCCATCTCGGACGCGATGATCATGGCCAGCGACGTCTTGCCGAGACCGGGCGGACCCGACAGCAGGATGTGGTCGGGCGTGCCGCCGCGCCCCTTCGCCCCGTGCAGGACCAATTCGAGCTGCTCGCACACGCGCGGCTGCCCGATGAAGTCCGCGAGCGAGCGCGGCCGGAGTCCGGCGTCGAGGTCGCCGTCGGAGCGCACCGGCATCGCACTGACCTCGCGATCCTCGGTGTCTTCCGGGTCGTCGGTCATCTAGGACGCCTTCCCCAGCAACGACAACGAGTGCCGCAGCGCGGCGGATGCATCCGCGTCGGGATACTCGGCCAGTACCGCGGTGACCGCCTTCTCGGCGGGACCCGCGGTGAACCCGAGCCCGACGAGTGCCTCGGCGACCTGCTCGCGGATGCCGCCGACGACGGTGACACCGCTCGACGGTTCGCCGGTGGGCCGATCCACCTTGTCCCGCAGTTCGACGCAGAGCCGTTCGGCCACCCGCTTGCCGATGCCGGGCACCGTGGTCAGGGCCTTGGTGTCGGATTCGGCGAGCGCGCGTCGCAGCGCATCCGGCTCGAGGACCGCGAGGGTGGCCATCGCCAGTCGCGGGCCGACGCCGGTCACCGTCTGCAGGAGCGCGAAGAGCGAACGCGCGTCGGGTTCGGTGAAGCCGTAGAGCGTCATCGAGTCCTCGCGGACGATCATCGAGGTCAACAGCGTCGCCTCGTCGCCCCGACGGAGGCGGGACAACGTCGCGGGGGTGGCCAGCACGCGGTAACCCACTCCCCCGCAATCGATCACGGCATGGTCGAGAGCGATCTCGAGTACCGGTCCGCGGACTGACGCGATCATGCGCGACTCCCCTCTCGTGCCTTGGCCACGCGCGCACGATGACGGGCCGCGGCGGCATCGGCCTGTTTCTGCGCGGCGGCCATCCGCTCCATCATCGGTCCGCGCCAGCAGTGACAGATCGCGAGCGCCAGTGCGTCCGCGGCGTCGGCGGGACGCGGTTTGGTCTGCATGCCGAGAATCCGGGTGACCATTGCGGTGACCTGCGCTTTGTCGGCCCGTCCGCTGCCGGTCACGGCTGCCTTCACCTCCGACGGGGTGTGGAAGCGCACCGGCACGTCGCGTTGGGACGCGGCGAGCGCGATGACGCCGCCGGCCTGCGCGGTCCCCATCGCGGTGGACACCTGGTTCTGCGCGAAGACCCGCTCGATGGCCACCACGTCGGGCTGGTGGACATCGAGCCAGTGGCAGGCCGAGGTGTAGATGGCGAGTAGTCGCTCGGCGAGTTCCATGTCGCTCGGGGTGCGCACCACGTCGACGTCGAGTGCAGTCACCGATCGCCCCCGGCCCGACTCGACCAGCGCGATACCGCACCGGGTCAGACCCGGATCGACGCCCATGACGCGCACTCGTACCCTCCCAGGCATCTGTGAACAGCTACGAACAACTGTTCGAGATCCTATCGGGACGGGCGGACAACACCGGTGAGCAACACACCGGGGCCATGGTGGGCTGATTCAGTCGTTCTCGAGTTCGGCGAGGACCTCGTCACTGATGTCGACATTGCTGTACACGTTCTGGACGTCGTCGGAGTCCTCGAGTGCGTCGATCAGCTTGAACACCTTGCGGGCACCGTCGGCATCCACCGCCACCTCGACCGACGCCCGGAAGCTCGCCTCGGCGGAGTCGTAGTCGATGCCGGCCTCCTGCAGGGCGCTGCGGACGGCGATCAGATCGCTCGGCTCGCTGACGATCTCGAAGGACTCGCCGAGATCGGTGACCTCTTCGGCGCCGGCATCGAGGACCGCCATCAGGACGTCGTCCTCGGTCTGCCCGTTCTTCTCCAGCGTCACCACGCCCTTGCGGGTGAACAGATAGGACACCGAGCCCGGGTCGGCCATGTTGCCGCCGTTACGCGTCATCGCGGTCCGCACCTCGCCCGCGGCGCGGTTGCGGTTGTCGGTGAGGCACTCGATGAGAACGGCGACACCGTTGGGTCCGTAGCCCTCGTACATGATGGTCTGCCAGTCCGCGCCGCCGGCCTCTTCGCCACCGCCACGCTTGCGCGCGCGCTCGATGTTGTCGTTGGGGACCGAGGTCTTCTTCGCCTTCTGGATGGCGTCGAACAGCGTGGGGTTACCCGCCGGGTCGCCGCCGCCGGTCCGTGCCGCCACCTCGATGTTCTTGATCAGCTTGGCGAACATCTTGCCGCGCTTGGCGTCGATGGCCGCCTTCTTGTGCTTGGTGGTGGCCCATTTGGAGTGGCCGCTCATGTCCGTCGATTCCTTTCCCGGCGCCGGCACGTACGGCGGGCACAGGCCCGCATCCGGCGCACTCCTGCCTCTACTCGGTCGCCCTGTTGGTTGTACCCGGCGCGTGCCGGGCTCGTGGTCTACCGCTGGTTCGGCACGATCTTACCGACGCACCATCTCCACGAAGTATTCATGTACACGCCGGTCGCCGGTCACCTCCGGGTGGAACGACGTCGCGAGCACGCTCCCCTGGCGGACGGCGACGATCCGACCGGCCGCGGGGCCGTCGGGAACACGCGCCAGCACCTCGACCTCGGGGGCGATCGTCTCGACCCACGGCGCCCGGATGAACACCGCGCGCATCGGCGCGGCGCCGTCGGTGTCGGTGATCCCGGTGAACTCCAGGTCGGTCTCGAAACTCTCCACCTGACGGCCGAATGCGTTGCGCCGCACCGTCACATCAAGGGCATCGAGATGACGCGCGTCGGGCCGGGTATCGAGGATCGTGGACGCGAGCATGATCATGCCCGCACACGAACCGTAGGCCGGCAGGCCGTCGGACAGCTTCGCAGCCAGCGGGTCGAACAGATCGAAGATGCCCAGCAGTTTGCTCATCGTCGTCGATTCACCGCCGGGGATGACGATGCCGTCGATCTCGTCGAGTTCGGCCGGACGTCGGACGGCCACGGCGTCGGCACCGGCCGCCTCGAGCGCGAAGACGTGTTCGCGGACGTCGCCCTGTAGTGCCAGTACCCCGATGCGTGGTCGGCTCGTCGGACTCACCGATCGGTCCGGGCGTGCTGGTCGGCCGGCATCCGGCGACCGGTGCGGGCGAGCCCCTCCTGGGTGACCGCCGCGACCAGCCGACCCCGGATGTCGAAGATCCGCCCTTGGGTCAGGGCCCGGCCGGCGCCCGCCGAGGGTGAGGTCTGGTCGTAGAGCAGCCAGTCGTCGGCGCGGAAGGGACGCATGAACCACATCGCGTGGTCGAGAGAGGCGACCTGCGGGTTGGACTCGGGGTGGGGTACGCGGGACGAGCCGAGCAGGGTCATGTCGCTCATGTAGGCGAGGGTGCCGACGTGGAAGACGGTGTCATCGGGCAGACGATGACGATAACGGAACCAGACCCGTTGCTGCGCAGCGAAATACGACGAGGTCACCATCAGCTCCGGCGGGACGATGCGCAGATCGAAGTTGCGCCACTCCTTGAAGACCGCCCGTTCCTCCTCGCCGAGCTCGTCGAGGCGGTCGGTGAGTTCGTCGGGCTGCGGCGCCGGGGGCATCCGGTCCTGGTGCTCGTAGCCCTCGTCGGTGCGGACGTGGAACGAGGCGGACATGGTGAAGATCGCCTCACCGTTCTGGACGCCGGTCACGCGCCGGGTGACGAACGACCGCCCGTCCCGGATCCGGTCGACGAGGAACACCGCCGGTCGGTCCGGGTCACCGGGGCGGAGGAAGTAGCCGTGCAGTGAGTGGACGTCGAATTCATCGGACACCGTGCGGGTCGCCGACATCAGCGACTGTCCGGCGACCTGTCCGCCGAAGGTCCGCTGGAGGTGGCTCGGGAACGCACCGCCGCGGTAGATGTCGGTCTCGATCTGTTCGACCTGGAGTATGTCCTCGATGGCTGCCACGCAGACCAGTATCGCGCACCGCGCCGGTGGGCACTCCCCTGCCCGCCGAAGCGCAGCCGGCGATCACAGCTCGTCGAGCGTCATGATCCCGTCCTGGATGGCGCGGGCGACCAGCGACGCCTTGGTCGGGGCCGGACGGCCGATCTCCGCGTACTTGGCGCGGATGCGCGTGAGATGCGTGTTGACGGTGCCGAGCGAGATGTAGAGCTCCTGCGCCACAGCAGGTTTGGAGTCGACGAGCATCCAGGTGCGCAGGACCTCGACCTCACGCGAGGTGAGGTTGGGCTTGGCGCGGTCGATCGAGACCTCCACGGCCTCGGGGATGTCGGCGACGGGGGCACCGACCGTGCGGTGCAGGTGGGGATGCCCCGGACGATGCCCCAGGCCGAGCGGCTGACCCGCGCGGGGCGTCTGGATCTGGTGGCCGGGCAACGGCATCCGGCGGGCCGCGAGACGCGCCAGGGCTTCCTTGCGGCGGGCGATGGCCTCCGCATCGCGACGAGCGCTGACCGAACGGAGGTGCTGGGGGGCCTGATGGGCGATGGCAGTCATGATTGCTTCCTCTTCACTCATTCTCTTCCGGTGGTCACCCGGGTTCTCCCGGCGATGAGATGAAGATTATGAGCTTTCGCCCGGGTGGTCGATGGGGAGAACTCCCCTACCCGTGGGGAGAACTACCCACGACGAAGCCGCAGGTCAGAGGGGTCGTCACAGAATCCGGACTCAGCCGGCGGCGTTCCTGGCCGCCTCGGCGTCGATGAGTGGGAGGTCCTCGCGGGTGACGATGCGCGACGACACCGCGTACTCCACGAGCTTGGTCCGTCGGTTGCTGGCGAGTTTGCCACCCCCGCCGCGCATTCCGCTCACCCCGAGTTGATCGAGCTTGTCGCAGACGTTGTCGAGCTTGCGGTTGAACTTGGTCAGCGGCCAGCCCAGCCGGCGGGCCGCCTGCGCCGACGACGGGATGGCACTCGAGCCGGTCCCCTCGCGCCGCAGGATCTCCTCGGCCAGCACGATGATCAGCAGCTTCTGGCTCTCCGTGAGCGTCGGTACGCCCTGGGTGGTGTGCCCCCCGCTGTACTCCGGGCGCGTCACCGATTTCACCTGCGGCGCGCGGGCGAACAGGCTCAGCTCATAGGTGGTCGGACCCGCGGTGAAGACGATGGTCGTCTCCCCGAAGACCAGCGGCATCCGCGCACCCGGCCCCAGCGTCGCGGAGAACCCGACGTCTCCCGCCGAGACGCTGGCCGACAGGTGCGTTCCCAGGTTGGTGAGCCACCAGAGCCCGTTCTCGTTGTGGATCACCAGGAATCGCCGATGGAGGTAGGGGTTGTCGTCGATCGACAGATCCGCCTCACGACCGATGAAGAACCGGCGGTCGGCATCGAGGGCGATGCGCTCGCCGCAGTACTCGACGTAGGTCGCGCCGGCATCGAGCGCGGCGTCGTCGGCGTCTGCGGGGGTCGCGGTCCGGTCCTGACCCGTGGACATCAGCTCTCCGATCAGCTCGGGTCGGGGGCCGGAGCCTGTCCGGCGGCATCTCCCTGCGCCGAACCGTCGAGCGCGGGCATCGTCAGGGTCGGGACCGACTCGTGCACGCCCACGACGATGACGGTGACGTTGTCGTGCGCCCCGAGAGCCAGTGCGGCGTCGACGAGCCGCTCGGCCGCCTGCCGGGAGTCCGACGCGTTGCGCAGGATGTCACCGATCTCCTCGTCGGGCAGTTCCCCGGTCAGTCCGTCGGTGCACAGCAGCAGCACGTCGCCCGGGAAGGCGGGCGTGCTCGAATAGTCGGCCACCGGGTCGACCATGCCCGCACCGAGAGCGCGGGTGATCACGTTGCGGCGCGGGTCGGTTCGCGCCTGCTCGGGGGTCAGGAATCCGGCGTCGATGAATTCCTGCACCTGCGAGTGGTCGGTGGTGAGCTGTTGGAGATAGTCGTTCTGGAACCGATAGGTGCGCGAGTCCCCGATGTTGAGCACGAGCCAGTGCGGGGCCTGCTCGTCGGTGACGAGCACGATGCCGGTCGCGGTGGTACCCGCCCGCCGGTCGGTCTCGGTGTCGATCTCCCCTATGCGTCGCTGGGCCGCGAGCAGCAGGTCGTCGAGCTGCAGTTGGGTGGCCTTGAGCTCGCCGGCGCTGGTGGCCTCCGACAGCGTCAGCAGTGCCGCCTCGCTGGCGAGCTCCCCGCTGTCGTGTCCGCCCATGCCGTCGGCGATGAGGTACATACCCGGCAGAGCCAGGGCCGCATCCTCATTGGTCTCTCGTACCCGCCCCACGTTGCACGCGGCGGACCACTCGAGCCGCAATTCACCCACGATGTGTGTGCCCGAGACCGAGGCGTCTCGGACGATGGTCGCCGCATCCATGATCAGCAGATACTACCGCCGCGGAGCCCCTGACCCGCTACGCATGTCGACTGTTCGGTGTCGGGCGTGTTGAGGAGGGGTTCCGCGGCGGACGGCGGTCCGTCTGACCACCTATGATTCGGTCGGACCGGTCACCAGCCGCGCTCGGCGAGACGGTGCGGCTGCGGGATGTCGTCGACGTTGATGCCGACCATCGCCTCGCCCAGACCGCGCGAGACCTTCGCCAGCACGTCGGGATCGTCGTGGAAGGTGGTCGCCTGGACGATCGCCGCAGCGCGCTGTGCCGGGTTGCCGGACTTGAAGATGCCCGATCCCACGAAGACGCCCTCGGCGCCGAGCTGCATCATCATCGCGGCGTCGGCGGGGGTGGCGATGCCACCGGCGGTGAACAGTGTGACCGGCAGCTTGCCGGCCTCGGCCACCTCGGCCACGAGCTCGTAGGGCGCCTGCAATTCCTTTGCCGCGACGTACAACTCGTCCTTCGGCAGCGACGTCAGGCGCCGGATCTGATCACGGATCTGACGCATGTGGGTCGTCGCGTTGGACACATCACCGGTGCCGGCCTCGCCCTTCGAGCGAATCATCGCCGCACCTTCGGTGATCCGGCGCAGGGCCTCGCCGAGGTTGGTCGCACCGCACACGAACGGCACCGTGAAGGCCCACTTGTCGATGTGGTTGCTGTAGTCGGCCGGGGTCAGGACCTCGGACTCGTCGACGTAGTCCACGCCCAGGCTCTGCAGGACCTGCGCCTCGACGAAATGACCGATGCGGGCCTTGGCCATCACCGGGATCGACACCGCCGCGATGATGCCGTCGATCATGTCGGGATCGCTCATCCGCGAGACACCGCCCTGGGCGCGGATGTCGGCAGGCACCCGCTCGAGAGCCATGACCGCGACCGCACCGGCGTCCTCGGCGATCTTCGCCTGCTCGGGGGTCACGACATCCATGATCACGCCGCCCTTGAGCATCTCCGCCATGCCGCGCTTGACCCGGGCCGTGCCCTGGCCGACCTCGGGAACGGTCGCGCCGTTGTGACTCACTCAGATCTCCTCGTGTCGCAGTCTCGACCAGCCGCGATCGCGCGACGGTACGGCCACCAGTCTAGGTGAGCGGTGTGGAGCCCCCGACGAGGGTCAGTCCGTCTGGCCTGGGGTGACGCGCTCGATGATCTCGAAGTACTCCGGGGGCTTCGCGTGCCCGCCGAGGCGCAACCACCGGACGGGCCGGCGCTGGGCGAGGGCACGCGTGTCGCGCACGGCGTCGTTGTAGAACCGGCGCGCCATCATCACCCGCGTCTCGGCGTCGGCGAGTTCGACGACGAGGGCCGCTGATCGGCGATTCGGGTCGGTCCGCGCCAGGGCCGCCGACACCGCGTTCTCGGCATCCTCGCGTGCCGATGGAGCGGCACGCTCGGCGCGATCGGCCAGCAGCGCCAACTCCCGCGCCTGCGCGGCGACGTCGTCGCCGACGGCCTTGCGATATCCCCCGGCACCGTCGCCCGCGATCATCTCGGCGGACACGGCACGCACGACCACCGCGCGCCGGTCAAGGCTCGATTCGAGCGCCTGACGGGCGAGATCGACGCGCACGTTGAGGCGGTCGAGCCGGTTGGCCGTGTGGTAGGCCCAGCCCACCACGAGCAGCACGGCCACCACGCCGAGGACGATCCAGGTGGCCATCAGTCCGACACCACGACCGGACCGGCTCCCACCGTGACGGTGTCGTAGACCCGGAGGATCTGGTCGGCCACCCGCGACCAGTCGTACCTGTCGGCGCGGACTCGTCCGGCGGCCACGAGATCCGCACGCGCCTGGGGATCGGTGAGGAGATCGACGAGTCCGGCGGCGAGCTGATCCGGGGAGCCGGTCTCGACCAGACGCCCGGCCCGGCCGTCGTCGAGCACTCGCCGGAAGGCGTTCAGGGAGCTGGCGATCACTGCCGCCCCGGCGGCCATCGCCTCGACGAGGACGATGCCGAAGCTCTCACCGCCGAGGTTCGGTGCGCAGTAGACGTCGGCGGAGGCCAGCGCACGTGCCTTGGTCGCGTCGTCGACCTGCCCGAGGAACACCAGGTGCTCGGCAAGTGCGCCCGCCCGCCGGCGCAACGCGGCCTGGTTGCCGCCGCCGACCACCAGGACTCGCACGTACGGGAACTTCTCCACGACCGCGGGCAGCGCTCGCATCAGGACGTCGATGCCCTTGCGCGGCTCGTCGAAGCGACCGAGGAACAGGATCGTCCCGCCCGGATGCGGATAGCCCTCGAGGGGCTCCGCGTCCGCGAACGCCCCGACGTTGATGCCGTTCGGGATCTCGACGGCATCCGAGCCGAGCGACTCCATCTGCCACCGGCGCGCAAGCTCGGAGACGGCGATCTTGCCCGCTATCCGTTCGTGATACGGGCGCAAGACTCCCTGGAAGGCGCTCAGCCACAACGACTTCGAGGTGGCGGTGTGGAAGGTGGTGACAATCGGACCGGAAGCCACCATGAGCGACAGCATCGAGATGCTCGGCGAGTTCGGTTCGTGGACGTGCAGGACGTCGAAACCGTTCTCGGCGACCCAGCGGCGCATCCGGAGGTATCCCTTCGGACTGAAGTTCACCCGGGAGACCGACCCGTTGTACGGAAGCGCCAGCGCCGGTCCCGCCCGGACGACATAGTCCGGGAGTGCGGTGTCACGTGCGGCCGGGGCGAGCACGCTGACCTCATGACCGCGGGCGAGGAACACGTCGGCGAGTTCGGTGACATGGGCCTGGACCCCGCCGGGCACATCGAACGAATAGGGGCAGATCATCCCGATACGCAAAGCACTCCCCTGGTCGTCGTTCCCGAGTCCTGATCGTCGCGTCCGGTCATGGCGGCGGCCCGTCCGGCTGCTCCACGCGACCGCGTTGCCGCTCGCTCCAGTCGGCCTCCCACAGCGGCTGCAGCATGTGCCAGTCCGCGGGGTGCGCCGCGATGTTGACCGCGAAGGCGTCGGCCAGGGACTGGGTGGCGGACTCGATCCCGCCGGAGACGTCGATCGGCTCGCCGAGGCTCATGCGGGAGTACGGCGCCTCCTCGAACCAGTGATGGGCCGGCAACAGTGCTGCGCCGGTCTCGATCGCCAGTCGCGCCGACCCCGCCGGCATGCGGGTTCGTTCGCCGAAGAAGGTCACCGGAACCCCGTGCCGGGCGATGTCACGCTCGCCGAGCAGGCAGACGATGCCGCCGGCACGAAGCCGTTCGGCGAGCAGCCCGAAGGGTGGCTGCTCGCCGCCGCTCAGGGGAAAGATCTCGAAACCGAGCGATTCGCGGTATGCGACGAACTGGTCGAACAGCGACTCCGGCTTCAGACGTTCGGCCACGGTCGACAGACTGCCGTAATGATGGACCAGCCAGACACCGGCCATGTCCCAGTTACCGGTGTGCGGCAGAGCCAGGACGACCCCTTTGCCACGGGCGACTGCCGCGTCGAGTCGGGCTCGGTCCGCATCGGGGAGCACGGCGGTCTTCGCGACCGTCGCGGGATCCTGCGACGGCAGTCGGAAGGCCTCGCACCAGTAGCGCGCGTAGGAGCGCACCGCGTCGGCCACGAGGTCGTCGGGCACCTGTGCGGGATCGACGCCGAGGACCCGAGCGAGGTTGCGCCGCAACTGGTCCGGACCACCGGATCGGCGACCGGCATAATTCCCGGCACGGTCGAAGACGGCCCGGGCCGCCCGTTCCGGCGCCCGCCGTACCGCGGCCCACCCCGCCCGGTACCCGAGGTCGGCGGCCAACGCGCGGAGATCGGTCATCGCTGTCGCTCAGGTGGGATCTGGCCGTCCGTACCGGCAGTCGGACCCGAGTCCCCGAGATCTCGTGGGGCGTGCCCTGTTCCGGTGTTCTCGGATTCGGACTCTGCGGGCTTCGGGGTGATCGGGATGAGGTCCCGCGCGCCCGGGGACTGGGCGATCGACCACATCCGCTGCCCGACGGTGATCACACTGGCGACCGCGAGGAGCCACATCGCGACGTGCACGGCCCACCACAGGCCCAGACCCGTGAGCCCGGTGCCGACGAGCACGATGATGAGTCGGTCCGGCCGCTCGATCAGACCGCCGTCGCCGTAGAGACCACTCGCCTCCGCGCGGGCCTTGGCGTAGGAGATGACCTGCGAGGTCACCAGGCAGATCAGCGTCGCGACGAGCAGGAGGTCGTGGGGTTCGGTGACCGCGCACCACCACGCCAGGCCGGCGAAGATGGCGCCGTCGGCGACGCGGTCACAGGTCGCGTCGAGCACCGCGCCGAATCGCGTGCCGCCGCCCCTGGCGCGGGCCATCGCACCGTCGAGCATGTCGAACATCACGAACAGCCAGATCACCAGCGTGCCGACGAACAGGTGTCCCATCGGGAACAGCGTGAGGGCGGCTGCGACACCGGCCAGCGTGCCGATGACCGTCACCGAGTCCGGCGTGAGTCCAGTCCGCAAGAGCGCCCGACCGATCGGGAGGGTCACCTTGGAGACCGACGCCCGACCCAGAATGCTCAGCATCGCCGAGTTCCTCCCCCATCTCGCCGCACGTCGCGCGCCGACGCTTCCCGGTCACTCATCGTCTGACATCGCCTCACCTGATCGCACGCCGCGGACGTCAGTCGCCCAGCCGCTGCCAGGCGTCGGCCAGCAGCCCGCGGGTGTCCCGCAGCAACTGCGGCATGACCTTTGTCTCGCCCACGATCGTGATGAAGTTCGCGTCGCCCATCCACCGCGGCACGACATGCTGGTGGAGGTGTTCGGACAGCGAGCCGCCCGCCGCATAGCCGAGGTTCAGACCCACGTTGAACGCGTTCGGATTCGACACCGACTTGATGGTCCGGATCATCCGCTGCGTGAACGACATCAGCTCGGCTGATTCCGTGGCGGTGAGGTCCTCGAGGTCGGCGACCTGCCGGTACGGCACCACCATGGTGTGCCCGGGGTTGTACGGGTAGAGGTTGAGCACCGCGTACACGGCCTCGCCGCGGGCGACGATGAGGCCGTCCTCGTCGGACATGGTCGGGATGTCGAGGAACGGGTGACCGGTCTTCTCCGCGGGCTGCGGGTCGGCGATGTAGGTCATCCGGTGCGGACTCCACAGCCGTTGCAGGCGATCGCCGACACCGACACCCTCGTCCCGGATCTCGCCGGGCGCGTCCCCGAACGCGGCGTCACTCATCGAGCGCCCCCGCCACCACGACCGTCTCCACGTCGCCCAGGGCGGCCTCGATCAGTTCCTTGGTGGGCGACTCGTTGCGCCTGCTCCGGACCCACTCGACGATCACGGCCACCGCGGCGGCGACCGGCACGCCGTTGACCTGCGTGCCGTCGCGGAAGCGGAAGCTCACCGCGCCGGCCTCGACGTCGCGTTCGCCGGCCAGCAGCATGAACGGCACCTTGCCGGTGGTGTGGTTGCGGATCTTCTTCTGCATCCGGTCGTCGGAGGAGTCGACCTCGGCGCGGACACCCTCGGCGAACAGGTCGTCGACGACGCCCTGCAGGTGCTCGGCGAAGGCCTCGGCAACCGGGATGCCCACAACCTGGACCGGCGAGAGCCAGGCCGGGAACGCACCAGCGTAGTGCTCGGTGAGCACTCCGAAGAAGCGCTCGATGGACCCGAACAGCGCACGGTGGATCATCACCGGCCGGTGCTTGGCGCCGTCGGAACCGGTGTACTCGAGCTCGAACCGGTCCGGGAGCATCAGATCGACCTGGATCGTCGACATCTGCCACGTCCGGCCGATGGCGTCGCGGGCCTGCACGGAGATCTTCGGCGCGTAGAAGGCTGCGCCCCCTGGATCGTCGACGAGGTCGAGTCCGAAGCTAGACGCCGCGTCGCGCAGGACCTCGGTGGCCTCCTCCCATGCCTCGTCGGAACCGATCGACTTGTCCGGGTTGCGAGTCGAGAGCTCGAGGTAGAAGTCGTCGAGCCCGTAATCGCGCAGGAGATCGAGCACGAACTGCAGCAGCGACCGGACCTCTTCGCCCATCTGCTCGCGTGTGCAGTAGATGTGGGCGTCGTCCTGGGTGAAGCCACGCGCGCGGGTCAGGCCGTGGATGACACCGGACTTCTCGTAGCGGTACACGGTGCCGAACTCGAACAAGCGCAGTGGCAGTTCACGATAAGACCGCCCACGAGAGTTGAAGATCAGGTTGTGCATCGGGCAGTTCATCGGCTTGAGGTAATAGTCGATGGCCGGGCGGCGGACCGTGCCGTCGGCATCCTGCTCCTCGTCGAGTTGCATCGGCGGATACATGCCGTCGGCGTACCAGTCCAGGTGACCCGATTTCTTGAACAGATCCCCCTTGGTCGCATGGGGGGTGTACACGAACTCGTAGCCCGCCTGCGAGTGACGAAGTCGTGAGTAGTCCTCGAGTTCCTTGCGGATGATGCCGCCCTTGGGGTGGAACACCGGCAGGCCCGAACCGATCTCGTCGGGGAAGCTGAACAGGTCCAGCTCGGAACCCAGACGACGGTGGTCGCGCTTCTCGGCCTCTGCGAGCATCACCAGGTGCGCGTCCTGCGCCTCGGCCGACTCCCAGGCGGTGCCGTAGACGCGCTGGAGATCGGCGTTGGCCTGATCCCCGCGCCAGTACGCGGCCGAACTGCGGGTCAGCTTAAAGGCGGCGATGTACTTCGTGGTCGGAACGTGCGGCCCGCGGCAGAGGTCGCACCAGATGCGTTCGCCGGTACGAGGATTGAGGTTGTCGTAGACCGACAGTTCCCCACCACCGACTTCCATGACCTCGGCGTCGTCCGCGGCACCCTTGTCGTCGATGAGTTCGAGCTTGAACGGTTCACCGGCCAGTTCGGCGCGGGCCTCGTCCTTCGACGCATACACCCGTCGCGAGAACCGCTGCCCCGACTTGATGATCTGCTTCATCTTCTTCTCGAGGGCGGTGATGTCCTCGGGGGTGAAGGGCTCGGCGACGTCGAAGTCGTAGTAGAAGCCGTCCTTGATCGGCGGACCGATGCCGAGCTTCGCTTCCGGGAACAGTTCCTGGACCGCCTGCGCGAGAACGTGTGCAGCGGAATGCCGGATCACACTACGGCCGGCTTCGGTGTTCGCGGCAACCGGTTCGACGTCGGTGTCGGCGTCGGGTGCCCACGACAGGTCACGCAGATCACCGGCCGCATCGCGGACGACGACGATGGCCTCCGGCCCCTTGTTGGGCAACTCGGCCTCGCGCAGTGCGGTGCCCGCGGTCGTCCCAGCCGGCACACGGATCGTGGCGGGGCTGGTCACCTGGACGTCGTCGGGCACGGGGGCGCTCCTAGGGTCGGGGCGGACACGCGAAGACGCGTCCGGATCGGGACGTTTGCGACTCTGATGGTATCCGCGCCGCGTCGTCGCGGAGTGCACCCCTACCCTGCGCGCCGGGTCGTCAGCCGAAGACGGGACTCGCCAGCCAGCCGTAGTCGAGGCCCACCCAACCGGCGACGGTGTGCAGGGCGCCCAGAAGCCACAGGGTCGCGATGACGATCGCGCAGGTACCGAGCCAGAAGATCGCCTGCACCGACCAGTGCTGGTGACCCATCCATTCCATCCAGGCGTCGTACTTCGACCGCGCGAACTTCAGCAAGCGGTGCGCCCAGGCGAACTCGGACGCCAGGATCCCCAGTCCGAGGAACACGATGAGCCAACCGGGGCCCGGATATGGGATCGCGACGATGCCGCACAGCAGGACGATCGTGCCGATGGTTCCGACCGCGATGCGGTAGATGCCATGCCACTTCGGATTTCTGCGCACGATATAGCGACGATGACGAGCGTGGATGCGCAGACGGTGCCGCATGGACCCGCGGTCGGCGTCGGCACGCCCTGCGGCCGAACTCGGCCGCCGGCTCCGCGCGTGGTTCGGTGTGGACGTCTCGTTCACTCTGGACTCACTCGCCCCCGGTGTCGGCATCGTCTCCCACCCTGTTCGTTCGGCCCGGTGCCTGGCCCGGAAACGTGACGTCCAGGCTACGCGATGGAGCCGGCGTCCTCCGGCGCCGGCCGACGGGCCATACGACCCCGGCGCCGCGTCCGGGCGACGTCGAACAACGTCGCGAACACCGTCACCGCGAGCAGCAGCGGGTAGCAACCCGAGTACAGCACGACCAGCATGTCGCCGACGGCCGATCCGTTCCCGTCACGAGACATCATGAACAGGCCCAGCGCGATCGCGTGATCCGATGTCAGGTACGGACCGCTGTCCCACCAGTGCCGCCACCAGGTGAAGGTCAGACCCACCACGCCCGCCGGCGCGAGCCAGTACCACCATGTCGAGGCCGTGGTCCCCCGCCGCATGGCCAGGTCCAGCGCGATGACGAACAGAGGCACACACCAGACCCAGTGGTGGCCCCACGCGAAGGGCGAGACGGCACACATCGTCATCCCGACGATCGTTGCGGCGAGAAGGTCGCGCGAGTCGCGGTGGGCAAGGACCGCAGCGAGCAACCCGACTACGGCGACGATCAGTGCGAGCGGCAGCCACAGCCACCCCGGCGCCACGAAGACGGGCCCGCCGACTGCGCGCTCGGCGAATCGTGCGAGGTCGAAGTGGGCCAGCAGTTGCGACACGAATCCGCGCACCGACTGGTTGGCCGGTGAATCGGCCCGGCCGATGCGCTCGGTGTCGGTGAGGTGGCGGGTCCAGTACGCCCACGAGTCGGCCGGGACGACCAGGAATCCGATCGCCACGGTTGCCACGAACGTCGACACCGCTGTGACGGCCGCCCGCCATTGCCGGGTCGCCAGCAGGTAGACGACGGCGAACAGGGGCGTGAGTTTGATTCCGGCGGCGATCCCGATGGCCACGCCGCGCCACCGTGAGCATCTCCCGAGAAACACCAGGTCGGCGAGGATCAGCGTCATCACCAGGAGGTTGACCTGTCCCAGCCAGATGGTGGTGCGGATGGGTTCGAGGGCGGTCGACGAGATCGCGATCGACACGGCGAACACACCGAGACGGCCATCCACCCGATAGCCCAGACTTCGCAGGCTCATCACGACCACACCCGCAAGCGCAACGAAACCGATTGCCCACCAAGCGATCTGGGCAAGAGCTCCACCGAGGAGCGCCAGCGGGACGAAGACCACGGCGGCGAACGGCGGATAGGTGAAGTGCAGTCGCCACAGGACGGGGGCGTCGTACAGGGGCCCGGCGTCGAGCACGGTGGCGGCGCCTGCCCGGTAGACGCGGACGTCGGTGGCGTTCTCGAAGAGTCCGTAGAAGGGGTTGGTGATGGGGAACGCCGCGACGTGCCAGGCGATCACTCCGAGTGCGACGACGGCCGCGACGACGATCGCCGCCGTCGAGATCCGCGCGGGCACAGCGCGTGACGACTCCGGCAAATCGACGGCAGTCTTCGCGGCCACGCGGCGAGAGTACGCCCCGACTGTGAGCGTGATCACGCGAAACGCCGTGGGTGCGGTCGGTTGTTCGGCGGACAGTCGGGTCCCGACGGTTCGGGCCGGATTACCGTTGACCTCGGTGGGTGACGAGATCACCTTGGGGGACGACACCATGCGACCACTACGAACAAACCTCGGTTTCGTACTGACCATCGCGGCGGCAGCGCTGCCACTGACCATCGCCTGTGTCGATACCGGTATCGAGCCGGTCGCGGTGACGACGGCAACAGTTCCGAGGGCCCCGCAAGCGACCACCGTCGACGGCCCGCCACCACCGGTCCGCATCGCCGTCGAGACCCCACCCGAGATCGTGCGCCCGCGGATCGATCCCTGGCCGCTTCCCGACGACTCCGCGCTACGGCCGGACCAACGGCGCGCCGTCGAGATACTCGGTGATCTGTCGACGGGCAGCGACGGCGAAAGACTCGCCCAGAGGTCGACATGCCGCGTTCTGCGTGACATCAAGGCACCGCCCGCCGACGCCCTCGGCTGGCGGGTGCGCGTCGTCACCACGGTGACGATGCAGCACGGTCGCGCACTCCTCGCCGCACCACAACAGCGAATCGCAGACGACTCGGTCATCGTGCTGGCGCGGATCCTCGCCGAGATCGACGCTGCTGCGGGACCGCCGTACCGTCCCGTGTTCGTCCACGGGTGCAGTCCCTACTGACCTCAACCGATGGTCGCGCCGAACGCACGGAGATCCCGGTGTGCGGCTACCACTGCCACCGCAAACCGGCGCTGTTCGACTGCCGGCAGGTGGCGGTGCCGTCAGAAGTTCTCGTAGCGATACGCGTGGCGAGGACAGAGGTCCTGGGTCGCGTAGAGCAGGAACAGTCGCTGTTCGTACACGGGCTGGTAGCTGCCGTCAGGGTTGTAGAAGACCCGCTCGGCAACCTGGGTGTCCCGGTAGCGATCCATGACGCCGCAGGCTCGATAGCCACCCTCCACCATCTCGGCGTCGGTGGTGTACCGACCGTTTGGCCAGGCGGCAGTGGGCAGAGTCTGCGCCTTGTTGACGAACGCCTGCTCGGCAACCGTGATGGCGGACGCCTGCCCGGTGCCGGCGAGCAGCCCCGCACCCAGAGCCATCGTGGCCAGCATTCCGGTGATGAGTCGTTTCATGTGCAGAGCCTTGTCTGGGCAGCGTCGACGACGATGGCGGAGTTCTCCTTGCTGAGGAACAACCCATCCGCTGTGTACAGCGCGTGCGCGATAGAAGATGCCGAACGGCCCGTGCCCAACTGATCACAAACCCAGTAGCCGGTATGTAGTGCATCGTCGGCTGTGGTGAACCGTTTACTGCAGCCGCTGGTGCCGTCACCGGGATAATCGATGCACGACGCCGCTCCAGGAGGTGTCGTGTAGATACCGTGCGACTCCAGAACGGCGAGATAGTCGCCGCGCGCTGCTGAGGCGTCACCTGCACCAAGAGCGACGATGACAGCCGATGTGAGCACGGCGAGTACGCCGAGCCGGCCACAGCGTCGGGTCATGTCTGTCTCCAAGCGTCCGCCTGCAGCTGTGAGCCACCGATCGCCACAGCTGCCGCCGCATCGTATCCACCCGAGGCACCGAAAACTGGGGTCGATGGCATTGTTCATCCGATCAATCGAACGCGACCCTGACCAGCGAATCCGGTCCGCCGTCGCGCTCGGGTGGCGTGGCCGGCTCCCGCGGGCTTCTATCGTCGATGGTCGGTGGGTCGATTGGGCGTCCATCGGCTCGAGACACCGCGGAGGAGCGATGGCAGCATCCGGCGACAGCGACAGTTCGATCGACCGAGAGATTCTCGGCGATCTGGCGCGACTGCGAGACGACATGACCCGGTTCCAGATGGAACACCAGTTCGCGGTCGACGAGATCCTGACCAAGGTGACCATCCTGCGTACCGAGTTCCTCCACCTGCACCACTACAACCCGATCGAGCACGTGACATCGCGGGTCAAGACACCGGAGAGCATCCTGCGCAAGGCCATGCGCAAGGGCATCTCTCCCGATCTGCCCTCGATTCGCGCTCACCTGACCGACATCGCGGGTATCCGCGTCACGTGCAGCTTCATCGCGGACACGTACCGGATTCTGGAGACCCTCACGTCTCACGACGACATCCGGATCATCGAGATCAAGGACTACATCGCGGCGCCGAA
Organism: Gordonia sp. NPDC058843; assembly: GCF_042743165.1. Taxonomy (NCBI): domain Bacteria; kingdom Bacillati; phylum Actinomycetota; class Actinomycetes; order Mycobacteriales; family Gordoniaceae; genus Gordonia; species Gordonia sp. NPDC058843. The sequence goes on from NZ_JBHYNC010000001.1 coordinate 64,382, forward strand.
ACCCAACGGCTACAAGAGTCTGCACGCGATCGTCGCGATCCCGGTCTTCCTGTCCACAGGACCCGTCGACGTCGTGGTCGAACTCCAGATCCGCACCGTGGCGATGGACTTCTGGGCCACGCTGGAGCACAAGATCTTCTACAAGTACGACGGCCGGGTTCCCGACCACCTGTCCGCGGAGCTGGCTTCGGCAGCCCGCACGGCGAACGAACTGGACCAGCGGATGGAACGACTCCACACCGAGGTGCACGGCGACGGGTCCGATTCGGAGCGAAACCCCCTCGACGATGACGTGATCCGGTACCTGCAGCAAGCGCGTTCCGCCCGGCCGGCCACACCGGAACGCCGGACGCAATCGCCATGACCACGTAGGTGCCCCCGCACGGCGTCGCCGAACCGGGCCCCGACAACAAGAGCCCCGCCGAGGATTCGGCGGGGCTCTTGTCTGTTCGGTGGTCCCGGCTGGGATCGAACCAGCGACCTTCCCGGTGTGAACGGGACGCTCTTCCACTGAGCCACGGGACCGTGTCGGGCGCCTACTGTCGATGCCATGGGCGCCTGTGCACGAGCCAGAAGATTACACGGGATGCGCGGAACTCCCAAATTCCGGTGGTGGGCCATGTCACAGCGTCGCACCGCGCCCCACCGCCTGAATCACACGCTGGGGATTCACCCGCGGCCGCGCCTCTGACCAGGCGATTTGGATAGTTCGGAAACCATCGCGTAAGTTTCTCTTCGCACCGCGAGCAGCAAGATCCACAAGATCGCTCGTGGGCATGCGGATGTAGCGCAGCTGGTAGCGCATCACCTTGCCAAGGTGAGGGTCGCGGGTTCGAATCCCGTCATCCGCTCGGCGCGAGTCGACTCGCATCTGGTGGTGTGGCCGAGTGGTGAGGCAACGGCCTGCAAAGCCGTGTACACGGGTTCGATTCCCGTCGCCACCTCCAACGCTGCACAATTTCATACCCGCGCGATTAGCTCAGTGGGAGAGCGCTTCCCTGACACGGAAGAGGTCACAAGTTCAATCCTTGTATCGCGCACCACGACAAAACCCCCGGTCTCGCCGGGGGTTTTTCGTTGTCATCGCGTTCCTACGAAGCCGCCGAGGTCCACTCGTCGACGATCTGCCCCAGCGAAGCGGCCGTCGGCCCGGAGGGCGGGGGCAACTCCGTCCGGGAGAAACGCGGCGCCGGCGCCGGCGCGATCGCGTCGTCGACGCGCACGAAGGAGCCCCGCTGCACCGCGGCCGGGTCCGCGGCGGCTTCGTCGAAGTCGAGAACCGGTGTCACACAGGCGTCCACGTCGGCGAACACACTCCCCCAGTCGTCGTGTGTACGCGTGCCGAAGCGGGCCTGCAGCGCCGCGCCGATCACGGGCCACGAGGCACGGTCCCACCGGTCGGGCAGATCGCCCACCCCGAGCGTGTCGACCAGATTCCGCCAGAACTTCTCCTCAAGAGCACCGACGGCGACGAACCTGCCGTCGGCGCACCGGTACGTCGCATAGAACGGCGCCGACCCGTCGAGCAGATTGCCCTGGTCGCGAGTCCCCCAGCGTCCGGCCGCCTTCCACGACCATTGGAGCGCGGCGAGCAGTCCGGCGCCGTCAACCATCGCGGCGTCGATCACCTGACCGCGCCCCGAACGAGTCCGGTCGTGCAGGGCAGCCAGCACGCCGACGACGAGCAGCATCGATCCCCCGCCGAAGTCGCCGACGAGCGAGAGCGGCGGCACCGGAGGCGATCCGGCCGGGCCCATCGCCTCGAGCACACCGGTGACGGCGAGGTAGTTGATGTCGTGTCCCGCGCTCAGAGCCCGGTCTCCGTCCTGACCCCACCCGGTCATTCGTGCGTAGATGAGTTGCGGTGCATCGGAGCAGATCTCGGGGCCCAGTCCGAGGCGTTCCATCACGCCCGGCCGGAATCCCTCGACGACGATGTCGGAGTGCAGGATCAGCTCGCGGATACCCGCGAGGTCGTCGGGGTCCTTCACGTCGGCGTCGACGCTGCGTCGCGACCGGTACAGACCGGCGTCGGCGTCCGGGATGCCATCTGGCCCGGGCAGGTCGGGGCCGGGCCGCCGGATACGGACGACGTCGGCGCCCAGGTCGGCGAGCAGCATGCACGCGTGCGGCGTCGGCCCGAGTCCGTGCATCTCGACCACCCGTACGCCCACGAGTGGGCCGCTCACGACGTCGGACGGTGGTGGAGAACGCCACCGATCGTGAAGTCGACGTAGTCGCGTACCAACAGGTCGACATCGTGGGAGTCGTTGAGCCACCAACTGATCCCGTTCATCAGGTCCAGCACGGCGATCGCGGACTGATGCGGGTCGCGCACCTCGAACAGTCCCAGCCGCGCGCCGGCGTCGATCACATCGCGGATCCGACGCTGGTAGTACTTGCGATAGTCGGTGACCACCCGGCGGTGCTCGGGTGTCAGCGCCGACAGCTCACGAAGGGCGACAAGGTGTTCCACCCGGTGGCGCGCGAGACGCCGGACATGCGCCTCGATCAGATTCGTCAGCCGTTCCACCGGTCCGCCCTCGGCGTCGAGCAGCAGCAGATCCTGCTGCGGATCCTCGGTCATCCGCAGCGCGATCGCGTAGAGGATCTCCTCCTTGGACTGGAAGTGGTTGTAGAGGCTCGCCCCGCGCATGCCGACCGCCTGGGCGATGTCGCGCATGCCGGCGTTGGAGTACCCGTGATCGGCGAAGTAGCTTGCGGCTGCCTCGACGATCTCGTCGCGACGGCGTCGCGGCCGCCGATCTGTCCGCTGCCGGTGATCGCCGGCTGCCGGTGCGGCGTCGTCCTCAGCCCTGACCGGTTCCATAGGCCTTCCTCAACTCGCGTTTGAGCAGTTTGCCCTGGGCGTCGGTCGGCAGTGCGTCGACGACATGAACCTCCTTGGGCACCTTGTACGATGCCAGGTCGGTCCGGCAGTACTCACGAATGTCCGCGCCGGTGTGTTCGGCACCGGCACGCAGCACCACGAACCCCGTGACAGCCTCCGACCAGTACGGGTCGGGCAGGCCCACAACCGCTGCGCGCTCGACGTCGGGGTGCGCCTGCAGGACTCGCTCGACCTCCTGCGAGGCGACGTTGTAGCCGCCGGTCTTGATCATGTCCTTGCGGCGGTCGCGAAAGAACAGATTGCCCTCTGCGTCGATACGGACAATGTCGCCGGTGTGGACCCAGCCACCCTCGAAGACCTGCGCGGTGCGCTCGGGATCCTTGTGGTAACCGAGCATCACCGACGGTGTGCGGCACAGCAGTTCGCCCTCCTCGGCGTCGTTGCCGTCGGCGTCGACGACCCGCACCTCGAGATGACCGACCGGCTTGCCGATCCAGGTGGGGTCCTGGTCGGGCACGTCCTCGAGCCGACGGAACCAGCCGACGGAGCCGAGCTGGGTGAGCTCGGACTGTCCCCAGTAGGTTCCCCACACCGACTCCGGTGTGGCCGCGGCCCACGCGTCGACGGCGTGCGGCGACACCTGCCCGCCGTAGGTCAGGCAGCGACGCACCGAACCGACTGTGTCGGGACCGAAGTCGGGGTGATTGGCCAGCGCGATGAAGAAGGTCGGCGTCTGCGCGAGAACCGAGATCCGCTCGTCCCGGATCATCCGCAACGCCGTCGCCGGGTCGACTGCGGCGGGCAGCACCAGGGTGGCGCCCAGCAGCGTCAGCGACGTCAGCGAGCCGATCCCGGCGATGGTGTGGAAGGGCATCACATAGAGCCACACGTCGTCGTTGCGGCAGCGCAGCCCCCACGTGTACGCGGGCGAGGTGGAGATGAGGTAGTTCCGGTGGGCGATCTCGACGCCCTTGGGCGTCGACTCGGTGCCGCTGGTGTAGACGATCATCGCGAGGTCGTGTTCGTCGACGTCGCACTCGGGTTCGGAATCGTCGGCCTTGGAGATCGACTCGTCGAGAGAGTTCCACGAGTTCGCCTCGGCGTCGCCGACGACGAGCACCGAGATGCCGAGACCGTCGGCGATCGGACCGGCCAGCTCCGACAGGGGTTGTTCGACGACGAGCACCGTCGGCTCGAGGTGGCGGAGCTGCTGGGCGACTTCGCCTTCCCGGAACATGGGGCTCACGCCGGAGTACGCAGCGCCGACCTTGAGGGCACCGTAGTAGGTGGCGACCGTCTCGACCCGGTTGCGGCTCATCACCGCAACCCGGTCCCCTCGGCCGACGCCGAGGTCGAGCAGCACGTGCGCAACCCGATTGGCCAGCGCGTTGAGTTCGGCGTACGACGTCGACGTCCGTCCGCCCTGCGCGTCATAGGCCACGATCGCCGGTGTCGAACCCTGGGACCGGGCCAGGCGCCGCAGCTGGTCGCCGATGGTGGCCCGGCCGAGCATCGAGGTCTGTGCGGGTGTGAGCGTGCGCGTCGCGGGTTTCACTGCGGGGGCGCTCACGCGAACATCCGGTTGTCGAAGCGATCGAGGAACGTGATCTCCTCGACCGGGGTCCGGGTCAGTTTGCGGGGGAAGTCGTCGCGCGGGTAGCCGACGGCGATGTGCGCGGCGGTGAGGTAGCCCTCGGGGATTCCGAGGAGATCCTTCACCTCGTTCTCGGCGGCGCACAGCAAGGTGGTCAGCGCGGTCGCCACGCCCTGTTGCCGTAGCGCGAGGGTGAGGTTCTGCACGCTCGGGTAGATCGAGGCGCCGCCGACGACGCTGAGCCTGCCGAGTTCGTGGTCGGTGGGATGCAAGCCGTCCATCTCGGCGCAGACCACGATCAGGGCCGGCACCTCGGCGAGGTGGTGTGCGAAGTAGTTGGCGCTCTCCACTGTCTTGGGAATCGCACCGACCTTCTTCGACCCCTCGACCACGGCGGCGTAGTAGCCCTCCCAGAACGGCAGGTAGAGGTCGGCCAGAGCCTTCTTCACCACCTCGTCGCGGACGACGATCCACCGGACGGGTTGGCGGTTGCCACCCTGCGGGCCGAACCGCGCGTCGTCGAACGCCCGGTACAGCACCTCGTCCTCGACCGGCCGCTCGCTGAAGTAGCGGCAGGTACCCGTAGTGCGCATCGCCTCGCTGAGATCCATGACAATCCTCCGTGATCACTAACCGTTGTTAGTATGACTGAGGACACAGTTGCACACCGAGTTTGCGGCGTCAATAGCCAACTTTCCGGATTCTTTCAGGTGTTGACGTCGCGTTACTAACAGTGGTTAGTTCTAGTCATGACATCCGTTTCCTTGCAGTCGGGGACCCCACCGCACACCGCGGAGATCCGCGCGGCCGTCGCCGCCGGCAACATCCCGACCCTGCTCGCCGTCCTCGTGGAGATGACGGGCGACACCCGGTGGATGGCGGACCGATACCGCCCCACACGGAGCCGCGGCATGGACGACAACGCCTCCGGTGGGCTCGACGAGGACATTCAGCACGAGATCCGCGAGGCGGTCGTCGCAACCCTCGAGGACTGGTATGGCCGGGGTCGTCCCGAGCGGACACCGGCCGACGAAGCGCTCGTCGCATCGCTGATGTCGTTCACCGCCGGCGAGGAAGTGGCACCGGAATTCGGACCGATGATGACCGAGATCGTGCGCGGCGACCTTCGTCGTACGCACCTGCCGCCCGTGCCCGAGGATCTCGCCACCTCGATGGACGCTCTGGTGATCGGCGCCGGAGTCGCCGGCATGCTGATATCCACCCAACTCGCCGCCGCCGGCGTGGAGCACACCGTGCTGGAGAAGAACGACGAGGTCGGTGGCTCCTGGTACGAGAACCGCTACCCAGGGGCGGGCGTGGACACGCCGAGCTACCTCTACTCGATCTCGTCCTTCGATCACCCGTGGTCGACACACTTCGGCAAGCGCGACGAGGTGCAGGGTTACCTGCAGGCCTTCGCCGACCGGCACGCGGTGCGTGATCGGATCCGCTTCGGCACCGAGGTCCTCTCGGCCGCCTACAGCTCCGACACCCAGCGATGGACGGTCCACATCCGGGACCGCGAGGGCCACCAGGACACCCTGACCGCCCGGATCCTGATCAGCGCGGTCGGACTCCTCAACCGTCCCAAACTCCCCCAGCTTCCGGGCATGGCCGACTTCACCGGTCCGATCTTCCATTCCGCGCAATGGCCGGATGAACTCGACGAACCAGGCGCTCTCACGGGCAAGCGGGTCGCCATCGTCGGGTCCGGTGCCAGTGCGATGCAGATCGGGCCTGCGATAGCCGATCGGGTCGGATCGCTGACGATCTTCCAGCGCTCACCGCAGTGGATCGCACCGAACGACGACTACTTCGCGCCGGTCGGCGACAACGTGCACTGGCTGATGGACAACCTCCCCGGATACCGCGAGTGGTACCGGGCGCGGCTGTCGTGGATCTTCAACGACAAGGTCCACTCCACTCTGCGGGTCGACCCGGACTGGCCCGAGCCGACCGCGTCGATCAACGCCACCAACCACGGTCACCGCGAGTTCTACCTGCGCTATCTGCGCACCGAACTCGGCGACCGCGAGGACCTCATCGAACTGTCGACTCCCGACTATCCGCCCTTCGGAAAGCGGATGCTGCTGGACAACGGCTGGTTTCGCATGCTGCGCCGGCCGAATGTCGAACTGGTTCCGCACGGCGTCGACCGGGTCACACCCGACGGACTCGTCGACGGCACCGGGTCCGCCCGCGACTTCGACATCATCGTCTTCGCCACCGGATTCCACAGCGACCGCTACCTCTACCCCATGGACATAGCGGGGCGCAGCGGACAGAACACGGTCGAGGCGTGGGGTGATCACGACGCCTACGCCTACCTCGGCATCACCGCGCCCGACTTCCCCAACCTGTTCATCCTGACCGGACCGAACACGGCGCTCGGGCACGGCGGCAGCTTCATCAGCATCCTCGAATACCAGGTGCGCTACGTGTGCGACGCCCTTCGCGCCATGATCGAGAACCGCCTGGGCGCACTGGAAGTCCGGCGTGACGTCACCGAGGAGTACAACGACGCCGTTGACCGCGCCCACGCGCAGATGGTGTGGACGCACCCGGCGATGACCAACTGGTATCGCAATCCCGACGGCCGCGTCGTCGCCGTGCTGCCGTGGCGAATCGTCGACTACTGGGCGCGGACGCGCACAGTCGACCTCGCGGACTTCGTCGCCGAACCGCTCGGCGACTGACGGGACTACCGTGTCGGACATGACTTCGCTCATCTCCGCCCCCGACCTCGCCGCGCGCCTCGGCGAGGAGAACCTCCGTATCGTCGACGCCACTGTTCACCTGACCTTCGACGCCGACGGCGCGCATGTGGCCTCCGGCCGCGACAGCTATCTGGCCGGACACCTGCCCGGTGCGGTGTTCGCCGACCAGATCGCCGACCTCAGCGACCCCGACGGCGAGGCGCCCTTCGCCGCGGCCGACTCGGCTCGATTCGCCGCGGCGATCGGTGGCCTCGGCGTCGGCGACGACTCGACGGTCGTCGTCTACGACACCGTCAACGGGATCTGGGCCACTCGCCTGTGGTGGCAGTTCGGACTCGAGGGATTCGACGACGTGCTCGTCCTCGACGGCGGATACTCCGCCTGGACCGCGGCGGGCCTTCCGGTCGAGACCGGCGAGGTCGACCGGCCTGCAGCATCATTCACCCCGCACCGCCGACCAGGACGGATCGTGTCCACCGACGAGGTCGCCGCCGCCACCGACGACTCCTCGGTCCTGTTGGTCAACGCCCTCGACCGGGAGTCGTTCGCGAGTGGCCACATTCCCGGCAGTGTCAACGTGCCGTTCGCCGAACTGGTCGACGACGCCGGCCGCCTCCGGCCACTCGAGGAGCTGCGCGAGCTGTTCGGTGCCGCGGGCGCCCTCGACCCGTCGGTGCGGCCCGTCACCTATTGCGGCGGTGGGATCGCGGCCACCGCAGCCGCTTTCGCACTGCGCACCCTCGGCCGGGACGACGTCGCGGTCTACGACGGCTCGATGAACGCCTGGACCGCCGACCCGGCACGGCCGCTGTCGTGAGCGATCCCGACAGCACCGGCGTCACCGAAGTCACCGTGGAGGTGGTGACCGACCCCGCGGCGGCAGCGGGTGTCGCCGAGGTCGCCGCACTCACGTTCCCGCTCGCGTGCCCGCCGCACGCCGCACCCGCCGACATCGACGACTTCGTCGCGACAAATCTGCGCGAGAGCAACTTTCGTGCCCACATCGCCGATCCGCGTGCCGATGTCCTCGTCGCCCGCGACGGCGTCGGCGGCCCGATCCTGGGCTACGCGCTGTTGATGCACACCGAGCCGACACACCCCGACGTGTGCGCGGTCGTCACCGAGCGTCCGGTGAGCGAGGTGTCGAAGATGTACGTGCTGCGCGATCATCATTCTCGGCAGGGCGCCACCCCATCCCATCTCCTCATGGGTGCCGCGCTCGAACGTGCACGAGCACACGGCAGCTCGCTGATCTGGCTGGGCGTCAACCAACTCAACGCCCGCGCCCAGCGTTTCTACACGAAGATGGGTTTCGAGCGCGCAGGCGTGAAGACCTTCACCCTCGGGGACAGCATCGAACACGATTACGTGTTCACGCAACGGCTGTGAGGCGTCGGCTCGGGTGGCTCGGCCCGCGAACAGGTCTCGTGACTTTGCCCACGCACCGTCGAGGCACCGTAGTTTCCGTGTGACTATTTCTGGGTGTCCGCAGCGCGTCATACCGTAGCCGCCGCGATCTCCGCGGCGGCCGTCGACGCCGGCATCGCACTGGACACTCAGCAGCGACTGCTCGTCGATCGGCTCGCGAACCTGGAGGAACACCGGCGGACACGACGCTCATCGATCCAGCGCGGCCTCTACATCTACGGCTCGGCCGGCCGAGGCAAGACGTGGCTTGCCGACGCCTTCTACGACGCGTCTCCGACAGCCAGGAAAGCGCGAGTCCATTTCCACGGCTTCTTCGAGGAACTCCATCGCCGCGTCCACGAGCACCGGGACGACCCGGAATCGCTACGGCTGGGTATCGACGGCGTCGTCGGCGACAGCGAGTTGTTGTATTTCGATGAGCTCCATGTGCACGACTCCGGGGACGCACGTCTGCTCACGCGCTTGCTGGAGTATGTGCTCGCCCGCCGCATCAGCGTCCTGGCGACATCGAACTACGCCCCGGACGATCTGCTGCCGAATCCCATCTGGCACCAACTGTTCGAGCGCGGGATCACGTTGATCAAGAACCATTTCGACGTCCACCATCTGAGCGGACAGACCGACTACCGCACGTCTGTCCGCGGCCACGCTGTCGGCTTCGCCGCAGGCACCTGGACGACGCTGCCATCAGATCGCCCGTCCGTCGACACGGAGACGGTCGTGTTGACCGTTCGCGGAAGACGATTCGAGGTCCAGTCCGAGCGTGACGGGCATCTGCAGGCCTCGTTTGGGCAACTGTGTGACGCGCCGGTGTCGACGATCGAGTATCTGACGTGGGCGCGCATGTTTCCCCGCTGGACGATAAGCGACGTACCGACATTCGATGTCGCCGACGAGGAAGCGCAGCAGAGGTTCATCAACCTGGTGGACATCCTGGTCGACGAGGACATCGCCGTCACCTTCACCTCGAACCACACCTTGCCCGTCTTCTGCACCGCCGCCACCGCATCCCGTCCAGACGCCTTCCGTATGACCAGTCGCATGCAATTGATCCGTCCGACTCCGTAGTCGCAGCGACAAGTACCTGACCCACTGGCCCGCCCCACCCGCAAACGCACCCCTTTTCCGTAAACCCACCGCGCTCGGACCGGGTGGGTTCACGGAAAAGGGGTGGGTTTGTTTGTTGGCCCGGACATGGGGTGTGAAAAGCGCGCCCGTTTGGGCACGCTGCCGGGACGGCCCCGGAACCCGGGGCCGTACACGAACATTGACAACTCCACAGTGTGCGGGCCGACCTGTCGTCGGCCCGGATGTCAGGCCGCCGACTCGGCGAACCGCGACAGGGCGAGCAGGCGCGACGTGGCACGCAGGTACTTCTTGCGATAACCACCCGCGAGCATCTCCTCGGTGAAGATCTCGTCGAGCTTCGCTCCCGCAACGGTGACCGGGACGTGCGCGTCGTAGAGGCGGTCGGCGAGGACCACCAGCCGCAGCGCCACCGACTGGTCCTGCGCCGGATGCACTCCCGAGATGCAGACAAGGGAGACACCGTCGACGAGGTCTTTGTACTTCGACGGGTGCAGCGTGCTGAGGTGATCACACAGGGCGTCGAAGTCGTCGAGGGTCGCGCCCTCGGTGGCCTCGGCGATCTCGGTGAGTTCGGATTCGCTGCGCGGTTCCGGAGCAGGCGGCAGGTCGCGGTGGCGGTAATCGGGACCGTCGACGCGGATCGTCTCGAACACCGCGGACAGCTTGCGGATCTCGCGGAGGAAGTCCTGGGCGGCGAACCGGCCTTCGCCGAGCTGACCGGGGAGGGTGTTGGAGGTGGCCACGATCGACACGCCCTTGGCGGTGAGCTCGGTGAGGAGCCGCGAGACGAGCATCGTGTCGCCCGGGTCGTCGAGTTCGAACTCGTCGATACACAGCACTGTGTGCTGGGACAGGCGTTCGACCGCGTTCACGAAGCCGAGCGCGCCGACCACGTGGGTGACCTCCACGAACGTCGCGAACGACTTCGGCGCCGGCATCGAGTGGTAGATGGACGCCAACAAGTGGGTCTTGCCGACACCGAAGCCGCCGTCGAGATACAGACCCACACCCTGGGGCGCCGCCTTACGGGAGAACAGACCCTTCTTGCCCGAGCGCGCCTTCGACGCCCGCACCACGAAGTCGCGAGCCTTGGCCACCGCCTCGGCCTGCGACGGCTCGTTCGGGTCGGGGATGTAGGAGTCGAAGCTCACGTCGTCGAATGTCGACGGGGGCACCATCTCGTCGATGAGTGCGTCGGGCGAGGTCGCAGGGTTGCGATCGCAGAGTCGGGCCACCATGTGTGGAGAGTAGCCATCCACGGAATGATGAACACATGTTCCACCTGCAGAAAGCGACCCAGGTCACATACGACGACGAGCTACATCTCCTGACCGAGCTCTACCGGTACCCGCCTCGCCCGTCCTCGGGTCCGGGCGCCGGTGCACCGTTCGTGCGCGCGAACATGGTGTCGTCGATCGACGGCGCCGTCACCTATGACGGCAAATCCGGTGGGCTCGGCGGGCCCGGCGACAAGGCCCTGTTTCGTGTACTCCGGGGGCTCGCCGACGTCATCCTCGTGGGTGCGGGCACTGCTACCACCGAGGGCTACGGGCAGCCCGGACCCGACGAGGCGCTCGCCGCGCATCGCGAATCGCTGGGGCAGGCGCCTGCGCCGGCGCTCGCACTGGTGTCACGATCGTTGTCGGTACCGCCTGACTACGAACCCATATCCGACCCGAACACAGTGATCCTCACCTGTACGAGTGCGCCCACAGATCGGCGGCAGGGGCTGCTCGACGCGGGTGCCACGCTGGTCGACTGCGGCGACGACACCGTGTCGACCTCGGCGATCCTCGAACACTGCGCTGACCGTGGCTGGTCACGCGTGCTCTGTGAGGGCGGGCCGAGTCTGCTCGGTTCGCTCGTGTCCGCCGACGCCGTGGACGAACTGTGTCTGACCACCAGCCCACACCTCGTCGGCGGGAACGCCGGCCGGATCGCGGTCACCGGGGACTCGGCGTCCGGCAACAGCTCGGCGTCCGGCGACAGCTCGGCGGTCCTGCACGCCCTGCGCCCCGCGTCGATCATCACCGACGACGACGGGTTCGTGTTCACCCGATGGCTCCGTCACGGACGCTCGTCGACCCGGTGACCTTGTCGGCCCTGTCCCCGAGGCGCCCCCGACACCCGGCCCGGGCGTCTTCTCGGATCCGTTGACTACTCTCGCGGACATGCCAAGAGCGCACACCCCGGCCGTCGGCGAAGGACGCAGCACCCGCCCGAGGGCTCTCTCGGGTGTCGTCGCCGGCGTGATCGCAGCGATCGTCCTGTCCTCCTGCGCCGTCGGTCCCGATCGCGGGCCGGACCTGATCCCCGGCGGCGGAGGACAACCGGGGCCGGCCACGTCATCGTCGACCGCTCCCCCCGTACCGGCTCTCGCGGTGCCGAAGACCGATCTCGAGTGGAGTGAGTGCGCGGCCGAGACGAGCGAACGGTACGGGGTGGCACGTCCGGAGGGCGTGACGATCGAATGCGCCGAGTACGACTCGCCCATCGACCGCGACCGGCCCGACGGCGAAGTGGTCTCGATCGCGGTGACTCGCGCCCGGACCGCCGACACGCCGCCCGACGCCGCGCCGCTCGTCCTCACCTCCGGCTCCGACCTGCCATCCTCACGAACCCTGATGGTGATGTCCTCCGGTCCGGGCGGCGCTCTCCTCGCATCGCATCCGGTGGTGGCGGTCGACCATCGCGGAATCCCGCTCAGCACCGACATCGACTGCATGACACGACTGGAACGCGCGACGATCGCGAACAACGGCCTCACCGACCGCGGGACGACCACCGACGCCCGGATCTCCCGCCTCGCGGCCGCCGCGTCATCGGCCTCCGACGGATGTACGGAGACGCTGACCCCTTATCAGCTGAGTTTCGGGGCGGCGAGCGCCGCCGCGGACCTCGAGTCGCTCCGTCAACGATGGGGCGTCGAGCATCTCGGGCTCATCGGCTCCGGCGAAGGGTCCGACGTCGTGCTCGGCTATGCGTCGCTGTACGGCGGGCGTGCCGCGCGGATCATCCTCGACACCCCGACTCCGTTCGGCGCCAACGCACGCGACCGCGCCCAGTCGCAGGCGCAGGGTGTGCAGGTCGCGCTCCAGGGTTTCGCGCAGCGGTGCTCGGCGCTCCCCGGCTGTGCGCTCGGCTCCAACGGCGTCGCCACGATGACACGCATGCTCGGCAAGGCACGTGCGGGCGACCTCGAGTCGCTGTCGGACACCGCAGCGCTCAGCGCGATCACCACGACGCTGGCACTCGCCTCGGACCGGCCGCAATCGCTCCTCGATCTCGCCGACGCGATCGCGGCCGCAGACCGCGGTCAGACCGCTGCGCTGGTCCGTCTCGCCGATCGCGCCGCGACCCTCCGACTCACCGACGGAGCTCTGGTCTCCCGGTGCAACGACGTCACCGGCCCGGTCGGCCAGAACGAGGTGCCGGGATTGGTGGACGCGTGGTCGAAGCAGAACCCCCTCACCGGCGCCAACAGCGCGCTGTCGCTCGTCCGGTGCAACGGCTGGGCCTCGGGCAATGCGGTGCGGCCGCCCACGTCGCTGCCCGCCGACCCACTGATCCTCAACGGCACGCGTGACCCGATCAACGGCGGAGAGGGAGCCGCCGCGCTGGTCCCCCTGTTCATGAATGCCGAGGCCGAACCGGTGACCGTCACCTGGGACGGCCTGGGGTTCTCCGTGCTGGGGCGAAGCGCCTGCGCCGCCGAGGTGGTCACCGAGTATGTCGACCGTGCAGATCTGCAGGGCCCGACCCAGCGCGGCTGTCCCACCTGACGTCGCCCGACCGCGTCGCACAGTTCTGAGCTCGACGGCGCACGTAGTACGGTTCGCGGGTGGCCAATCTCGACAGGTATCTCTACCCCCCGATGAGTGCTCAACGGATCATTCCGATGATCCTGTGGCCGATCAGCCTGCTCATGGTCGTACACCGCTCGGTGTTCCTGGGGGTCAACGGTGACCGCACCGACGACTTCAAACCGGTGTACAACGCGGCCTTCAACTTCCTGAACGGCCTGCCCGTCTACGGCGAGAACTACGCAACCGTCGACCCGCACTACCTCTACCCGCCGTCGGGCACCCTGCTGATGGCGCCGGTTGCGGTGATCGACTACGAGCGCGCGCGGTGGGCCTTCATCGCCGTGAGCGTGGTCGCACTGCTGGTCTGTGCGTACCTGCTCACCCGGATGTTCGGGTTCGCGCTGAACTCGTGGGTCATGCCGACGGTCCTCTTCTTCTTCTTCAGTACCGAGACCGTCTCGCACACACTGGTCTTCACGAACTTCAACTCGTTCGTGCTGCTGGGGCTCGTCGCATTTCTCATGCTGATGCTGACCAGGCACGACTGGTGGGCCGGAGTGCCCATGGGCCTCACCCTGGCCGTCAAACCGGTATTGGCACCACTCATGCTCCTGCCATTGCTCAACCGCCAGTGGCGGGTGTTCGCGCTCGCCATCGCGATCCCGATCGTCCTGACCATCGTCGCCTGGCCCCTCTCGGTCGACGCCGACGACTTCGTCAGCCGGACGGTCCCGTATCTCGGTGAGGCACGCGACTACTACAACAGTTCGATCGCCGGCAACGGTGCGTACTTCGGGGTCTCGCCGTGGCTGATCCTGCTCCTCCGCGTCGGCTTCGTCGCGATGGCCGCGTTCTCGCTGTGGTTCCTGTATCGCTACTACCGTCGGACCAACGAATTGCTGTGGCTGGCCGCCTCGTCCGGAGTGCTGTTGTGCACCACGTTCCTGGTCGGGTCCCTCGGTCAGGGGTACTACTCGATGCTCCTGTTCCCGCTGCTGATGACGGTGTTGCTGCCCGGGTCACCGATGCGCAACTGGCCCGCGTGGCTCGGCGTCTACGGGTGCATGACCTTCGACGGCTTCTACTCGCAGCGCTGGACGGCGTTCGGATGGATGGTCGAGTACAACAAGGTGACCTGGGGTTGGTCGTTGCTGATGGTCGCCGTGTTCTGCTCACTGCTGTTCCGCTATCTCGACATGCGGTCCGACGGGGTGGCCGGCATGATGCCGCCGGTCCGGTCGGAATCCGACGCGCCGCGGATCCCCACTGGCCAGGACGAAGCCGCGGCGAGCACGGCCACCGTCGGCCTGTCGAAACAGGGCTGACGCAGCCGATCCTGCCGCGCGCTACCGTGGAGGACATGACCGACAGCACCCCGTCGACCGACGCCGAGAATCTCGCCGACCTCACCGACGACCAGTGGAGGCAGCGCCTGACCCCGGCCGAATACCGGGTTCTACGCCAAGCGGGTACCGAAGCACCCTTCACCGGTGAGTACACCGACACCAAGGCGGTCGGTATCTACCGCTGCCGCGCCTGCAACACCGAGTTGTTCCGCAGCGAGCAGAAATTCGAATCGCATTGTGGCTGGCCGTCGTTCTTCTCCCCGCTGGCCGGCGACAAGATCATCGAGGTCGAGGACACCTCGCTCGGCATGCGACGCGTCGAGGTGCTCTGCGCGAACTGCAAGAGCCACCTCGGCCACGTCTTCGCCGGTGAGGGCTACGACACCCCCACCGACCTCCGCTACTGCATCAACTCGATCAGCCTCACCCTCGAAGAGGCCTAGCCTCGCGGATCTCGGCGACGATCGCGATGCTCAGGGCAGAGCGTCGATCAGCGCGGGGACCTCGACCCGCGGACCGGTGAAGAAGGGCGTCTCTTCGCGCACATGCAACCGGGCCTCGGTGGCGCGCAGATCGCGCATGAGGTCGACGATGCGGTGCAGCTCGGGCGCCTCGAAGGCGAGCAGCCATTCGTAGTCGCCGAGCGCGAACGACGACACGGTGTTGGCCCGGACGTCCTTGTACGCCCGGGCGGCCTTGCCGTGGTCGGCGAGCATCTTACGACGCTCCTCGTCGGGCAGCAGGTACCACTCGTAGGACCGCACGAACGGGTACACGCAGATGTAGTTGCCGGCTTCCTCGCCCGCGAGGAAGGCCGGGATGTGGCTCTTGTTGAACTCCGCCGGGCGATGCAGCGCAACATTGCTCCACACCGGGTTGCACGCGCGTCCCAGAACCGTCTCGCGGCGGAACTTGGCGTAGGCGGCCTGGATCGGCTCGACGTCTTCGGCGTGCCACCAGATCATGAAGTCGGCGTCGGCGCGCAGTCCCGACACGTCGTAGACACCGCGGACCACGACGCCACTGTCCTCGAGCGACTTGAAGAAGTCCGCGGCATCGGATTTGGCCTGATCGCGATCGGCACCCAGTTCACCGGGGCGGACCGCGAACACCGAGAACATCAGGTAGCGGATCGTCGAGTTGAGTTCTGCGTAATCCAAGCGGCTCATGGATGCCATCGTGCCACCGCCGCCCACCCGACGACCAGGCAGGTCAACCGTGTGCGGTCATGCCAGATCGTCGAGCAGTTCGGCCGCCGCGCGGCCGGCTCGGCCGATGCAGGCCGGTACCCCGACCCCGGCATACGACGACCCGGCCAGGGCGAGACGAGACGGCCGCGCGGCCAGCACCTGCGACATCGCGGCGAGGTGCCCGGGCGCATAGACCGGTAGACCGTCGTCCCAGCGCTGCACGTACACGTCGACGACCCGCGACGACACCGGTGCGACTCCGGTTGCGCGACACACCTCGTCGAGGTCCTCGAGTGCCTCACGACGCAACCGGTCGGCGACACCGGGTTCGGTCGACTCATCCGGTACCGGAGCACCGAACCGTCCGAACGACGCGCGGACCGACACCGGCCGGTCCGCGCCAGACAGGTCCGGCCCGGCCAGATGCGCCCACTTCTGCGAACTGAACGTGAATGCCTTGGCGCGCAGCCCTTCTCCGGTACCCACCAGCACGCCGGAGTGCTCGGGCAGCACCGTGCCCGGCGCGAGGGCGATCGACACCACGACCGACGAGGCTCGCCGGACGGCCCGCAGCGGGGCGGACAGCTCCGGCGCGCACTGGTGCAGGAGGTCACCCGCCCGCCAGGCCGGCACCGCCAAGACCACCCCGTCGTACGATCGCGGGTCGCGGCCCGCGCCGAATCCCAGGCTCCACCCTTCCGTCGATGGAGCGAGTTCGGTGACCGGAGTGAGGATCTCGGGTTCGACGCCGGCCGCGGTCCGCAGTGCGTCGAGAAGGACCGCGTATCCACCGACAAGTGCGCCGAAGACGGGCCCGGAGACACCCGCACCCGCGGTGATGAGATCGCCGACGGCGGCGGTGAGCGACGGCGCGCCTGCGTCGAGGCGCGCGGCGAGCGCCGGTAGTGCCTCACGGACCCCGATGTCGCCCGCGAGGCTGGAGTACACACCGCCGAGCATCGGATCGAGGCTGCGGGCGACCACAGAGGGACCGAACCGCTCGGCGACCAGTTGTCCGACAGCGATGTCCCCGCCGGCCTCCCAGCGCAACGGACGTTCGGGTTCACCGGTCATTCGGTCGAGGTCGTCGGGGTCGACGAGGCCGTCGACGACCGCCGGCCCGGCCGGGATGCCCATCAGCGCCGGAGTGGGCAACGGATGCAAACGCTCTCCCGACCACACCGCGGGACGCCGCGGCGTCGGCGAGACGATCCGGTCGGCGAGGCCGAGTTCGGTCACGAGTTCGAGCGCCTCGGGGCGCCGCACGATGAACGCCTCCGCTCCGACATCGACGGCGCGCTCGCCGACGGTCGTGGTGTGCAGCACGCCGCCCACCCGTCCGGAGGCCTCGACGAGGTCGATGTGTGCGTCGGGCCCGAGGGCATGACGCAGACGGTAAGCGGCGGTCAGACCGGAGATCCCACCGCCGACGATCGCGATCCGGACCCGCGAGGACATCAGAGGCTGTGGATCACTTCGACGGCCCGCGTCAGCACATCCGGGTCGGTGCCGGGGAGCACGCCGTGGCCGAGGTTGAAGATGTGACCGACCGCCCCGGCGGCGATCGCCCGGTCGCCGTCGGCGACGACCCGTCGCACCTCGGCGTCCACGACATCGGTGCCGGCGAACAGCAGGGTCGGGTCGAGGTTGCCCTGCACGGCCTTGCCCGGTCCGACCCGGCGCACGGCCTCTTCGAGCGGCACGCGCCAGTCGACGCCGATGACATCGGCGCCGACGTGCGCCATCGGGGCGAGCAGCTCGCCGGTGCCGACGCCGAAGTGGATGCGCGGCACCCCGTATCCGGCGACCTCGGCCAGCACGCGAGCGCTGTGCGGCGCGACGAAACGCTGGTAGTCCGCGGCCGACAGCATCCCTGCCCAGGAGTCGAAGAGCTGGATCGCGTCGACACCGGCGTCGAGCTGGACGCGCAGGAACGCGATGGTGATGTCGGCGAGGCGTGCCATGAGCTCGGCCCACGTCTCGGGATCGCCGTGCATCATCGCCTTGGTCCGCTCGTAGTTGCGGCTCGGGCCACCCTCGATCAGGTACGAGGCGAGGGTGAACGGTGCACCCGCGAAGCCGATCAGCGCCGTGGCGTCGCCCAGCTCGCCGAGCAACAGTTCGATGGCACGCGCGATCGACCCGACCGTGGCCGGTTCCAGGCGCGGGATCCGCGACACCGCGTCGGGCGAGCGCACCGGCTCGGCGATCACCGGTCCGGTCCCGGCGACGATGTCGAGGTCGATGCCGGCGGCCTTGAGGGGCACCACGATGTCGGAGAACAGGATCGCCGCGTCGACGTCGTGCCGGCGGACCGGCTGCATGGTGATCTCGCAGACCAGTTCCGCGTCGAAGCAGGACTCGAGCATGCCGTGATCGGCACGGATGGCCCGGTATTCGGGCAACGAGCGGCCCGCCTGCCGCATGAACCACACCGGACGGCGTGACGGGGTCGCGCCGGTCGCCGCGGCGACGAGCGGTAGGTGCGACCTGTGGACCCGGGTACCAGTTGCGTTCGACATCACCGCTCACTCTGCCATGCCCGCCGATCTCCACGCGGGTGGTGTCGGCGCGCCTCCGCCGTGCCCGGGCACCCCAGCTCTACGGTCGAGCGGTGACCTCTTCGGGAGCTCCGGACGAGCCTGCTGATTTCCGCGCGGCGGTGGAGTCGCTGCACGCTGCCCGGGTGCGCCGCGAGATCGAGGTCGGACCCATCCGCCCGCCGCAGCGCCTGGCGCCCTACAGCTACGCGGTCGGCGCCGAGGTGCGACCGGCCGAAGACCTCGACGAGGTACCCACGGACTCGCAGGGCAGCGCGTTCGGGCGCCTCATCCTGCTCTTCGACCCCGCCGGGCAGGACGCCTGGAACGGCACCATGCGCCTCGTCGCGTTCCTACAGGCCGAGGTCGAGGCCGCGCTCGCCATGGACCCATTGCTGCCCGAGGTGGCGTGGAGCTGGCTCAGCGACGCGCTGGGCGTGCCGGTGGGCGCCACCGCCACCCCCGAGGGTTCCTCGCATCACGTCGACGTGACCGCGCTCGGCGGGACCGTCACCTCCACGACGTCGGTGCGCTACGGCGACATCGCCGGACCCCCGCGCGCACATCAGCTCGAGGTGCGGGCCTCGTGGACCGCGCCGACCGCGGACGGATTGAACGGCCACCTCGAGGCGTTCTGCGACGTCCTCGCCTCCGCGGCCGGCCTCCCGCCGGTCGGGGTGACCGAACTCGGCGCGACGTGAACGATTCCGCTACCGAGGACCCAGCTCCCGAGGACCCCGCCCCGGAGGTCACCCCGCTGCTCCGACCGGCGGGCGGCGTGCCCCCTGTGCTCGCGACCGCCGCCGAATTCGCGGATGCCGCAGCAGCTCTCGCGGCCGGTAGCGGACCGATCGCCGTCGACACCGAGCGCGCGTCGGGCTACCGCTACTCTCAGCGCGCCTATCTGATCCAGATCAAGCGTCGCGGATCGGGCAGCTTCCTGCTCGATCCGATCAGCGATCCCGACGCACTCGCGCCGGTGATCGATGCGCTGCGCGGACCGGAGTGGGTGCTGCACGCCGCCGACCAGGACCTTCCGTGCCTGCGTGAGCTCGGTTTCGAGTGCGTCGAGCTGTACGACACCGAACTGGCCGGACGTCTCCTGGGCCTGGCGAAGGTCAACCTCGCGGCAATGGTGGCCGAATTCCTCGGGCTGGGGCTCCTCAAGGGTCACGGCGCCGCCGACTGGTCGCGTCGCCCCCTGCCCGACGAGTGGTTGAACTACGCCGCACTCGACGTCGAGGTCCTCGTCGAGCTGCGCGACGCGATGGACGCCGCGCTCGCGGCTGCCGGCAAAGATGGTTGGGCGCGTGAGGAATTCGCATACATCCTCACCCGACCGCCGGCACCGCCGCGGACCGATCGGTGGCGCAAGACCTCGAACATCCACACCGTCAAGTCCAGCCGCGCGCTGGCCGCGGTCCGCGAACTGTGGACCGCGCGCGAGGAACTGGCGCAGCGCCGCGACGTCGCGCCCGGGCGCATCCTGCCCGACACCGCCATCGTCAACGCCGCGACCGTGAACCCGGAGTCGGCCGCCGACCTCACCGCGTTGCCGGTCTTCGGCGGTCCGCGTCAGCGCCGCCAGGCGGGGATCTGGCTGTCGGCTCTGCAACGGGCCCGCGAGATCCCGGACAGCAAGCTGCCCTCGCGCAAGACGACCGGACCGGGCCTGCCGCCGGTCAGCCGCTGGGATCAGCGCAATCCCGAGGCCGCGGCACGACTGCAAGCGGTCCGGCCGGTGCTGAAGGAGATCGCCGAAGCCCACACACTGCCGATGGAGAACCTCCTCGCGCCCGATGTGGTCCGACAGTTGTGCTGGGACGGCCTGCCCGAACCGGTCACGACCGAGGCGCTCGATGCGCATCTCGCCGCGGCGGGCGCCCGCGCGTGGCAGCGGACACTCTGTGCAGAAGCCCTGACACGAGCACTCCTGGAGGCCGCCCGACCAGGTCCGACGGCGGCCGGCGAGTAGCCGCACGGCACGGGGAGGGTCCGCTACGACCGACCCGCATCGCCTCCTTCGCGTACATTCGGTCACGACCTTCTGCGATGGGAGCAGTTCTGTGGCCACAGTCTCTGTCGGCATCGACTCCGACCTGGACCCGAGCGCGGCGTGGGCGCTCGCGAGCAACCTCTCGCGCTTCGACGAGTGGATGACCATCTTCGGCGGTTGGCGTTCACCGGTCCCCGAGACGATCACCGAGGGGATGACCATCTCCTCGCTCATCAAGGTCAAGGGCTTCCGCAACGTCATCCACTGGACCGTCACCGACTACGACGAGCCGCGGCTCATCGCACTGTCGGGCACCGGTCGCGGCGGGGTGAACATCGATCTGGCGATGAAGGTCGACGAGATCGCCGACGGCTCCCACTTCGACCTGTCGGCTGAGCTGTCCGGCGGGTTGCTCAACGGACCGGTCGGCCGCCTCGTCGCCAAGGTGCTGGAATCCGATGTGCACAAGTCGATCTCGAATCTGGCGACCCTGCGCTGAACCGTCCTTCCCCGGCCGATCAACGGCACCGGCGGAGCGTGGCCGCACGAACGACCTCGAGCGCCGACCCCGATTCTGCGAAGATGCGCCGCTGACGCGTGGCCCCGTTGCCCTCACGGCCCAGCCGGTCCAGCGCCTGCTGCACACCGTCACGTTCACCGAGCCGGTCCAGCGCCGGCGCGAGAACGGTGAGCATCCGATCCAGGCGGTTCTCGATCGGGGTCAGGGCCCCGGTCGCCGGGTCCAGCGCGCGTCCGTCGACGCCGTCGTGGGCGGCGATCCAGTAGGCGGCTGACAGGAGCGCCGGGTCGAGGACCGCATCCGTGCGTGATCGTCGTCCTTCTTGCCGGAGGTCGTCGAAGGCAGTCATCACCGCGGCACGGACAACGGTGGCGAAGACCTGGGTCTCCTCGACCCGCATCTGCACGTCGCCGACCCGCACCTCGACCGTGGGGAGATGATCTGACGGCCGGGCGTCCCAGTACAGCATGTGCGGGTCCAGGATCGCGCCCGTCGCCACGAGGAGCTCGACCGTCTCGGCGAAGTGCCGGGCCGAGCGAAGATGCGGAGGCGGTCCGGCCGCCGGCCATCGAGACCACAGCACCGACCGCCAACTGGCGTGCCCGGAGTCCGCGTCGCGGTAGACCGCCGAGTTCGCCGCCAGGGCGAGCAGCACCGGTAACCACGGGCGCAGCCAGTTGCACACCGCAACCGCGGTGTCCGTGTCGGGTACGCCCACGTGGACGTGGCAACCGCTGATGCCCTGTTCGTGCGCGAGCATCCCGTAGCGGTCGGCGATCGCGCTGTAGCGGCC
Organism: Gordonia sp. NPDC058843; assembly: GCF_042743165.1. Lineage (NCBI taxonomy): Bacteria > Bacillati > Actinomycetota > Actinomycetes > Mycobacteriales > Gordoniaceae > Gordonia > Gordonia sp. NPDC058843. The sequence goes on from NZ_JBHYNC010000001.1 coordinate 86,252, forward strand.
GGTGTCGGTCACCGGGAAGGAGTCGGGCACACGCGGCGGCACCCCGCACGCGACGACGTCGACGCCCACGTCGTCGGCTGCGGCCGTCAGGATGCCCCGTAACCGGTGCAGATGATCGCCGATCTCCTGAGTGGATGCCGAAGTGGGCGTGGCGATCTCCACCTGCGACGACGTCAGCTCCAACTCGAGATCGAGGCCTCGCGCCGACGCGGCGGCGGCGACCTCCCGGTTGCGCCCGACCGGGCGTCCGGTCTCGCGATCGACGAGGACGAACTCCTCCTCGACCCCGATGGTCGGCACCGGCGCGGCAACGTGGCTCACAGGGAGAAAATGCCCAGCGGCAGCACCGGCCAAACCGGACCTCTCCGTCATCGCACCGTCCGGAGTTCAGACCGCCGTGGATCAGTCGTCCGCGTGGCTCTCCGCCGGATCGGGCGTGTTCTGGATCGCGCGGTCCAGGCCGGGGCCGGCCTGCATGCCCGACACGGTGGCGGTGATCGACCGGGCGAGATCCTGGGCGGTCAATCCCAGTTCGGCGAGGATCTCGCCGCGGGAGGCGTGCGCGACGAATTCCTGCGGGATGCCCTTGATCTGCACCGGCACCAGCACCTCGGCCGCCGAGAGTGCGGCGGCGACCGCAGAACCGACCCCGCCACTGGTGCACCCGTCCTCGAGCGTGACGACCAAGCGGTGCCTGCGCGCCACCTCGACCACCGATGTCGGCACCGGCAGCACCCAGCGTGGATCGATGACCGTCGCGTCGATGCCCTGGCGCGCGAGCCGTTCGGCGGTGTCGACGGCCAGGCCGCAGAACGCCCCGACCGCGACGATGAGCACATCGCCACCCGCCGGACCGAGGTCACGGTCGGTTCGATGCAGCACGTCGACGCCGTCATCGAGCCGTTCGACGGCCCGGATGTCCTCGGGGACAGCGCCTTTGGAGAAACGCAGCGCTGTCGGGCCGTCGGCGACGCCGAGTGCCTCGTCGAATTCCTCGCGCAGCCGGACGGCGTCCCGCGGGGCAGCCACGCGCAGACCGGGCACCATCGCCATGAGCGAGAGGTCCCACATGCCGTGGTGGCTCGGGCCGTCGGGTCCGGTGATCCCGGAGCGGTCGAGGACGAGCGTCACCGGCTGCCGCAGCAGCGAGACGTCCATCAGCAGTTGGTCGAACGCGCGATTGAGGAACGTCGAGTAGATCGCGACGACCGGGTGCAGTCCGCCGAGGGCCAGACCGGCCGCCGAGGTCATCGCATGCTGCTCGGCGATGCCGACGTCGAACATGCGGTCCGGGTAGCGCTCGCCGAACGGTGTGAGTCCCGTCGGTCCCGGCATGGCCGCGGTGATCGCGACGACGTCGGGTCGATTGGCTCCCGCGTCGAGCAGTGCGGCCGAGAACACCGCCGTCCAGTCCTGGGGGGACACGCTCGTGGGCCGGCCGGTGACCGGGTCGATGATGCCGGTGGCGTGCATCAGGTCGGCGACGTGGTTCTCCGCGTGGGCGTAGCCCATGCCCTTGCGGGTGACGGTGTGCACGATCACCGGTCCGCCGAAGTCGCGCGCCTGACGCAACGCCGACTCGACCGCGTCGATGTCGTGGCCGTCGACGGGGCCCACGTACTTCAGTCCGAGGTCGGTGAACATCGCCTGCGGGGCCAGCAGGTCCTTGAGTCCGCTCTTCATTCCGTGCAGGACCGCGTACGCCGGCTCGCCGACGACGGGGACCTGCTTGACGACCCGACGACCCTCGTCAAGGAACCTCTCGTATCCAGGCTGCAGCCGCAGTCCTGTCAGGTGGCTGGCGAGACCGCCGATCGTCGGCGCGTACGAGCGCCCGTTGTCGTTCACGACGATGACGACCGGACGACTGCAGGCGGCGATGTTGTTGATCGCCTCCCAGCACATCCCGCCGGTGAGGGCGCCGTCACCGACGACCGCGACCACCGTGCGGTGCGACTGACCGGTCAGCTCGAAGGATTTGGCGAGCCCGTCCGCATACGACAGCGCCGCCGAGGCGTGCGACGACTCCACCCAGTCGTGTTCGGACTCCGCGCGCTCCTGGTAGCCGGTGAGACCACCGCGCTGGCGCAGCTGATCGAAGCCGTCCTTGCGACCGGTGACGATCTTGTGGACGTAACACTGATGACCGGTGTCGAACAGGATCGGGTCGGACGGCGAGTCGAAGACGCGGTGTATGCCGAGCGTCAGCTCGACGACGCCGAGGTTCGGACCGAGGTGTCCGCCGGTGGCCGCGACCTTCTCGATCAGGAACGTCCGGATCTCCGAGGCGAGCGTGTCCATCTCCTCGTCCGACAACGGCCGAAGATCGGCCGGCGAGCTGATCCGGTCGAGCACACCCATCGTTTCCTCCATCGTCCGGCACATGTCAGGTCAGTCTACGGAAGCATTCGTCGCGAGCCCGACCCGCGGATGGCCGATGCGTGCGTTGCGCAGACCTCCCGACGTCGCGCTCCTCACCCGGAGGCGGACGGGATCAGGCAGGCCACCGCCTCGACGTGGTGTGTCAGCGGGAACGCGTCGAAACCGCGGATCTCCACGACACGGAAACCGCGCTCGACGAAGAGTCCGAGATCACGTGCGAACCGGGCGGCGTCACAGCCCACGTGAATCACCACGCCGGGCCGTGCGGCGGCGACCGCCGAGATCACCCGTTCCCCGGCACCCGTGCGTGGCGGGTCGAGCACCACGACGTCCGGACGTCCGGTCAGATCGCCAACCCGGGCCGCGACATCCCCGCGGTGGGTGCGCACTCGTTCGCCCTCGTCGGCGAAGGCGCGCTCGGCAGCCGCGAGTGCGGCCGGATCGGAGTCGACGATGTCCACCGAGTCCACACCGTCCACCGAGTCCACGCCGCCGAGCAGAGCGCCCGCGAACACCCCCGCCCCGCCGTACAGATCCCACGCCACCCGTGGCGTCGTCCCGAGATGCGTCGCCGCGAACTCGACGACGGTCTCGGCGTAAGCCCCCGGTGCGTCCCGGTGCGCCTGCCAGAATCCCACGACCGGGATGTCCCATGACCTTCCGCCGACGCGTTGGACCGCGTTCGCCTCGCCCTCGACGACGACCTGGGCACGAGACCGGGCCCGCCGGACCCGATTCTGCTGCGCACGACGCCTGCTGTCGGCGCGACCCCGGCGCGGTGTCTCGACCGGCGCGAGTTCGGTGATGTGCCGCGCGCCCTCGGCATCCAGCACGACGGCGAGCTCGGAGTGCGGGGTGAATCCACCGTCGGCGAGCCCGGCGAGCATCCCCGGCGCGGGTTGCACGCAGGCCTCGGTGACGACCCGCGTTCCGCGGAACGCCGACTGCCCCGGTCGCCCCTGGCCGTCCACTGCCAGCCGTGTTCGTATCCGCCAGCCGGTGTCGGCGCCGCCGAGACGCTGCACGCCGCCGCTCGCCAGCTCGGTGCCGGTGACGACCTCGCTCGGCAGATGGCCGACCCGGTCCAGGACGTCGAGCAGCACAGCCTGTTTCAGCTCTCGGGCGTGCTCGGGTGCCACATGGCCGAGGTCGCAGCACCCGGCACCGGCCGAGGCCGCCGGACACAGCGGAGCCACCCGGTGCGGCGAGGCGTCGAGCACCTCCACCACCTCGCCCCGCCAGTACGAATCGTGCCGGTCGTCGGTGATCTCGGCGATCACGCGCTCGCCCGGGATCGCTCCGCGGACGAACACGACGCGGCCGTCGGCGCGCCCCACCGCCTCACCACCGTTGGCCGGCCGGTCGACGCCGACCTCGATCCGACGCGGGGATCCCGACCCGGTCACAGTCGTCGTTCGGGTTCGCCGAGCGCGCGGCGGGTCTCCCCCGGCGCCCAGTACGCGCGGTCTTCCTTGCGCCGGTCCGACGAGGTGAGCTGCCAGGGCACCGAGGTCACCATCACGCCGGGTTCGAACAGCAGACGTCCCTTGAGCCGCAACGCCGACTGGTTGTGCAGGATCTGCTCCCACCAGTGTCCGACGACGTACTCCGGGATGAACACGGTCACCACGTCACGAGGTGATTCCCGCCGCACCCGGCGCACGTATTCGATGACCGGCCGGGTGATCTCGCGGTACGGCGAGGCGATCACCTTCAGCGGGACCGTGATGTCACTGGCCTCCCACTCCGAGACGAGTTTGCGGGTGTCGCGGTCGTCGACGTTGACCGTGATCGCCTCGAGGACATCCGGACGCGTGGCCCGTGCGTATCGCAGGGCCCGCTTGGACGCCATGTGCAGGCTGGACACCAGCACGATCGAATGCGTACGACTGGGCAGCACGGCCTCGTCGTCGTCCTCGGCACGGTCGAGTTCCCGCTGCACCGATGCGTAATGGTGGTGGATGAGCTTCATCATGACGAACAGCGAGACCATCGCGATCACCGCGATGTAGGCGCCCTCGGTGAACTTGGTCAGGAGCACCACCACGAGGACGGTGGCGGTCATCACCAGACCGACCGTGTTGACCACTCGCGACTGCATCATCCGGCGGCGTGCGTTCGGATCGGTCTCGGTGCGCAACAGGCGGGTCCAGTGTCGAACCATGCCCGTCTGGCTCAGCGTGAACGAGACGAACACACCCACGATGTAGAGCTGGATCAGGGCGGTCACCTGGGCACCGAACGCGACCACGAAGATGATCGCGGCGATCGCGAGGAACAGGATGCCGTTGCTGAACGCCAGCCGGTCGCCTCGGGTGTGCAGCTGACGAGGCAGATATCGGTCCTGGGCGAGTACCGAACCGAGCACCGGGAAGCCGTTGAAGGCCGTGTTGGCGGCCAGCAACAGGATCAGGGCGGTGACGGTGGTGACGAAGAAGAAAGCCGGCGGGAACGAGTCGAACACCGCGTGGGCCAACTGGGCGATCATCGCCTTCTGCTGGTAGCCCTCCGGCGCCCCGACGAGGTCCTGCGCCGGGTTCATCACGTACTTCGCGCCGATCTTCTCGGCCAGCAGCACGATGCCCATCAGCAACGTGATGGAGAAGGCACCCAGCAGCAGCAGAGTCGTCGCGGCATTGCGCGACTTCGGTTTCCGGAATGCCGGCACCCCGTTGCTGATGGCCTCGACCCCGGTGAGGGCCGCACAGCCCGACGAGAACGACCGGGCGACGAGGAAGATCAGCGCCAAGGCGGTGAGGTCGTCCTGCTCGGGCACGATGCCGAAGTCCGCGGTCTCGGAATGGATGTCCTGGCCGAGGACATAGATCTCGGTGAAGCCCCAGATGAGCATGCCGAGGACACCGATGATGAACCCGTAGGTCGGGATGGCCAGGACCGCCCCGGACTCCTTGATGCCGCGCAGGTTGACCGCGGCGAGCAGCATGATCGCGCCGACGCAGAACCAGACCTTGTGTTCGCCGACGAACGGGATCGCCGAGCCGATGTTCTCGGCAGCCGAGGTGACCGACACCGCCACCGTCAGCACGTAGTCCACGAGCAGTGCGCTGCCCACCGTCAGACCCGCGTTGGGACCGAGATTGACGGTCGCGACCTCGTAGTCGCCACCGCCGGAGGGGTAGGCGTGCACGTTCTGCCGGTAGCTGGCGACGACCACCGCCATGACGACGGCGACGGCGATCGCCACCCACGGGGTGAAGGCGAGCGCGCTGATGCCGGCGACCGACAGGACCAGGAAGATCTCCTGCGGCGCGTAGGCCACCGAGCTCATCGCGTCGGAGGCGAACACCGGCAGGGCTATCCGCTTGGGCAGCAGCGTGTGACCGAGCGTGTCGCTGCGGAACGGCCTGCCGAGGAGGAGGCGTTTCGTCGCGACGGACACCTTGGAGACGGTGGACACCAGGCAACCCTAGAGCGTCGGCGCCGAGGCGGGTAGGTTCGACTCGCGGCAGACGAGCCGCGTGTGGAGAGGAATGCCGTGCAGGTGGTCATCATGGGTTGCGGGCGGGTCGGATCCTCGCTCGCGATGGCGATGCAGAAGCGCGGACACGACGTCGCGATCATCGACCGCGATCCGAGCGCGTTCGTGCGGTTGAGTCCCGATTTCGCGGGCCGCACGATCACCGGGGTCGGGTTCGATCGCGAGATCCTCGTCAAGGCGGGTATCGAGCACGCCGATGCGTTCGCGGCGGTGTCCTCGGGAGACAACTCGAACATCATCGCGGCGCGGGTCGCCCGCGAGACCTTCGACGTCGAGCGTGTGGTGGCCCGCATCTACGACGCCAAGCGCGCCGAGGTGTACGAGCGTCTCGGGATCCCGACGGTCGCGACCGTGCCCTGGACGACCGAGCGGTTCGTCTCGGCACTCGGCGAGACGACGACGATGGAGTGGCGCGACCCGTCCGGTTCGCTGGCGATCGCCCAGATCGACGTCGACGACTCCTGGATCGGGATCTCGGTCGCCCGGTTCCAAGAACAGACCGGGGCACGTGTCGCTTTCCTCAGCCGTGTTGGACGAGCCGTGCTGCCCGACGCGAAAACCGTTCTCCAACAAGACGATGTCGTCTACGGGGCGGTCATGCTCGACAACCTCAAGAACGCCCGCGGTGTCGCTGCGGCGCCGTTCACCCAGAACGAGTCCGGATGACCCCGGCCGAAGGAGTCCCGCAGTGAAGGTCGCCATCGCCGGAGCCGGCGCGGTCGGGCGCTCCATCGCCCGCGAGTTGCTGGTGAACGCCCACGAGGTCACCCTCTTCGAACGCAATGCCGGGCACATCGACACCGACTCCGTCGTCGGGGCCGACTGGGTGCTCGCCGACGCGTGCGAACTCGCGAATCTCGAGCAGGCGCAGCTGCAGACCTACGACGTGATGATCGCCGCGACCGGCGACGACAAGGCGAACCTCGTCGTCAGCCTCCTCGCGAAGACGGAGTTCGCGGTCAACCGGGTCGTCGCGCGCGTCAACGATCCCCGCAATGAATGGCTCTTCGGTGAGGACTGGGGCGTCGACGTCGCCGTCTCGACCCCGCGGCTCCTCGCCTCACTCGTCGAGGAGGCGGTGTCCGTCGGCGACCTGGTCCGGCTGATGACGTTCCGTCAGGGACAGGCCAATCTCGTCGAACTCACCCTGCCGTCGAACACGCCGCTGGCCGGCAAACCCGTGCGCAAGCTCGAACTCCCCCGCGACGCGGCACTCGTCGCGATCCTGCGCGGCGGCCGGGTCATCGTCCCGCAGCGTGACGATCCCATCGAGGGTGGCGACGAACTGATCTTCATCGCGCCCGTCGAGGCCGAGCCCGCCCTCTACGAGGCTATGCAGATCGTGCGCTGACGTCCGTCTCCGGTGCGGGGTCGGCGCGGGCCGCTTCGGCACGCTTGGCGCGGCGGACCAAGAGGATCGTCGCGAGGACCACGAGCGCGGTGAGGGGCCACCCCATCGCGATGCGCGTGAACGCCAGCCAGCCGGTCGCTCCGTCGTCGTACAGTTCCGACTGGGTGAGGTAGCGCGCCGCGAAGAGGACCGCCCACAACGCGGTGGCGATGTCATAGGCCCGCAGGATCGACCGCTGTTTGCGCCATCCGGAACCCTCACCGTTGATCAGGTGCCACGCGACGCCGATGAGGGGCCATCGCACCACGATCGAGACGGCGAACACGATCGCGTAGACGAGGGTGCTCCAGATCCCGAAGAGGAAGTAGCCCTTGGCATCACCCACCCGATCGGCGATGAAGACGCAGATCGCGACGCCGAGGAGACCCGAGATCGCAGGCGTGAGGGGTTCGCGGCGCACGAGTCGCACGACGAAGAGCAGGGCCGCCACACCGAGCGCGGCATAGATGGCGGTGCGGAGGTCGAAGAAGGAGTTGAGGGGAACGAACACCACCACGGGCACCGTCGAGTAGACGAGGCCCGACACGCCGCCGATCTGTTCGAGGACCGTCGGCGTCGTCCGCTCCGACGGCTGTTCGGGGACCGGGCCGGTCACTCGTCTACGCCGTGCAGTTCGTAGTAGGGGTTGTAGATCACCTTGTGGCCGTCCTGCTCGGCGAGCCTGCCCCGGACGGTGACCTTGCGGCCGGGTTCGATGCCGGTGATGCGATTGCGGCCCAGCCACTTGAGCATCACGATGTCGGAGCCGTCGAAGAACTCGGCCTTCACCCCGGCCTTCGCCGAGCGCGAACACGTCTCGACCGCACGCAGTTCGCCGTGCATGGTGACCTCGTCACCACGGCAGCACTCGGACGCACGCTGGGCACCCGTCGCCTTGGACTCCTCGGCGATCTTCTCTGCGTCGGCGTCACCGAGATCCTCGGTCAGCCGACGGGTAAGTCGTTTGAGATAGCCGGCAGTGGGCATCTCGACCCTCCCAATGGATTTCGGCCGGCACCGCGGGCTGTACAGAGCGGTGTCCGTGGGTCGCCGAACGAGTGATCGGTGACCTGTCCGCCAGCGTAGACCCCGGCCTCGGCCAGTGACAACGTAGTCGACCACGGGGGCATTCCGCGGTCCCGGGACACCTTAGGGGATGATGCCCTGATGCCCGGCATCGACGGCCTCCACCGCCCACGCCCGACGGCCCTGGTCGCCATCCCCGGAACGGGTTCCGACGCCGACCACGTCACCCGATCCTTCCGCCGCGCCGCCGCTGACCTCGACGTCGAGCTGATCGCGCTGGAGCCGACGGCGTCACTCATCGACGGTCACCGCCGGGGGCTGGCGCGCGCCGCGCGGGCACACCCCTCGGTCCTCGTGGGCGGCGTCTCCATCGGGGCCGCCATCGCGCTCGAATGGGCCCTGCACGACGGCGGTCGACAATGCTCCGGGGTGCTCGCCGCGCTGCCCGCGTGGAGTGGCGACGCCCGCCCGGCTCCCGCTGCCGCGAGTGCCGCTGCGACAGCCGAGTCGCTCGAGCGCGACGGCCTCGAGGCGACGATCGCCGCGATGGCGCGCAGCAGCCCGGACTGGCTGGCCGCGGAGCTGTCCCGGTCGTGGCGGCGTCTGCACCCGGGGCTCGCCGGCACGTTGCGTGAGGCTGCCGGCTACCGCGCGCCCGTCCCTGCCGAGATCGCAGGGCTTGCGGTGCCGATCGCGATCGTCGGGGCCCCCGACGATCCCGTGCACCCGATCGCCGTCGCCCGCGAATGGCACGCCGCCGCACCGCGATCGGTCCTCACGGAGGTCACCCTCGACGACTGGGGACGCGATCCGGGTGTGCTCGGCAACAGCACCCGGGACGGGATCATCGAACTGACCGACCTGGAGTGGTGACCGCGGTCACCGACGACGGAGGAAGCGCTGCATCGCCGAGCCCGACGACGGCGGCTGCGGCTCCTCGTCGACCTCGGATTCGGCAGGTGCCGCATCCGTCGCAGCCTCGTCCGCGGTGTCGGTGACGGCCGCATCCGACTCGTTCTGGTAGGCGTTCTCCCCGTACACGGTGGCGTGCGCGACCTGATCGAGTGCGCCACCGGTGACGGGCCCCGCCTCGTCCGTCGTACCCTCGTCGCCCCCGGCCACCGGCGTCGGCTCCTGGCCTGCCGCGGGATCGGCGAACATCTGCTGCTGAGCGGCCGCGACCTGCTCGGCGAGCACGGGGGGCAGCACGATCGGCAGCGGGTCCCGCGGCGGGAAGGGCTCGGAACCGCGTCGGACGACGGTCTCGGAGAGGACCGCTCGACTGAGCCGCGCGAGGTCATCCGCATTCTCGGTGGGACCGCTGCCCACGCACCGGACGAGCCAACGCGGTCCGTCGACCCCGATGAAACGGTGGGTCGCGCCATCCATCTCGGCGACCACCTCACGCCCCCAGTGCCCGTCTTCGACGCTCGTGGCGGCTCCGTCGTCGCGCAGCGAGCCTGCCAGCTCACGGACCACCTCGCGCCACATGCCCGGCGACTTGGGGGCGGCGAACGCACTCACCGAGATCCGGCCGATGGGAGTGACCAGGTACACGTTCTGCGGCTGATGCGCCTCGGACATCTCGACGGTGACCTGGCCGCCCTCGACCACCGGGACCAGCACCGAACCGAGGTCGAGGTGGGAGTTCTCGAGCTCCTGTGGCCGGGTGGCCAACGCGTCGATGTCGTAGGGACCGCGCGCCTGACCGACACGTAGTTCTTCTGACCCGTCCTGTGCCATCGCGTCACTCCTCGTTCGTCACGGCCGGCGACAACGATCCGCCGGACACACGGAGAACAGTAATCGACTCCCGGCGGGCGGTAATCGTCTCGTGACAGGCGGCGGTCAGGCGAGAATCGCCGAACCGCCGCTCGATCCGTAACCGCCGTCGCCGCGCGCGGTGTCGTCGAGTTCGTCGACCTCGACGAAGTCGGGCAACTCGACCCGCTGCACGATCAGCTGGGCGATCCGGTCACCGCGCGAGATCGAGATCGTCTGCTCCGGATCGTGATTGATCAGACAGACCTTGATCTCCCCGCGATAGCCCGCGTCGATGGTGCCCGGGGTGTTCACGACCGACAGGCCGGCTCGCGCGGCGAGCCCCGACCTCGGGTGGATCAACCCGACGGTGCCGAACGGCAACGCCACCGCGATCCCGGTCCCGACGAGCTGGCGGCGTCCGGCGGGCAGCTCGAGATCGATCGTCGAATAGAGGTCGACCCCCGCGTCGCCCGGGTGTGCCCTGGTCGGCAACGGGAGGTCGGGGTCGAGGCGACGGACCGCGATCGACGCCGGGGCGGTGAGGTGCGCAGGGGGGAGATCTGAGGTCACGCACGCAGACTACGCTGGTCACGTGACCGAAGATCATTCGCCCGAGCGCCCCGGAGGCACGCCGGAAGCCTCCCCAGCAACCACCGGGCGGAACGCCGGCGTCGCCGACTCGACCGCCGATCGGTTCGACGAGCGGCTGTACGTCCCCTGGTGGTGGTGGCTCGCAGCCGTGGTCCTCACCGGCGTGGTGGGTTACGAGATCCAGCTGTCGGCACGCGGGAGCGCCTGGAGCATCATCGGCTACGTCGCCACCGGTGTGCTGTGCGTGGTGATGCTGTGGTCGATGGGCCGCACCCGCATCCGGGTGACGCCGGATCGTGAACTACACGCGCACCGCGCCGTCCTGCCGCGAGCCGTCGTCGGACGCGGCGCGACGGTCCCGGCGTCCGCGAAGAGCGCGGCCCTCGGCCGGCAGCTCGACCCGGCCGCCTACCTCGTGCACCGATCCTGGGTGAAGACGATGGTCCTCATCGTGCTCGACGATCCCGACGACCCGACCCCGTACTGGCTCGTGTCCACCCGCCGTCCGGCCGAACTCCTCGCGGCCCTGGGCATCGAGGACGCGGCGGCCGACCGCCCCGCACCCACCGCCTGATCCCGGACAGCCTCACCCCGGACATGACGAAGGGGCCGCGCCGTGTTCGGCGTCGGCCCCTTTCGTCAGCTGTTCATCGCGTCGCGCAGACCAGCTCACGCACAGTCGACGCAGATGAGCGAGCTTCCGTTCTCCTCGGCCAACCGGCTGCGGTGATAGACGAGAAAGCAGCTGGTACAGGTGAACTCGTCGGCCTGCTTGGGGATGACGCGCACCGACAGCTCTTCGCCGGAGAGATCGGCGCCGGGAAGTTCGAAGGATTCCGCGGTGTCACTCTCGTCGACATCCACCGCCGAGGACTGCGCCTCGCTGCGCCGGGCCTTCAGCTCTTCGAGCGAGTCCTCGTTGAGGTCCTCGGTCTCCGTCCGCCGCGGCGCGTCATAATCTGTAGCCATTCTGTGCCTTACTTGTCGAGAGTGTGAGGGGCGCTCACGGTGACGGCGCTGGCGTCGCCACCCGGTGTTCTTGCGCACGACTCCGCCGGGATTGTCTTACCGATGGGGTCACTGCAACGTCGTCTCGGGCGAGATTCGTACCAGAGGAACAGACGTATTGTGTGATTTCGATCACGGTTTGATATCGGGCGCACCCCGGGTCTGGAAGCGCGGGCGCCCGAAGCATAGTCGACCCACTATTCAAGGTCAATACGTTGGACTGAACTCGTCGGTAAGTTGCGCACGACCCCCGGCAGGCGTCCCGGCTGCACGCCGGCCGCACCGCTCCCGGCGAGGCACGCGGGCACCTGCCGGGTCACCCTCTAGAGTGATCCGAGATCAGCCAACGCCCAGTTGAGGAGTCAGTCCACGGTGGTGTCGAAGATTACGGTCGGCTATCCGACAGACGAGCAGGGCCGACCCTACCGTCGGCGGCGCTATGTACCCGCGATCGTCACGGTCGTCGTGCTGATGGTCGTCGGAGTGGTGGTGTGGGCGATCGCGCTGGGCAGCGGCGACACCGAGTCGGTCCCGACAGCGTGCAACCAGCCGACTCCGCCGACCTCGGTGGAGGCCGGCGCACCGCCTCCCGCCGCGCCCCCGACGCTCACCGTCGTCGGACGGGACGAGATGCTCGACGTCGCGCCTGCTCCGCTGTCGACCTTCGGCGTGCGGGTCCTCAACGCCTCCGACGAACGCGGCGCGGCGCGCACGGTGTCCGACGACCTCACCGCACAGGGATTCACCCCGGTGCCGGACAATCCGTACGCCGACGATCCGGTGTACCCCAACCGGGACCTCAACTGCGTCGCACAGATCCGGTTCGGACCCGCGGGTCGCGCCGCGGCCGCGGCCACGTGGCTCGCGTTCCCGTGCGCGCAGATGGTCGACGACGGCCGGCGCGGAACGGCCGTCGACGTCGCTCTGGGTGTCCACCACTCGGGCGGGGAGATGTCACAGGACGCGCAGGCGGCACTGGAGGCGCTGCGGTCGGCAGACCCGAAGAACCCCGCGAGCGGCGCCGACCCGGTGCTCGTCGAGGCCGTGCACTCCACCCCCTGCTGACTTCCCGCGGCCCGGTCAGGTCAGTGGGCTGCGAGCCTCGAATTCGTCGAGCAGCGCGAAGAATTCGTCGGCCACTCCGGGCGCGACGGCGACGGTGATGTGTCCCTCGTCGGCCCGTGAGTCCGGCGGCGGTGTCTGGACGACGGCGCCGGCCTCGGCGGCGATCAGTCCACCGGCCGCCCAGTCCCACGGACTCAGGCCGTGCTCGTAGTGGGCGTCGACCGCACCGGCGGCGACCATGCACAGATCGAGGGCCGCCGCACCGATGCGACGAACGTCTCGCACGCGCGGCAGCAACTCGGCGACGATGCGCCCCTGCTGGCGACGCCGTGCTGCGTCGTACCCGAAACCCGTTGCCACCAGCGCCAGTTCCGCTCGTTCGATGGGGTTGCAGCGCAGCGGCCGTCGTACTCCCGCGGCGTCGGCAGCCCAGGCTCCCCCGCCGAGGGTCGCACCATAGGTCACGTCGCGGGCGACGTCGACGACCACGCCGGCGACGGACCGGCCGTCGACCTGCGCCGCGATGGATACGGCGTAGGCGGGCACGCCGTACATGAAGTTGACGGTTCCGTCGATCGGGTCGACAACCCATCGGACGCCGGAGGGCACCGCCCGGCTTCCGCCGTCCTCCTCCCCCAGCACCTCGTCATCGGGACGCGCCCGGCGGAGCAGCGAGCGGATCAGGCGCTCGGTCTCGGTGTCGGCGAGAGTGACCGGATCCGTTTCCGTCGACTTCGTCGACACGGGTTGGACCGTCGTCTTCGTCGACACGGGTTGGACCGTCGCATCCACCGTCACGGATTCGGGCGGTTCACCGTGTCCTGGTGTCGCACCGAACAATTCGGGCCGACGGCGGCGCACATGCGCGGCGGCCTCCCGTGCCACGGCGTCGGCGACCGCGGCGAGCTCGTCCACCGGAATTGTCTGATCCACGCCCTCCATGTCAGCACATCGTCCGATCTCACCACCGATCGCGGTGACCGATCTCTCGCTTGCCGGGGTCCGATCGTGTCGACATGTATTGGGATGTCGCGCGTTCGGCCGGTCGCGTGGATAGCCTGGATTCGGATTGCCGCCGACCCGGACAGGGAGCCCCGCCATGACCGATACGTCCGTCCCCGAATCGTCCGACGCCGACGATTCGGCGCCTCCGACCAACCTCGGTTTCGGGGTCGACGTCGGCGGCTCCGGGATCAAGGGCGGGATCGTCGATCTCGATTCCGGTGAACTCGTCGGCGAGCGGTTCAAGGTGCTCACCCCCCAGCCCGCCACTCCCGACGCCGTCGCCGACGGCGTCGCCGAGGTCGTGGCGCACTTCGGCTGGACAGGTCCGGTGGGTGTCACCCTCCCCGGGGTCGTGACCGACGGGATCATGCGCACTGCCGCCAACATCGACAAGGCCTGGATCGGCACCGATGTCTACGACCTGTTCAGCAAGCACCTCGACGGCAGACAGGTCTCGGTGCTCAACGATGCCGACGCCGCGGGCATGGCCGAGGATGCGTACGGCGCGGGCAAGGGCGTCGCGGGAGTCGTGATGCTGCTGACGTTCGGGACCGGAATCGGATCGGCGATCCTCATCAACGGGACCCTCGTACCCAACACCGAGCTCGGCCACCTCCAGGTCGGCAAGAAGGAGGCCGAGCACCAGGCGTCGTCGCGGGTGCGGGAGGAGAAGGGCTGGTCGTACGAGAAGTGGACCGAGAAGGTCTCCGAGGTTCTCGAGACCTACGAGGCGCTTTTCTGGCCCAATCTCTTCATCGCCGGCGGTGGCATCAGCCGTAAGTCCGACAAGTGGATTCCGCTGCTGACCAACAAGACACCCGTGGTCCCGGCGGTATTGCTCAACACCGCCGGGATCGTGGGGGCCGCGATGGCGGTGTCGCAGGGGCTCAAAACCTAGCGCCACGCCTGGGTTGACCAGGTCTTTGACACACCGGGCAGGGCGATGTCGTTACAATGGTCGTCACCGGTCATTCCAACCGAGAAACCAAGACCTCGTCCACGGCGGCTCGTGCTGCCGTGTCGCGTCTGGAGACAGACGACAGACGACACCACAGAAGACAGTTCGAAAGGTTGTACGTGGCAGCCATCACGACCCACCAGGGTGATGCAGAGGCCGACGAGTCGACGGAGTCGACCCCCGCCGCGACCGACGCCCCGGCCAAGCGGACCGCCAAGAAGGCTGCGAAGAAGACCGCCGCCCGAAAGGCCCCCGCCAAGAAGGCAGCAGCGAAGAAGGCCACCAAGAAGGCGGCGCCGAAGAAGGCCGCCAAGAAGGCCACATCCGCAGCGGGTGACGATCCGGGTGCGGAGTCCGACGATCCGGATTCGATCGACGACATCGACGGTCCCGACGCGGAGCTCGAAGATGTCGAGATCGACGATCTCGAGGTCGACGACGATGACGACGAGTCCGAGGACGAAGAGTCCACCGACGCGAAGGCCCCGGCCGTCGCCGGTGCTGCGCCGGCCGCCTCGAAGGCCGCCGCCAAAGACGAGTCCGCCGCCGCGAAATCGGGTGACTTCGTGTGGGACGAGGAGGAATCGGAGGCTCTGCGCCAGGCGCGCAAGGACGCCGAGCTCACCGCATCCGCCGACAGCGTCCGCGCGTACCTGAAGCAGATCGGCAAGGTCGCCCTCCTCAACGCCGAGGAAGAGGTCGAGCTCGCCAAACGCATCGAGGCCGGTCTGTTCGCCACCGAACGCCTCCGTCGGATCATGGATGCCGGCGAGAAGCTCAGCACCGCTCAGAAGCGTGACCTGAACTGGATCTCACGCGACGGCAACCGCGCCAAGAACCACCTCCTCGAGGCGAACCTCCGACTGGTCGTGTCGTTGGCCAAGCGCTACACCGGCCGCGGCATGGCATTCCTGGATCTGATCCAGGAGGGCAACCTCGGTCTCATCCGCGCAGTCGAGAAGTTCGACTACACCAAGGGATACAAGTTCTCGACGTACGCCACCTGGTGGATCCGTCAGGCGATCACCCGCGCCATGGCCGACCAGGCCCGCACCATCCGTATCCCGGTGCACATGGTCGAGGTCATCAACAAGCTCGGTCGCATCCAGCGTGAACTCCTCCAGGACCTCGGCCGCGAGCCGACTCCCGAAGAGCTCGCCAAGGAAATGGACATCACCCCGGAGAAGGTGCTGGAGATCCAGCAGTATGCCCGGGAGCCCATCTCGCTCGACCAGACCATCGGCGACGAGGGCGACAGTCAGCTCGGCGACTTCATCGAGGACTCCGAAGCCGTCGTCGCGGTCGACGCGGTCAGCTTCACCCTGCTGCAGGATCAGCTGCAGTCGGTTCTCGAGACCCTGTCCGAGCGTGAGGCCGGCGTCGTTCGTCTGCGCTTCGGTCTCACCGACGGGCAGCCGCGCACCCTCGACGAGATCGGGCAGGTGTACGGCGTGACCCGCGAGCGCATCCGTCAGATCGAGTCCAAGACGATGTCGAAGTTGCGCCACCCCTCGCGCTCGCAGGTCCTGCGCGACTATCTGGACTAGTACCGGCACCCTTCGTCATCCGCCCCCGACGCCTTTCGGCGCCGGGGGCGTTTGTGTTCGCGCCTATCCCACAGTTACGGCATCTGTCAAGGTTTCTGCGCGCGGCGATTTCGACACGGTCGGAGAGTCGGCATTCGGTGGCGCACTACATAAGATGACGCGGTGACTTACGCAGTGACGTCCTCCGGGAACAACCGTGGTGCCATGTTGGTGCGCCGCCCGGCCGTCGACCTGCTGCGCGTCGCCTCGATGCTGTGTCTGTGACGCGACAGACCCCACCCGATGGCGACAGCGCCTTCTCTGAGTTCCTCCTCGTCGCGGGTACCTCGTGCCCGCCCAGCCTCGTCACGCCCCTGACGGTGTGACTTCCCGGAAAGACCCACTATGAGAACGATTGTCCTGATCGGCCTCGTCGGCTTCGCTGCCCAGCTAGTCGACGGCAGTCTCGGCATGGCCTATGGCGTCACCACCACTACCCTTCTGCTCGCCATCGGCACGAACCCGGCTGCCGCCTCGGCCACCGTGCACCTTGCCGAGATCGGCACCACGCTGGTCTCTGGCGTCTCGCACTGGAAGTTCGGTAACGTCGACTGGCGCGTCGTGCGGAGGATCGCCATCCCGGGCGCCATCGGCGCGTTCCTCGGGGCGACGATCCTGTCCAGTCTGTCGACCGAGACAGCTGCACCGGTGATGGCTGTGATCCTGCTGCTCCTGGGCCTCTACATCCTGGTGCGGTTCACCTTCCAGGGCATCCCCCGCCACAACCTGGGCAAGCCGCTGCGCAAGCGGTTCCTGAGCCCGCTCGGGTTTGTCGCCGGTTTCGTCGATGCCACCGGTGGCGGCGGCTGGGGACCGGTCGGCACACCGGCGATCCTGGCCAGCGGCCGCCTCGAGCCCCGCAAGGTGATCGGTTCGATCGACACCAGCGAGTTCATCATCGCCGTCGCCGCGAGCCTCGGCTTCCTGCTCAGCCTCGGCTCACAGGGCATCAACTTCGCCTGGGTCGGCGCGATCCTCGTCGGCGGCGTGATCGCAGCCCCGATCGCCGCGTGGCTCGTGCGCCACATCCCGCCGCGTCTGCTGGGCGCCTCGGTCGGTGGCCTGATCGTCCTCACCAACACGCGCAGCCTGTTGAAGAGCGACTTCATCGACGCCCCCGGCGGCGTGCGCAACGTCTTCTACATCGTGATCGCCATCGCCTGGGCCGCGGCGTTCGCCTACTCGCTCCGCGAGTACCTGCGCGACCGGGAGAACGAGTCCTCGGACGCGATCACCCACTTCCGCGAGGAGCAGGAAGAGGCACTCGTGGGCGCCGACGGCGCGGACCGATCGGGCGCAGAGGGTTCGACGACGTCTGACATTCCCGCCGCCGAGTCCACACCCGAACCCGATGCGGGCGCGAGTGGCACGCATTCCCGGACGAGCTGACCGACCGACCCGTCCCCCGCAGAACACGTAGAGTGGTGCGACCCGGCCCCCATGGCCGGGTCGCATTGCGTTCGGGCGATCGTTGTTCAGTTGTTGCCTGGTGTAAACGGTGAGTGACGACACACCGAGTGCACCCCCGGAACAATACGAACGCCCCGAGCGTCTGACAGAGTGAGGTTGACGCATCGCCCGGATGTGTCGGCTCGGAGGGAAGGCGACCGGACACCGGCGCCGGACCGGGACGGAGGAACGACAACCATGACTGACATCGCCACCACCACAACCCCGATCTACCTGCCGCTCACTGCCGCCGATCGCTGCGATCGCTGCGGCGCCGCAGCCAAGGTACGGGCTGTCCTGCCCAAGGGCGGCGAGCTTCTCTTCTGCCGCCACCACTTCAACGAGCACGAGACCCGTCTGGTCGAGCTCAGCGCCACCGTGGTCGAGTCCGCGGGCGAGTTGGTCTGACACCTCCGACAATCTGACACGGGCTTTCCCCAACGACAGGGCCCGGCCGGAATCATCCGGCCGGGCCCTGTCGTGTGCGCGGGGTTCCGCCTCGGTCAGCGCCACTCCCGCAACGCGGCGATCCGCTCCTTGAGCTGGTCGGCGCTGGCCATCGCGGTCGGCGGACCACCCAGCTTCGTCCGCAACTCGTTGTGCACCATGCCGTGCGGTTTGCCCGTGCGGTGGTGATGCATCGCGACGAGGGTGTTCAGTTCTTTGCGGAGGGCATGCAGGTTCTCGCCGGTCGTGCCCGGGGGCCGGCCGGGTGTCGGCTGTTCGGTGGCCGTCGACTCGGAAGTGGATGCGGCCGTCCGCGCAGTGACCTGATCCTCCTGCCGCTTGCGCAGCAGCGCGCGCACCTGATCCGCGTCGAGCAGCCCGGGCAATCCGAGGTAGTCCGATTCCTCGTCGCTGCCCGCGAAGGTCGCCGTGCCGAAGGACGTTCCGTCGAAGATCACCTGATCGAGTTCGGCGTCGGCGTGCAGGGACTGGAACTTCGGTTCGTCCTCCCCGGGCTCGTCCTCCTGCTTGTTGGCGTCGATCAGCAGCTGGTCGTCGAGCCCGTCGCTCTCGCGGTGCGGCTTACCGAGCACGTGATCGCGCTCGACCTCCATCTGGCTGGCCAGATCGAGCAGCACCGGCACCGACGGGAGGAATACGCTCGCTGTCTCCCCCGGACGACGCGATCGCACGAACCGGCCGATGGCCTGTGCGAAGAACAACGGGGTCGACGAGCTGGTGGCGTACACACCCACCGCCAGCCGCGGCACGTCGACGCCTTCGGACACCATGCGGACCGCGACCATCCACTCGTCGGTCGACGCGGCGAACTGACCGATTCGCGATGACGACTTCGGGTCGTCGGAGAGCACCACCGTGGGCGCTTTGCCGGTGATGGCCGTGAGGAGTTCGGCATAGTCACGGGCGGCGGTCTGATCGGTGGCGATCACCAGTCCGCCGGCGTCCGGTGTGCCGGTGGCACGCAGCTGCCCGAGCCGGGTGTGCGCGGCCGTGAGGACCGCCGGAATCCAGTCGCCGTGTGCATCGAGCGCGGTCCGCCAGGCACGGGTGGTGTGTTCGGCGGAGAGCGGCTCGCCCAGGCGCGCGGTGTACTCCTCACCCGCGCTGTCCCGCCAGCTCGCCTCGCCCGAGTAGGCGAGGAACACCACCGGCCGGACGACGCCGTCCTTCAGCGCATCGGCGTAACCGTAGGTGTGGTCGGCCTTCGAGCGCTGATGACCACCCGCCTCCGGCTCGTAGGTGACGAACGGGATCGGTGAATCGTCGGAACGGAAGGGCGTACCGGTCAGCAGCAGCCGGCGCTCCGCGTCGTCGAAGGCCTCGCGGATCGCCTCACCCCAGGACTTGGCATCCCCGCCGTGGTGGATCTCGTCGAGGATGACCAGGGTGCGGTAGTTCTCGGTGCGTACCCGGTGGCGGGCGGGATGCGCGGCGACCTGCGCATAGGTGACGACGACACCGTGGAAGTCCGAACTGGTCTGGCCGGCGGCGTTGGTGAATCGGGAATCGAGAGCGATCCCGACCCGGGCCGCGGCCTCGGCCCACTGGTGCTTGAGATGCTCGGTCGGGGCGACCACGGTGATCTTGTCGACGGTGCGATCGTCGAGGAGTTCGCGGGCGATCCGCAGACCGAACGTCGTCTTGCCTGCGCCCGGCGTCGCGACGGCGAGGAAGTCCTTCGGCCGCTGCGTCAGATATTTGGTCAGCGCGCGACGCTGCCAGGCGCGGAGCTGGACTCGGGGTTCGGCGGTCGTCGACCCGGACGGACTGCGGGCGGAGGATTCGGCTGACGTCACCTTCTGTGCTGCTCCTCCACGCGTACGGGATTCCTGCCGGACATGAATCGACCCCTCGTGTGCGGGACCCGCGCCCGAGGGGACTCGCCAATCGTACCGCCGACGACCGACAGCTCCCGCATCCCGACGCCGGGCCGCGGTCGCTGCGGCACTGGGTCCTCGTGGACGATCCGAACGACTCGCCTGGTGACCCGAGTACCCAACTGCCCCTCCGATCGGGGATATTGAACACATCACAACGCGCAAGAGGAACCCGGCCCCGCTGGCCGACGACACGTCGTCGGTGGCTGCGCCGAACCCGCCTGGGCCGAACCTGCCTGGGGGCCCGCCGCCGGCAGCACCCGTGTCGACCGCGGTCACCGCGCCGATCGGCGACGCCGCGACCGAACCCCTGCGCACCCCGCTCCGCGCCGCCCCGTCATCCGGCGACGTCGAGGTACTCCACGACACGCATCGATCACCGAAGCCGGGCGCGGCAGCGGCGAAGACGGGCAACGACGACCCGGTTCGGGTCGAGACACCCACCGGGCCCGGGCTGCCGGTACTGCCGAACATCCATCGCGTGATCTGGCGCACCATCGTCAAGTCCTGGGACGACGGGATCATCGGCTGGGCGGCCCAGGCCGCGTTCTGGCAGGCGCTGTCCCTGCCACCGCTGCTGCTCGGGCTGCTCGGGTCGGTCGGTTACGTCGCCGGGTGGTTCGGCCCCGACACCGTCGACGTCGTGTACGCCCGGATCGTCGATTTCGCCGGCCGGACGTTCACGCCGACGGTCGTCGACGATCTGATCACCCCGACCGTCGACAGCGTGCTCGGGCGCGGCCGGATCGGACTGATGTCGGTCGGCTTCGTGCTGTCACTGTGGGCGGGCTCGTCGGCCGTCTCGTGCTTCATCGCCTCGATCGCACACGCGCACGATCAGCACGAGGTCCGGAACCCCGTGTGGCAGCGGTTCTTCGCGCTGTTCCTCTACGTCGGCTTCCTGAGCGTCGCGGTGTTCCTGCTGCCCCTCGTCGCCCTCGGTCCGAACTACCTCCGGGCGGTCGTGCCGGAATCGTGGGGCTCCTTCGTCACCGGCCTCATCGACTACGGCTACTTCCCGTTCGTCGCCGTGCTACTGCTGCTCGTCCTCACGACCCTGTATCACCTCGCCCTGCCCAATCCCCTGCCCTGGCATCGGCTGATCGGCGGCGCCGTCGTGGCGGGCGTGTTCTTCTGGCTCGCCAGTTACCTGCTGCGCGTCTACCTGACCAAGATCACCGAGGCCGGGGTGTCCTACGGGGCGCTGGCCACGCCGATCGCGTTCCTGCTCTTCGCGTTCTCTCTGGGGTTCGGCATCGTGATCGGCGCCGAGTTCAATGCTGCGGTGCAACAGTTCTGGCCGGCGAAGGCCTCGACCACGACCCAGGTGCGGCACTGGGTGAACACACAGACCTCGGACTTCACCGGACAACTCCGGACCCTGCCCGACCGGTTGTCCTCGGGTCCGATCCGCCGCCAGCCGCGAGAACGCGAACGCGGCTGACCGGCACCCGCCGGTCAACCGCGTTGCGTCCGCACAGCTGCCGTTACTTGCGCATCTTGCTGTAGATCTTCTTGCACTTCGGGCACACCGGCGACCCGGGCTTGGCCGATCGTGTCACCGGAAAGGTCTCGCCGCAGAGTGCGACGACGTGACTCCCCATGACCGCGCTCTCGGCGATCTTGTTCTTCTTCACGTAGTGGAAGAACTTGGGGCGGTCGTCGTCATCCCGGTCGGTGGCGTCGGCATCGGGGCGCTCGTCGGTCTTGGTGTCGGACCATTCATCGAGGTCCGGGCGTTCGATGGTTTCGGTTCCCATGCGTTCCATTGTGCGTCACCGCCCGACCGACCGACCAGTCGAGTCACGATTGGCCGGCGGGTGCATTCACACATCGAAAGTGGGACAGTGGAGAGGGTGTTCGAACAAAGGGAATCCATGGGCGAGTCCGGCCGCGGTCAGCACGGCAACAGCAGCACGTCACCGCACGTCGACGGGCATCCAGACCCCGTGTCGAAACGTCCGGGCGCCGAGACCTACCTGATCACCGACGCCCCGGACTCGCTCGAGGCCCAGCACCGAGCCCGCGTGCGGAAATACCTGTTTCTCATGGCTTTCCGCGTGCCGGCACTGGTGATCGCAGGCATCGCCTACGGCATCACCGGGTCCGGGCTCCTGGCCCTGGCCATCGTCGCGATCTCCATCCCGCTTCCCTGGGCCGCGGTCCTCATCGCCAATGACCGTCCACCGCGCAAACGCGGCGAGGTACCCCAGTACAAGTACGGCGCCGACAACCACGTCGTCGGTCCACCGGCACTCACCGACACCGGGTACCAGCTGTCCCGCACCGTGGACGGACAGGTCGTCGACCCCGACGAGCCCCGCACCTGAGACACATCCGGCCCCGCCCACGTGCGTCCCGACGCCCGGAGTTCCGCCGCGCGCGACATCTCAGCAACTTCTCAGCCGGTTGTCGAGCCGCGAAAAAGAATGCGCAGGTCACCAAGCCTCATCGAGGTTTGCTCCGAAGCACTCTCGGGAACTATCGCCCACACATGGACGTTGGACCCAGTGAACGCACTCAAGTCAGGAGGCCGCATGTCACGCTCGACAGTTGCACGTTCGACCCCGACCAAAGGTTTCGCCGAAGTCACCCCTCCGGGTACGCGGCCGGCGATGACCGAACAGGATCTCGACGCCCAGTCTCCAGCGGCGGATCTGGTCCGTGTGTATCTGAACGGAATTGGTCGTACCGCTCTCCTCAACGCGGAGCAGGAGGTCGACCTCGCCAAGCAGATCGAGGCCGGCCTCTATGCCAAACACGTTCTGGCGAACAAGAAGCGGCTCTCCGCCGCCAAGAAGCGCGATCTGGCGATCGTCGTCCGCGAGGGTGAGGCCGCCCGCGCCCATCTGCTCGAGGCGAACCTCCGCCTGGTGGTCTCACTGGCCAAGCGCTATACCGGCCGCGGCATGCCGCTGTTGGACCTGATCCAGGAGGGCAACCTGGGCCTGATCCGCGCGATGGAGAAGTTCGACTACGCGAAGGGCTTCAAGTTCTCGACGTACGCAACCTGGTGGATCCGACAGGCGATCACCCGCGGTATGGCTGATCAGAGTCGTACCATCCGGCTCCCTGTCCACCTGGTGGAGCAGGTCAACAAGCTGGCTCGCATCAAGCGCGAACTGCACCAGCAGCTGGGTCGCGAGGCGACCGACGACGAGTTGGCGAACGAGTCGGGCATCCCCGCCGAGAAGATCGCAGACCTACTCGACCACAGCCGCGACCCGGTGAGCCTGGACATGCCGGTGGGCAGCGACGAAGAAGCTCCCCTGGGCGACTTCATCGAGGACGCCGAGGCCACCTCCGCGGAGAACGCCGTCATCGCCGGCCTGTTGCACTCCGACATCCGCGCCGTTCTCGCGACGCTGGACGAGCGGGAACATCAGGTCATCCGGATGCGCTACGGCCTCGACGACGGCCAGCCGCGCACGCTGGACCAGATCGGCCGGATGTTCGGGCTGTCACGCGAGCGCGTACGTCAGATCGAACGTGAGGTCATGGGCAAGCTCCGCCACGGTGATCGTGCCGAGCGTCTGCGCGCCTACGCGAGCTGAGCGTCCCCGCACGCTGCGCCGCCTCCTCCACTGAGTCCCCTGCTACTGCAATCTCGGTCAACCGAGTCGTCTGGGTCCGGTGTCCCGCCTGTCGGGCACCGGACCGACGCGTATCCGGGCGTTGAGAACGGCCGCCCCGTCGACCGAGGCCAGAATCGGGTCGCAGACCACCTCGCGCACCTCAGGGATGTCGTCGACGAGCGTGGATATGCGCAGCAGCAGGTCCGCGAGCGCTTCCTTGTCGGCCGGCTCCTCGCCGCGATAGCCCGACAACAGCGGAGCCGAGCGCGGCTCCTCGATGAGCTCACGGGCATCGAGTTCGGACAGCGGGACGGCCCGGTAGCCGTGATCCCCCAATAGATCGAAGGTACGCCCGGACAGACCGAAGGACATCACCGAGCCGAACGACGGGTCGTCGCGTACCCGGATGACTGTGCCGACCCCTTTCGGGGCCATCTTCTGCACGTGCAGCACGCGGTCGCCGGTGAGCTCGGTGAGTTCGGCGAACGCGGTCACCACCGTCGTCGCGTCGGGTAGGTCCAGACGCGCACCCTCGCGGTCGAGACGTCCGCGCCACTTGTCCGACGTCGCCTTCACCGCCACCGGCAGTCCCAGCTGGCGTGCCGCCGCCGACGCCTCGTGCATCGTGGTGACCTCGCGGAACGGGACCACGTCGATGCCGTACCAGCGCAACAGTTTCGCCGATTCCACATGACCGAGAAGACGCTCGCCGGCACGGTCGGACAGGCCGTCACCCGCCAGGGCCTCGCGCACGAACATCCGCGCCGCCTCGGGGTCGGTGCCCTCGGGACGGTGCACGACGGACTCCGGCCGCAATCGCCACCGGGCGTACTGCCAGGCCCGGGCCAGCGAGGCGGCCGCCCGCTCGGGTGACCCGTACGACGGGATCGAACCCTTCGTCGGCATGCCACCCGGACCGGGCCTCGTCAGGCCCGGCGGGATGCCGTCGACGGCGAGGAAGGTCGTGACGATCGGCTTGTCGCCGTCGGCGTCGGGGGTGTTCGCCGCCGCCATGAGTGCACGGGCGTGCCAATCGGCCCCGACCGCCACCGGCGGCACGAACACCACGATGATCCCGTCGACGCCCGGGTCGGCCATCGCCGCCGAGACCGTCGACTCGAACTCCTCCTCGGAGGCGCCGGCACCGAGGTCGACGGTGTCGACGACCTCGAGACCACCGTTGCGCGCGGTGTCGGCCGCCAGGCTGCCGAGCACCGACGAGTTGCCGATGATGCGGACGCGCGGGCCGCGCGGTAGCGGCTGATAGGCGAACAGGGCCGCACAGTCGAACAGTTCGGGAATCGTGTCGACCTGGATCACCCCGGCCTGTTCGAGCATCATGCGCGCGATCTGGTCGTCGAGGCTGGCCGCCGACCGCGCGGCGCGCACGGGCGTCATCGCCCCCCGGCCGGACTTGACCGCGATGATCGGCTTCGACCGCGAGACCCGCCGCGAGATCCGGGAGAACTTGCGCGGATTACCGAAGCTCTCGAGGTAGAGCAGGATGACGTCGGTCGTGGCGTCGGTGTCCCAGTACTGCAACAGGTCGTTGCCGGAGACGTCCGCGCGGTTGCCTGCCGAGGCGAACGTCGACAGTCCGATCTGCCGTCGGGCGGCGGTGTCGAGGATGGCGATCCCCAGGGCTCCGGACTGGCAGAAGAACCCCACCCGTCCGGCGGCCGGGATGCGTGGGGCGAGCGTCGCGTTGAGCGCGACCGTCGGATCGTTGTTCGCCACTCCCAACGCATTCGGTCCGACCAGCCGCATCCCGTGTTCGCGTACCTGGGCGACCAGCCGTCGCTCGTTCTCCAGCCCCTCCTCCTCGCCGGAGTCGCCGAAACCCGACGACACCACGACGAGGGTGCGCACGCCCTTGACCAGGCAGTCGTCGAGAACGTCGTCGACGCGGGCGGCCGGCACCGCGACCACCGCGAGGTCGACCGGGTCGGGGATGTCACGCACGGTCTCGTACGCGCGGATCCCGCGCACCGACGGCGGCCGTTCCCTGGTGCGGCGACGGGCCGGTGTGGATTCGTGACCCAACCCGCGCCGCCCCGGCTCGGGCTGCTCCTCCTCGACGCGGGCGGGGCCGTTGACCGGGAACACCGGTCCGGTGAAGCCGCCGGCGATGATGTTGGCCAGCAGCGCGTTACCGACCTTGCTCGGGTCCGTCGAGGCGCCGATGACCGCGACCGAGGTCGGGCGCAGCAGGTTCGCGACGCTCCGGGCCTCGGACGCGCGCTCCCGGGCGTTACGCACCGACAGCAGCGCCTCGGTGGGATCGATGAGGAACTCGACGTGCACGGTCGAGCCGTCGAAGCTCCGCGCGAGCTGATAGCCGGCGTCGCGGAAGACGGCGACCATGTTCGGGTTCTCGCTGAGGACCTCGGCCTCGAATCGGGTGAAACCGTTCTCCGCGGCCGCCCCGGCGAGGTGCTCGAGCAGTATGGGGCCGAGTCCACGGCCCTGGTGTCGGTCGGCGACGACGAACGCCACCTCGGCCGATTCGGGTTTGCCGTCGAAGCCGAGTCCTTCGTAGATGCCGACCGCGATGATCTCGCCCCCGAGTTCGGCGACGATCGCGACACGTTGCTGGTGGTCGACCGTCGTCATCCGCGCCACCTCGCGCGGCGGCAGTGTCGGGGTCGGACCGAAGTACCGCATGTAGCGCGTCCGCTCGGACAATGTGGAGTGGAACTCGACGATGCGGTCGGCGTCGTCGGGCACGATCGGCCGCAGATGCACGACGCCGCCGTCGGAGGCCAGGACGTCGGCGATCCAGTGACGTGGATAGTCCCACGGGCTGCGCGGTTCCGGCTGGTCGGCCACCGCGCGGCGAGTGTGGTCGTCGCCGTCCGGAGGGGCGGGGGTGTCCGATGATGCGGGAGTGGCGTCGTCAGTCACGGGGGTCCTCCGGGTCGAGACCGTGGAGCGGGTACACCGCACGTCGGGTGGCGAGTATCGCGCGGTCGGTCTGGCGCTGGGCGTTGGGCGGCACACCCTCGGGTGGTTCCTGGCCGGCGTCGCCCGCCCAGGGCTGGTAGTCGACGATCCCCCCGTCGCCCATGACCCGAACGGGTGGTGCGGCGTAGTCCGAGTGCACCTGTTCGGAGATCTGTTCGGCTGTGGCGCACCAGGATTCGTCGATGTCCGACGTCACGTCGACCTCGCGGTCGAGGGCGACCCCGAGGAGATGCGTCCAGCTGCGCGGCACCACGTTCACCACGCCGTATCCGCCGCCGCCGACCGCGATCCAGCGACCCTCGCAGTATTTGTCGGCCAGGTCGCGCATCGCGATCATCGCCGCGCGCTGGCCGTCGACGGTCAGTGACAGATCGGTGAGCGGATCGGCCCGGTGGCTGTCGGCGCCGCACTGGCTGACGATGATCTGCGGCCGGAACTCGGCGATCACCGACGGCACCACGGCGTGGAAGGCGCGTAGCCACAGCCGGTCCTCGGTGTTGGGCATCAGGGCCAGGTTGACCGCGCTGCCCGCGGCGTCGCCGTCGCCGACCTCGGTCGGCCACCCGGTGCCCGGCCACAGGGTCGCCGGGTGCTGGTGCAGCGACACCGTCAGCACGCGCGGGTCGGCCGCGAACTCGACCTGGACACCGTCGCCGTGGTGGGCGTCGACGTCGATGTAGGCGATGCGGTCGAAACCGTGGTCGAGCAGGTATCTGATCGCGATGGCGCAGTCGTTGTAGATGCAGAATCCGGCGGCGCGCGAACGCATCGCATGATGCATGCCGCCGCCGATGTTGACCGCCCGCGTCGCCGCACCCGAAACGACCGTCTGGGCGGCGGCCAGGGTGCCGCCCACGAGCAACCGCGCGGCCTCGTGCATCCCCGTGAAGACCGGGTTGTCGGCGTCGCCGAGACCGAACAGCCGCTCGAGCAGCGGACCCGACAGCGAGGCGGTTCCCGATCCGACCGCACGGACCGCGTCGATGTAGTCGCGGCTGTGGACGACGGTCAGGGCGTCGTCGTCGATGGCCTGCGGCGGGACGGTCTCGACGCCGTCGAGCACTCCGAGGCTCTGCGCGAGGGTCATCGTGAGGGCGAGTCGGACCGGGTTCATCGGGTGGGTGTGGGCCCAGCGATAGGACAGGAAGTCCTCGCTCCAGATGACAGCCGTCGTCATCGGGCGCTCGTTGTGTTGATCACGACCTCAGGCTAGTGGTAGACCTCGCGCAGCGGCCACGGATGTCGCGTCGGACACGGTGGGCACCGCCACATCGTCACCCGCGGACTCCCCCGCCGCGGTGAGATCGCGGTCACCACCCGCACAGAGGGTAATCTTGGCGGGGACGAAAGGGATTGCGCACAGTGAACGACCTGGTTGACACCACAGAGATGTACTTGCGAACGATCTACGATCTCGAAGAAGAGGGCATCGTGCCGCTGCGGGCACGCATCGCCGAGCGTCTGGACCAATCCGGTCCCACCGTGTCGCAGACCGTCGCCCGCATGGAGCGCGACGGGCTTCTCCGCGTTGCCGGCGACCGGCACCTCGAACTGACCGACCGCGGACGCTCGCTCGCCGTCGCGGTGATGCGCAAGCATCGCTTGGCCGAGCGACTCCTGGTCGACGTCATCGGGATGCCCTGGGACCAGGTCCACGAGGAGGCCTGCCGCTGGGAGCACGTGATGAGCGAGAACGTCGAACGTCGCCTGCTCGCGGTCCTGGAGTACCCGACGACGTCGCCCTACGGCAACCCGATCCCGGGCCTGGAGCTGCTGGGCGTGGAGGTGTCGAGTTCCGACGACGGCGCCACCCGCCTCGCCGACCTCCCCCCGGGTGAGACGGTGCCCGTCATCGTGCGCCGGTTGTCTGAACACGCGCAGTCCGACACCGAACTCATCGGTGCGTTGCGTGAGGCGGGCGTGGTCCCCAACGCCCGTGTGACCGTCTCGAACACGGCGGGCACGATCACGATCGACACTCCCGGTCACGACGGCCTCGAGCTCTCGCCCGAGATGGCGCACTCGCTGTTCGTCGAGAAGGTGGTCGAAAAGGTCTGACGCCGGCGGACGTCTGGTCACCCGGCGGTGCGCAGTGTCACCGCCGGGATCACGACGCCGAGTCGTGCCGCGGCGTCGTAGGATTTGTCGATCGTGCCCCACAGCTGTGCCGGGCGTACCCCCGCACGCAGGGCTGAGTCGAGCAGTGCGGCCAGTTTGCCGACGTTCTTGCAAGCGAGCGCGACGTCGAGGGCCACACCTGCGTAGGCCCCGTCCCCGCCGATGTAGTGCAGGTGCGCCAGAAGTGTTGCGGCGGTTGCCCGTCCGCGCCCGGTCAGTCGCCGGGCGAGTTCTCGCCAGAGGCGTTCGGCTGCGCCCCGGAGCTCGGTGACGGCCAGGGCCAGCACCGCGTCGCGGACATCGGGCCGGAGGATCGCCCGTTCCAGCCGGTCCAGCTCTTCGCAGTCCAGCGATCGATTCGCACCGATGACCGCGCTGATGACGAGGTCGAGCGCCCGCGCCGAGTCCTCGATGTCCTCCACGTCGAGGTCACGCCCGTCCGAATCGAGCCGGTCGAGATCGGTCCGGTCGAGATCGGCGCCAGGACACCGGCGACAGCCCGGTAGCGGACGCGCCGGACCACACTCGCCGTCGAGCGGTTCGAGCATGGACCGCATCTCCGAGCGCCGGGAGAGAATCCGCCGGCCTGACCGCACCGCCTCGGCGACGGCCGTCGGGCAGGTGTGCGGATCCCCGAGCCGTCCGGCCGCCTCCGGGGACACCTCGACCGACCAGGCCCGATCCTCCGGGCACCAGATGGTCGACCATGGCGCACCGGTCTCGAACGTCGCCAGCCCGAACCCGGCCGCGACGCCACCGACCTCGCCGAAGTACCGGTCGCTCATGGCCATGATCCGCCGATATCGGCGGTCGTCCGTCGGATACCGGTCGTCGGCGATCACGACCGCGATCTCCTCGATCCCGTAGGTGGACGTGATTTCCCCGAGCCCGGCGAGGACGACGACCAGTTCCCGCGACGGGCTGCCGTCGGCCTCGAGGGCGAGGTCGTGTCGCATGGTCGCGTTCACGGTGCGATCGGCGGCGAAGGCGATCACGATGATCGACCGCTCCGGGACGAACCCGAGACGTGCGGGGATCGAGGTGAGCAGGGTCGACGGGTCGTGGGGTCTGTGCGGAGTCGATTCCAGGATCTGCATGCGCACCAGCTTCGGTGCGCTCGCGCCGCCCGAACGCCGTCGAACGCATGCTGTGGACAACCCCGACCGGGTCATCCACAGGGTGGCACCGATCAGCCGAACGCGGCCGCGATCGCCTTGACGAAGAGCTCGTCGAGCGCGGCGGAGGCCTCCTGGGGTACGGAACCGGCTGCAGGCCAACGATATTCGGTGTAGACCCGGACGCCGTCGCGTTCGCCGAGGAGCGACAGGGCACTCGTGGTGGACGCGACACCACCGCCGGTGACGGTCGTGCGACGGATGGTCGCGGTGTCGACCCCGTCCGGCGCCGGCGGAGGGGGCAGGACCTCGGTGGTGATCGTCGACGACGCCCCGTAGGTCGTCGTGGTGGTCTGCGGACACCGCTCCGCCAGGCCGACGACGTCGTCGAGCGGTGTGTCGACACCGGCCACGATCGAGGTCAGGGTGGACCGCTCCCCCGGTCCGGGACCCAGAAAGGCGACCGCACCCTCCGCCGAGACCGGAACGGGTGCGCAGTCCGGCGGGGACACCTCGGTGGCCGCCTGCCCGGGCATCGGCGCTCCGGTCACGTCGGCCAGGGCGTTCGCGACCGCCGGGGGCGGTATCCGGCTCGCGGCGCCGGCCGGGAAGTCCGCGGCCGTCACCGATCGCGCGGACAGGTCCGGGCTCGACGCCGCAGGCTCCCCGGAGATCGAGCAGGCGGACACCATCAGCGCCGCGGCCACCAGGTAGGCCGCCGCCACGGTTGGCAGCGGACGGCCGGGGACGGACAGGCGCAGTCGGGGCGCACGCGGCTCGGTCACAACGGTCTACTGTGCCATCGGTGTCCTCGGTACGCGTCCGGGACACACCCACGGGGAATCACCGTCGTGTCGGAGTGGTTGCATCCATGCGAGTGGCCACCGCCGGGTGTGGTGCGAGACAATGAACGTTCAGCTGTCTCTTCGGACAGCTGCCAGCAGAAGGAGGGACGACGTGGACGAGCAGCCTGCGCGCAACGACGCGCTGTATGAACTCGCCTTTCCCGCTCCGCAGGTGACCCGGCCCGATGGCACGGGTCCGGTGTTGATCCACGCCCTCGAGGGCTTCGCCGACGCCGGGCACGCGGTCGCGCTGGCCGCTGCGCATCTGCGCGACAGCCTCGAGTCCGAGTTGGTCGCGACCTTCTCCTCCGACGAACTGATGGACTACCGCTCACGCCGGCCGACCATCTCGTTCAGCGGCGAGACCTTCACCGACGTGGAGATGCCATCTCTGGAGCTGCACGCGATCCGCGACAACGCGGGTAAGGGCTTCCTCCTCCTCGCCGGTTCCGAACCCGACCTCCGGTGGGAGCAGTTCGTCGATGCCGTCCGTCGCCTCAGCGACGGCCTCGGCGTCACCGACGTCATCGGTCTGAACGCGATCCCGATGGCCGTGCCGCACACCCGCCCGTCGTCGATCACGGCCCACGGCAGCGATCCCGACGCGCTGGGCGACCTGCCCCGGTGGGGATCGGCGATGAAGCTGCCCGCCAGTGCGTCGATGCTGCTCGAACTGCGGATGGGTGAACACGACTACCGCGCCTCGGGCCTGTCCGTGCACGTCCCGCACTACCTCGCACAGACCAACTATCCGGCGGCGTCCGCGCGCCTGCTGGCCGCTGTCGCCGAACTCGCCGGCCTCGACCTCCCCCTCGCCGCGCTCGACAGCGCCGCGGAGAAGGTGCGCGCGCAGGTCGACACCGAGGTCGAGGGCAACACCGAGATCGAGTCGGTGGTGGCCGCGCTGGAGACCCAGTACGACACGTTCACCCAGGCCGCACAGGAGCGCGCGTCCCTGCTCGCCGCCGAGGAGTCGCTACCCAGTGGCGACGAACTCGGTGCCGAACTCGAACGGTTCCTGGCCGAGCAGACCGGCAACGGTGAGGCGGGCCCCGGGGACGAGGGTCCACGATCACCGATCTGATCCCGGACCCCGCACCGAGCCCCGCGCCCGACGTCCTGATACCCACCGTCCTGGTACCCACCGACGACGAGGACACCGCCCTCGAGCGGTACACCGAATGGTGGACCGGGCGGGGCCTGGACCTCTACGACCAC
The DNA here is from genome assembly GCF_042743165.1 of Gordonia sp. NPDC058843. NCBI lineage: Bacteria > Bacillati > Actinomycetota > Actinomycetes > Mycobacteriales > Gordoniaceae > Gordonia > Gordonia sp. NPDC058843. The sequence continues at coordinate 118,155 of NZ_JBHYNC010000001.1, forward strand.
CAGGAGGAGTCGCTCCTCGAACTCCTCGCCGGCAGCCACGTCATCCTGGCGACGCCGACGGGCTCGGGCAAGTCACTCGTCGCGGCAGGCGCGCTCTACTTCGCGCGTTGCCGCGGCGAGCGCGCGTTCTACACGGCCCCGATCAAGGCCCTGGTCAGTGAGAAGTTCTTCGAGTTGTGCGCGATGTTCGGCGCGGACCAGGTCGGCTTGCTCACCGGGGACGCAGCGGTCAACGCGGACGCGCCCATCGTGTGCGCGACCGCCGAGATCGTCGCCAACCTCGCGCTGGCGGCCGGCGGCGCCGGCGACATCGGTGTCCTCGTCGCCGACGAGTTCCACTACTACGGCGAACCGGACCGCGGCTGGGCGTGGCAGGTGCCGCTCATCGAATTGCCGTCGACGCAGTTCCTGCTGATGTCAGCGACGCTGGGCGACGTCTCGTTCTTCGTCGACGATCTGACTCGCCGCACCGGTCGCGCGACCGTCGAGGTCACCAATGCGCAGCGGCCGGTTCCCCTCGAGCACACGTACGCGATGACCCCGATCCACGAGACGATCGCCGAGCTCGTCGATCGTGGCCGGGCACCGATCTACGTGGTGCACTTCACCCAGGCCGCGGCGGTCGAGCGCGCGCAGGCACTGCTGAGCGTCCGGATCTGTGACAAGGCCGAGAAAGCGGCCATCGCGGAGGCGATCGGTGACTTCCGCTTCTCCACCGGCTTCGGGAACACGCTGTCCAAACTGCTGCGCGCCGGCGTCGGCGTACACCACGCCGGGATGCTTCCGCGGTATCGGCGTCTGGTGGAACGTCTGGCGCAGCAGGGTCTGCTGAAGGTGATCGCCGGCACCGACACCCTCGGCGTCGGCATCAACGTGCCGATCCGTACCGTGCTGTTCGCGGGCCTGAGCAAATACGACGGGCGGCGGGTGCGGCGCCTGCGGGCGCGCGAGTTCCACCAGATCGCCGGTCGCGCGGGCAGGGCCGGTTTCGACACGATCGGCTATGTCGTCGCCCAGGCCCCCGATCACGACGTGGAGAACGCCCGCGCTGTGACCAAGGCCGGCGATGATCCCAAGAAGCTCCGGAAGTTGGTGCGCAAGAAGCCCCCCGAGGGTTTCGTCTCGTGGGGCGAGAAGACGTTCACCCAGCTCATCGATGCCCCCGACGAGCCGCTGCGCAGCCACTTCCAGATGACGACCGCCATGCTGCTCGAAGTGCTCGGCCGTCCGGGTGACTGCTTCGTCGCGGTCCGCCACCTCCTCGAGGACAATCACGAACCGCGTGACCGGCAGCTGCGCACCATCAAGCACACGATCGAGCTCTACCGCGGGCTGCGGGACGCGGGGATCGTCGTGCAACTCGACGAGCCCGACGAGACCGGCCGGCACATCGCGCTCAGCGTGGACATGCCGGAGAACTTCGCGTTGACCAATCCGCTGTCCGCCTTCGCCCTGGCGACCTTCGAGATCCTCGACCCCGAGTCGTCCACCCACGCACTCGATGTGGTCTCCGTTCTCGAATCGACCCTCGAGAACCCGCGGCCGCTGCTGCTCGCGCAGCGCAAGGTAGCGCGCGACGCCGCCATCGCGGAGATGAAGGCCGACGGCATCGAATACGAGGAACGGATGTCGCGGCTGGAGGAGATCACCTGGCCGCAACCGCTGGCCGAGGAGATCTTCGCCGCCTTCGACATCTATCGCCGGGGCCACCCCTGGGTGTCGTCGTTCCCGCCGGCGCCGAAGTCGGTGCTGCGCGAGATGCTCGAGAAGGCCATGACCTTCACCGAGCTGATCTCCGCGTACGGACTGGCCCGCAGCGAGGGCGTGCTGCTGCGATACCTCTCGGACTGCTATCGCGTATTGCGACAGGGTGTTCCGACGAGTGTGGTGACTCCCGAGATCGAGCAGATCGTCGAGGATCTGGGCACCATGGTCCGCGAGGTCGACTCGAGTCTGGTCGACGAATGGGAGGCACTCGCCGCGCAGGCGGCCGCCAGCGAGTCGCTCGAGCCGGCCGGCGGGCCGGCCTAGAGCCGGGTCACGGCCCCGGTCGCACCGACGAGATCGCCGATGACGGTGGCCAGTTCGCGGTAGGCGTCCTCGTGGCGCGCGGATGCCCGGAAGACCAGTCCGATCCGCCGGCCCGGACGCGGGGACGCGAAGGTCGCGGTGGCCAGATCACCCGACGCCGTCTCCGAGGCGACCGCCGTCTGCGGGATGAGCGTCACACCGAGACCGCCGACGACGCAGTGCACCGCCGTGGTCAGCGAGGCGGCCCTGGTCTGCCCGAGATCGGGCCGGACACCCGCGAGCCGGCACACCTCGAGAGCCTGGTCGCGCAGGCAGTGCCCCTCGTCGAGAAGCAGGAGCGGGAGATCTGCCAGCGCGGTGGGGTCGACGCGGCGGCGTCCGGCGAGCGCATGTCCGGACGGGAGTGCGAGCACGAAATCCTCACGATAGACCGGGATTTCGACGATCCCGGGCATCTCGACGGGTAGCGCGAGCAACGCCACGTCGAGCGTGCCGGTGCGCAGCTGTTCGACGAGTCGGGCGGTCTGTTCCTCCACCACCCGGGGTGCGAGCTCCGGCAGAGCGGTCCCGAGCCCGCGCAGCATGGTGGGCAAGATGTAGGGGGCCACCGTCGGGATGACCCCCAGCCGGAGCGGCCCGCGCAGAGGCTGTCCGGCCCCGGCCGCCGCCGCGGTGAACTCGTCGACCGCCTCGGTCACCGCGATCGCCCGCGGCAGCAGTTCGACACCGTCGGCCGTCAACAGGACACGCCGTGTGGTGCGTTCGACGAGGGTCACCCCGAGACCTGCCTCCAGAGCGGACAGGGCTTGCGACAACGACGGCTGGCTGACGCCGAGATCAGCTGCGGCGGTTCCGAAATGGCGTCGGTGCGCGAGGGCGACGAAGGCACGCAGACCGGCGACGGTCGGCTGATAAGTTCTATCGGGCATACCTATCAGTGTAGTGCTAATCATCACGTTTCGCTTTTGGCCAGAATCCGGCACGATGGTACTCGTACGTCGCGAAACTCTTTCGCGCGCAGATTTCCGTACATTCACCAGCTGAAGGAGCAATACATGGCCCTGCTCACCATCGGTGACCAGTTCCCCGCCTACAACCTCACCGCCGTCATCGGTGGCGACCTCAGCAAGGTCAATGCCCAGCAGCCCGACGACTACTTCACCACGGTGTCGTCGGACGATCACCCCGGCCAGTGGCGCATCGTGTTCTTCTGGCCGAAGGACTTCACCTTCGTGTGCCCGACCGAGATCGCCGCGTTCGGCAAGCTGAACGACGAGTTCGCCGACCGTGACACCCAGGTGCTCGGCGCTTCGGTGGACAACGAGTTCGTCCACTTCCAGTGGCGCGCCCAGCACGAGGACCTCAAGACCCTCCCGTTCCCGATGCTGAGTGACCTCAAGCGCGAACTGGCAACCGCAGCAGGAGTTCTCAACGCCGACGGTGTCGCCGACCGCGCCACCTTCATCATCGACCCGAACAACGAGATCCAGTTCGTCTCGGTCACCGCCGGCTCGGTGGGCCGCAACGTCGACGAGGTCCTGCGCGTGCTCGACGCGCTGCAGTCCGACGAACTGTGCGCATGTAACTGGAAGAAGGGCGACCCGACGATCGACGCCGGCGAGCTCATGACAGCCGGCGTCTGAGAGGAGAACAGATGAGCATCGACAATCTGAAGGAAGCGCTGCCCGAGTACGCCAAGGACCTCAAGCTCAATCTCTCCTCGATCAGCCGCACCACCGCGCTGACCGAGGAACAGCTCTGGGGAACCCTACTGTCGACCGCTGCAACCACGCGAAATGCGAAGGTGCTCAGCGAGATCGCCGACGAGGCCGCCGACACTCTCTCGGCCGAGGCCTACAACGCCGCGCTCGGCGCCGCGTCGATCATGGGTATGAACAACGTGTTCTACCGGGGTCGCGGCTTCCTCGACGGCAAGTACGACGACCTGCGTCCGGGCCTGCGGATGAACATCATCGGCAATCCCGGCGTCGACAAGGCCGCCTTCGAGCTGTGGTCATTCGCGGTGTCCTCGATCAACGGTTGCGGCCATTGCGTTGCGGCGCACGAGAACACCCTGCGCGAGGCCGGGGTCGACCGTGAGGCGATTCTCGAGGCGCTCAAGGTCGCCTCGATCGTCAGCGGCGTCGCCCAGGCGATCGCCACCACCGAGGTGCTCGCGAACGCCTGATCCACCGCACGACGACGACAGGGCCCGGCTGCGATCAGCCGGGCCCTGTCGTAGGTCGTGGTACGTCAGCTCGACGCTGCGCCTGCGCGGAGCAGATCAAACACCCGGGACCACCCGTCGGCGCCGTATCCCTCGTCCACCGCGCGCGTGGCGAGGTCGTGCAGCAAGCGTGGCAGCCGGGCATCGACTCCGGCCTCCTCGGTGGAGGAGACCATGTGCCCCAGTGCCGCCGCCTCCATGCCGATGCTGTCCTCGGTTCCCGGGTACTCCCCTGCGTCGACATCGGCCGCGAGTCCCCGGAAGGTCGCGGGCAGGATGTCCACCATCTCGACGGCCATCGGGACGAAACTCGACGCGGTGTGACCGGCGGAGGTGACCAGCGCGGCCGCGTGCAGGAAGGCGGTCATCCCGCTGAAGAAGATCTCCAGCATGCCGGTGTCGAGTACGGCGGCCACTCCGGGGTCGTCCCCGACGAACAGCGATCTCGGTGCGAGCACCTCCAGCTGGCGCCGATGCCGCTCGAGAAGGTCCTCTCGTCCGCTGTAGAGGATGAGTGCTCCGGGGCGTCCCGATCACCGCGGTCGGGACCATGATGGCGCCGATCAGGACGTCGATACCGCGCTCATCCGCCCACCGCTGGGTCTCGCGGGCCTGGTTCGGTGTCGACGAGGCGAGGACCACGACGACCCGCCCGCGGAACGCCTCGGTGGGGAGTGATCCGATCACCTCGCGCGTGGTTTCCTGATCGCGCAAGCAGGTGATGACGAGGCGGGCACCGGTCGCGGCCGACGCGAGATCGTCCGCCACGGTTGCACCATCCGCGCCCACCCTGTCGGCTGCCGACCGGGTGCGATTCCACACCGTCGTCTCCACATCTGCCGCCAGGAATGCTTGTGCGAGTGCGGTACCCATCGGTCCGAGACCGATCATCGCGACCCCGGCGTGATCATCTGCTGCGCTGTTCTCCGTCATGGGTCTATCGTCGGCAGAACAGCAGACAGCGACAAGTACCCACTATTTTGTGGGGTACTTACCTGGAGGTGGGTGTGGAGTGCATCCACCCGACGAGAGGTGTGGACCCATGGCCGAATTCCTCTGCGGCCTCGACGCCGCCGTCGCGGTGGTGGGCGGCAAGTGGAAACCGCTGATCCTGTGGGCGCTCAGTGTGACACCGCGGCGCACCGGCGAGCTTCGCCGTGAACTCGACGGCGTCTCGGAAAAGGTTCTCACCCAACAGCTCCGCGAGCTGGAACGGGACGGCATCGTGCATCGTGAGGTGTTCACAGAGGTACCGCCCCGAGTCGTCTACAGCCTGACGCCCAAGGGCGCGGCACTCGACAGAGCACTCGCACCCCTGGGCGACTGGGGTGAGGAACACATGGCGGCCATCTCCGCGGCCCGGCGGTGACGGCCGGAATCGTCCGTCCGTCGGAACCTGTCTCGATCTCGTCGGGGTCAGCTCAACGCCGCGCGCATCCGGTCCGCGAGTTCGCCGACCTCGGCGGTCGTCATCACGAAGGCGGGCGAGACCTGGAGTGCGCCTTGCCCCGCGGCGCGGGTGCTGACCCCGTGCTCGCGCAGCTTGAGCACCGTCGCCGGGGCCGTCGCGGCGTCGGCCAGCTGGACCGCGGTGACCGCGCCCAGACCGGTGCGGACCTCGGCGACCGAATCGAGGTCGGCCAGCGGTGACAACGCCGCGGCGAGGTCACCTTCCAGACGAGTCGCCTCGGCAAGGAGGTTCTCGCGGCGGATGATCTCGAGGTTGGCCAGCGCCGCCGCCGCCGCACCCGCGTGCCCGCCGTAGGTGTAGCCGTGCCGCCACCACACCCCGCCGGCGAAGAACGGCTCGGCGATCCACGGGGCGATGAACACCGCGCCCATCGGGACGTAGCCCGACGTGAGGCCCTTGGCGGTGGTGATCATGTCGGGTTCCAGGCCGAATCGCGCCGACGCGAACCAGGATTCGCCCCCGATGCGGCCGAAACCGGTCACGACCTCGTCGACGACGAAGAGGATGTCGTGGTCCCGGCAGATGCCGCGCACCTCGGCGAGGTACCCCTCCGGCGGGAGGTAGATGCCCCCGGCGCCGATGATCGGCTCGCAGAAGAACGCGGCGATGTTGTCGGCGCCCACGCGTTCGATCAAACCGAGCAGGCTCTTGGCGTCATCCCACTCGACGTTCTGGACGTCGTGCATGAGCTCGCCGTAACCGTCGTGGTTCAGCGGGATCCCGGCCAGTGAGGTACCGGCGGCATGCATGCCGTGATAGGCCTTGGTGCGGCTGACGACGACCCGCTTGGACTCGCGGCCCTGCTCCACCCAGTAGCGCCGGGCGAGCTTGACCGCGGTGTCGATCGAGTCGCTGCCGCCGGAGGTGAAGAAGATCTTCGAACCGGGCACCGGCGCGATCCGGCCGAGTTCCTCGGCCAGTTGCAGGGTCGCATCGCTCGCGATGTCACCGAAGTTGGAATAGTGCGCGATGGTGCCGAGCTGGCGCGCGACGGCGTCGGCGATCTCGGTCCGTCCGTGGCCCACATTGGTGAACCACAGCCCGGCGGTCGCATCGAGGTAGGAGTTTCCGTCGCGGTCGAAGATCCGCGCGCCCTCTCCCCTGGTGACGACGAACGGTCCGCTCGCGGTCACCGCACCCATGTCGGCGAACCCGTGCCACAGCGATCCGGGACTTCCTGTGCTCGAACCATCAGCCATGGCCCCAATGATGCCGTTCCGCGCCCCGTGTGCGGCCACTGGGGTGAAGTCCCGTCCGCGCTTGCCCATATCCTGGAGAGATCATGCCCGCCCCGTCTTCCCCACCCTCCCCGTCCGATGGAAGTGTCTCGTCCCCGGGCGCACCGAGCGTCTCGCGCTCGGACCTGATCGGTGCACTCGACGGTGTCGGTCTCGTCGACGCCGACCGCTTACGGCGCCGCATCGACCGGCTGTCGGCGCGTCCGGATGACACGAAGTGGCAGCAGCTCGTGGCCGATGTCGACAAGGCGCGGTCCCGTCTCGACAGGCGGCGGGCGAGCGTCCCGATCCTGCGATTCCCCGACGAACTCCCCGTCTCGGCGGCACGGGAGGAGATCGCTGCGGCCATCCGCGACCACCAGGTGGTCGTCATCGCCGGCGAGACCGGGTCGGGCAAGACCACCCAGCTGCCCAAGATCTGCCTCGAACTCGGCCGCGGCATCCGCGGGGCGATCGGACACACCCAGCCCCGTCGCATCGCGGCGAGCTCGGTCGCCAAGCGCATCGCCGACGAGACCGACACCGAACTCGGCGACGCAGTCGGCTATTCCGTCCGATTCACCGACCGGTCGGGCGCCGACACCCTCGTCCGTGTCATGACCGACGGCATCCTGCTGCGCGAGATCGCCACCGACCCCATGCTGCGTCGCTACGACACCCTCATCATCGACGAGGCCCACGAGCGCAGCCTCAACATCGATTTCATCCTCGGGTACCTGCGCCGGCTGCTGCCGCGGCGGCCCGATCTCAAGGTGATCATCACCTCGGCGACGATCGAACCGGCCCGGTTCGCACGGCATTTCAGTACGCGTTCGTCGTCGGTGCCGGTCATCGAGGTGTCGGGGCGCACGTATCCGGTCGAGATCCGCTACCGGCCGCTGAGCCTGCAGGAGCGCCCTGACGACGGCGACGACACCGGCGGTGGCGAGCACGCCGACCTCGACCAGATCCAGGGCATCGACGCGGCGATCGACGAACTGTGGGCGGGTGGCCGCGGCGACATCCTGGTGTTCCTGCCGACCGAACGCGACATCCGGGAGACCGCGGATGCCCTGCGGCGCCGGACCGTCGGCGGCAAGGGAGCGACCGCCGAGATCGTGCCGCTCTACGCGCGGCTGTCGATCGCCGAACAGCAGAGGGTGTTCGCCTCCTCCGACGGGCGCCGGATCGTGCTCGCGACCAACGTCGCCGAGACATCGGTCACCGTGCCCGGCATCCGATACGTCATCGACACGGGGACGGCCCGGATCAGTCGCTACTCGACCCGGACCAAGGTGAACCGCCTGCCCATCGAGCCGGTCTCGCAGGCCAGCGCGCGGCAGCGGGCCGGACGCTGCGGTCGTGTCGCGCCGGGCGTGTGCATCCGCCTGTACAGCGAGAACGACTTCGAGTCCCGGCCGGCCTTCACCGATCCGGAGATCCTGCGCACGAATCTCGCCGCCGTCATCCTGCAGATGACCTCCCTCAAGCTCGGGGAGATCGCCGAGTTCCCGTTCGTCCAGCCGCCCGACGAGCGCGCGATCCGCGACGGGTTGGGCGTGCTGACCGAACTCGGCGCCATCACCCTCCCGCGCGAGGGCGGTGCCCCACGGCTCACCCCGATCGGCCGGTCGATGTCGAGGATCCCGGTCGATCCCCGCGTCGCCCGGATGCTCATCGCCGGGCACGAGCTCGGTTGTCTCGACCACCTTCTCGTGATCGCCGCCGCGATGTCGCTCCCCGATCCCCGCGAACGCCCGGCCGAACACCGGGAGGCCGCCGACGCCCAGCACCGGCGGTTCGCCGTCCCCCAGTCGGACTTCCTCTCCTATGTGGAGTTGTGGCGCTATCTCGGTGAACAACGTAAAGAGCTGTCCGGCAGCCGCTTTCGCCGTATGTGCGAGCGGGAATACCTGCATTTCCTGCGCATCCGGGAGTGGCAGGACCTACATCGGCAGCTGACCGAGATCGTCAAGGACCTCGATTGGTCGGTTGCGGCGACCGAACTCGACGCAGACGCCGTCCATCGGGCCATCCTGTCCGGGCTGTTGAGCAACATCGCCGCCCGCAACACCGAGGGCCGTGAGTTCACCGGTGCACGCAACACCACGCTGCTCATCTTCCCCGCCTCGCCGCTGGCCAAGAAGCCGCCCGCCTTCATCATGGCCGCCGAGGTCCTCGAGACGTCGCGGCTCTTCGCGCACACCGTCGCCGGGATCGACCCGCTGTGGGCCGAGCGCCTCGCCGGCGACCTGGTCAAGCGCACCCACAGCGAGCCGCACTGGTCGGCCAGACGTGGGGCGGCGATGGCCTACGAGCGCGTGACGCTCTATGGAGTGCCCCTCGTCGCCCGCCGGCGCGTCGACTACGGCCCCATCGACCCCGAGGTCTCGCGCGAACTGTTCATCCGGCACGCACTCGTCGAAGGCGACTGGCGGACGCAACACGCGTTCTTCGAACGCAACCGCAGGCTTCTCGACGCCGCCTCGGACGTCGAGAACCGCACGCGCACTCGGGGACTCGTGATCACCGAGGACCAGCTCTTCGAGTTCTACGACCGGCGACTCCCGTCGGACGTCACCTCCGCCCGTCACTTCGACACCTGGTGGAAGAAGGCCCGCCGCGCCGAACCCGAGCTACTGGATCTGCGGCCGGAGGACGTCACGGGGGGCACCGAGGTGGCGCCCACCGACTATCCCGGCGCCTGGCAGCAGGGCGACACCCGACTCGAACTGCGCTATCGCTTCGAACCCGGCACACCCGACGACGGGGTCACCGTCGTGATCCCACAGGCCCTGCTCCCCCACGTGCGGCCGGCCGGCTTCGACTGGTCGGTGCCCGGCATGCGCGCCGAACTGGCCACCGCGCTGGTCAAGTCACTTCCGAAGCAACTTCGCAAGAGCATGTCCCCCGCACAGCGCTTCGCCGAGCTCGCCCTCGGCCGGCTCACCCCGCGCAAGGAGCCCCTGGCCGTCGGGCTGGCCCGTGAGCTCTCGGCGATCACCGGGATGAGAATCTCCGCGGCCGATTTCGACGCCGACCGGATACCGCCGCACCTGCGCATGCACTTCGCGGTCGCCGACGACGCCGGACAGATCGTCGCCCGCGCCGACTCGCTACCCGAGCTGCAACAGACCGGCACGCCCGCTGCACCGAAGACGGTGTCGCGCACGCTGTACCGGACCTGGACCGCCGATGGGATCGGCACGCTCGCCGACGAGCGAACGGTCGACGTCGCGGGACAGCGGCTGACGCGGTATCCGACGATCGATGCGGTGTCCGACGACAAGGGCCACGCGCGGGGCGTCATCGTCGTCGACGCGGCCACCCCCGACACCCGCGACCGTCTACATCGACGCGGGATCATCGCACTTCTCGATCTGGCGGTACCCCCGCTGCACAAACGGATCGCCGGATCGCTCACTCCCGCTGTTCGACTCGCCCTGAGCCAGAGCCCGTATGCGGACACCGAGGCGCTGCTCGCCGACTGCACGCGACGGGCCATCCGAGACACCGTCACCGGCGTCGACGACGCCGAGCTGACGACTGTTCGCTCGCCACAGGCGTTCTCGGCATTCCTCGAGCGGATTCGTCCGCGCGTCACCGAAGCCGCACCGGACTACTTCACGCTGGCCGTCGCGGCGCTCGAACGGATGGCGCCGGTCCGGGCCGCCATCGACCGGCACGCCGGTTCACTGGCCGCCGACGACGTCGCCGAACAGATCGATCACCTGGTGTTCGACGGGTTCGTCGCGGCCACCGCTCGTCGACATCTGGAGAACGTGCCGCGCTACCTCGAAGGTGCACAGGCGCGACTGGAAGCACTGCCGGCGTCGGCGTCGCGAGACCAGGCCGGGGTGGGGGTCGTCGATCGGGTCGTCGAACGCTGGGCGCAGCGCCTCGAGCAGGTGCCCGAGCACCGGCGGGCCATCGTCGACGACGAGGCGCAATGGCTCGTCGAGGAACTACGCGTCGGCCTGTTCGCCCAGCGTCTCGGTACGGCGTTTCCGGTGTCGGAGAAACGGGTCCTACGAGCTCTGGACGGGCTCGGCTGAGACGGTCTCGGTGCGCGCATCACCCGATGTCGATGCCGATGCCGACTTCAGGTCGTCGATCTCTCGCTGGAAGTCCTCGACGGAGTCGAACGACCGGTACACCGAGGCGAAACGCAGATACGCCACTTCGTCGAGATCGCGGAGCGGACCCAGGATCGCCAGACCGACCTCGTTGCTGGGGATCTCGGCCGAGCCGCTGGCGCGCACCGTGTCCTCGACCTGCTGGGCCAGCTGCGCGAGCGCGTCCTCGGCGACGTGGCGGCCCTGGCATGCACGCCGCACACCGCGCATCACCTTCTCCCGACTGAACGGCTCGGTGACCCCGTTGCGTTTGACCACGGCCAGTACGGCACTTTCCACCGTCGAGAATCTGCGCCCGCACTCCACGCAGGAGCGACGGCGTCGGATGGCCTGCCCTTCATCTGCGACACGCGAGTCGATGACCTTGGTGTCGTCGTTCTTGCAGAAGGGGCAGCGCATCGTGTCCTCACGCAGGTCTCGGGACGCTGGAGCGCAGTGAAACCGTGCGCCCCGCCGCTTCTCGGCCGGCCCCTGTGACACCGAGGATACCGCCCGGCCTCAGCGGTACCGGGGGGTGAGCAGGGGCTGGCCCACCTGCAGCGCGCTCGAAGGCAGATCGTTCATCGCGACGATCTCGTCGATCACGACCTCACGCGGCATCTCGGGCGCCACCCGGCCGGCGATCGTGCTGAGCGAATCCCCCGAGCGGACGTGGACGACCTCCGCGCTCACCGCGGCAGGCGTCATCGAGTCCGAGTAGTTCTGCCCGACGACACCGAAGACCCACACGACGAACGCCAGCCCGACGCCGGCGAGGACGGCGACCGCGGTGCGGCGACGGCGACGGAACACCGCCGCATTCGGCGCGACCGGGCCCCGGCCCCTCGCCCCCATCGGCGAACCGCAGTGCGTGCCACCCAGGCGTGGGGTGAGCGGCGATGAGCCACCCGCCGGCCGGTTGCCGGAGGGCCGGGTGTCCACCGGCCTGGTGCCGTCGGAGAGCGGGGCCCGGGTCCGGACACGATCGGCGCGATCGGTGCTCGCCCGGGTGACGACGGGGCGTTCGGCGTGGACGGGAGCGACGAGAGTGGCGGTGCGCATGGTGCCCTCCGGGAGTTCTGGTGTGCTGGGTGTGCGGTTGTTCGGTGTTCGAACTTCGATCAGGTGTTCGATGCACTGATGTTCGAATTTGTAGCACGGCGCACCGACAAAGTCTCGCGACACATCGAACAAATGTTTGAGGTGATGCCCGCACTCCGCTAGGCTCGGACGCGGCTGAGACATCCCACGGGCCATCTACCTGCACGTTCCGAAAGACGAGAGGAACCGAACATGAGTGACACCGGCGATAGGCGCGGCCGAGCGCGGGGCGCCGACACCGAGGCCCCGATCGACGTCGCCGCCGCCGAGGCCTCACTCACCCCGCGGCAACTCGGGGTCCTGGAGGTGATCCGCCGTTCGGTACGCGAGCGCGGCTACCCGCCGAGCATCCGGGAGATCGGCGACGAGGTCGGCCTGGCCTCGACGTCGTCGGTGGCCCATCAGCTGCGGACGCTGGAACGCAAGGGACTGCTCAAACGCGACGCGAATCGGCCCCGAGCGGTCAACATCGCCCCGAGCGAACCGCCCACTCCGGAGAACCCGACGGCGAGCCAGTTGCCCGAGCCGACCTTCGTGCCGGTCCTCGGACGGATCGCGGCCGGCGGTCCGATTCTCGCCGAAGAAGCCGTCGAGGACGTCTTCCCGCTGCCCCGCGAACTGGTCGGCGAGGGCTCACTCTTCCTGTTGCGCGTCGTGGGCGAGTCGATGATCGACGCCGCCATCTGCGACGGCGACTGGGTGGTGGTCCGCCAGCAGAACGTCGCCGACAACGGCGACATCGTCGCGGCCATGATCGACGGCGAGGCCACGGTGAAGACCTTCAAGCGTCAGGGCGCCAACGTCTGGCTCATGCCGCACAACGAACTGTTCGATCCGATCCCCGGTAACGACGCCGTCATCCTCGGCAAGGTCGTCACCGTGATGCGGCGAGTCTGACCTCTCCACCGACCGAACGGTCGAGCACTGCCGCGGCGGCCTCACGCGCCGCGGCGGGGTCGGAGGTGGCCAACGCGGCGTCGGCGGCCGCGCGACAGTCCTGCGCGGTCACCTCGCCGAGTCGTGCTCCCACCGCGGCCGCTGCGGCCGGCGCGCTGGAGAGCGAGGTCACCCCGAGTCCGACGAGCACGCAGGCGAGATTCGGATCGGCGGCCGCCTCCCCGCACACCCCCACCGGCTTGACCTGACGGACTCCCGCGGCGGCGACTCCGGCGATCAGGCTGAGCACGGCGGGTTGCCACGGGTCGGTGAGCCCGGCGAGATCGGCCGACATCCGGTCGGCCGCCATCGTGTACTGGGTGAGGTCGTTGGTGCCGATCGACACGAAGTCCACCTCGGCGAGGACCGCCTCGGCCAGGATCGCCGCAGCGGGCACCTCGATCATGACCCCGGCCACCAGACCCCGGCCACGGACCTCCGCGGCGAACACGCGCGCCTCCGCCGGCGAGGCGATCATCGGCGCCATCACCCACGGCGCGACCTCGACACCCTCTGCGGCCCGCGCGATCGCATCGAGTTGATGCGTACGGATCTCGGGATGTGCGAGCGCGATCCGATCCCCTCGGACACCGAGCGCGGGATTGGATTCGTCGGGATGCGTCACGAAACGGAGGGGTTTGTCGGACCCGGCGTCGAGGGTGCGGATCACCACCTTCTGTCCGTCGAACGCGTCGAGGACCTCACGGTAGATCGCAGCCTGCTCGTCGACCGTCGGTTCGTCGGCGCGTTCGAGGAACGCGAGTTCGGTGCGGAAGAGTCCGACACCCTCGACGGGGTGGCCGGCCGCGGCCCTTGCCGACGATCCGTCGGCGACGTTGGCGAGCACCGAGACCGGAGCACCGTCGGCGGTGTGGCCCGGGCCCGTCCAGCCGGCGACGACTTCGGCGTGCCGCCGGTCCTCGTCGACGCGCGTCCGGGCTGTCTCCGTGTCGGGCTCCACTTCGATCCGCCCGGTCGTCCCGTCGACGAGAATGGTTGTGCCGGATTCGATCTCGGCGAGATCGGCGACTGCCACCACACACGGGATGCCCAGTTGCCGCGCGATGATCGCGGTGTGACTGGTCGGTCCGCCCAGGCGGGTGACGAGAGCGATCGTGCTCGTCGGGTCGAGGCCCGCGGTGTCGGCGGGTGCGAGGTCGTCGGCCAGCAGCACCGACGGCACCTCCGGTGTCGGCACGCCCGGTTCGGGTAGGCCGAGCAATTCGGCGAGGACGCGGTCCCGGACATCGTTCAGATCGGTGACCCGCTCGGCCATGAGCCCACCGAGTTTGGTGAACACCGCCGCGAACTGGTCGGTGGCCACGACGGCAGCGGCCTCGGCGGAGGCGCCCTTGGTGATGAGGGCGGTTGCGGCACCGATCCAGCCCCGGTCCTCGGCGAGGCCCGCTGTGGCCGCGAGCACCTCGGCAGCCACCCCGGTGTTCTGCGATGCGCGGGCGCGCAGTCGCGCGGCGACCACTCCGGCCGCGGCGGCGAAGCGCGTCACCTCGTCGGCGCGGCGCTCCTCGGCGATCTCCACACCGACGCCGAGCTTCTCCGGGGAGTGATCGGGCCGCTCGCCCGGCCACAGCGCGGGACCGTGGGCCAATCCGCCGACCACCGGGGTTCCCGTCAGTATCTGCGCCATCGTCTTGCCTCTCACTCGACTACCGATGTGACCACCGTTACAAATAGTGCTTGACTTGTCAACACAAACAGGCGTAAACACAATTACTACAACATGCAATCCCACACGCCTCAACAAGCGGGGCGGCCGGAACCGGAGATCGGAGCGGTGTGTACGCCGAGGAGAGACAACAGGCGATCGTCGACGAGGTGCGCGTCGCGGGGCGGGCCTCCGTGACCGCGCTCGCCGAGAAGTTCGACGTCACCAGCGAGACCGTGCGTCGAGATCTCGCCGTTCTGGAACGCGCGGGACATCTGCAGCGAGTCCACGGGGGCGCCGTGCGCGCCGAGGTCATGCGTGCCCTCGGCGAACTGGGGATCGACGAGCGCGAGTCGAGCCAGATCGAGCAGAAGACCGCGATCGGCCGGGCGGCGATCCGGTTCCTGCCGCCCGACGGCGGTTCCGTGCTCTTCGACGCCGGCACCACGACCTACCGCGCCGCCGAGGCGACGGCACCCGACCGCCGGCTCACCATGTTCACCAACAGCCTGCCCATCGCCGGCCTGCTCGCGGGCACCCATCCCGATGGTCTGCACGCCCTCGGCGGCCGCGTCCGTGGTCTGACCCAGGCGACAGTGGGCGTCGAGACGGTGGACGCACTCCGCCGCATCCGCGTGACCACCGCGTTCATCGGGACCAACGGCCTGAGCGAGACCCACGGGTTGTCGACACCCGATCCCGACGAGGCAGCGGTGAAGGCGGCGATGGTCGCTGCCGCACAGCGGGTGGTGGTCCTCGCCGACAGCTCGAAGATGGATCGCGAGGACCTGTCCTCCTTCGCCGGCCTCGACGCGGTCGACGTTCTCATCACGGACGCCGGCATCGACCCGGCGTTCTCGGCAGCGTTGTCCGCGCGCGGCGTCGAGGTCGTGATCGCATGATCGTCACCGTCACCGCCAATCCGAGCCTCGACCGCACCCTCGAACTCGGTGCCCCACTCGCGCGCGGCGAGGTGCAACGCGCCGGCGTGGTCCGCACCGAACCCGGCGGCAAGGGCGTCAACGTGTCCCGCGTCGTCGCGGCGGCCGGACTGACCACCCGGGCCCTGCTCCCCGCACGGTCGGGCGACCCGCTGCGAACCGCACTCGACGATCTCGGACTCCCCTACGACGCGGTGCCCGTCGACGGCGAGGTCCGGACCAACATCACGATCGCCGAGTCGGACGGCACGACGACCAAGATCAACGCGCCGGGCGTCACCCTGACCACGCAGGATCGCGAGGCACTCGTCGGACTGATCCGCGGTCACGCCGACTCCGCGCAGTGGGTCACGCTGTGCGGGTCGTTGCCACCGGGCGTTCCCGACGACTGGTACCGCTCGCTCGCCGACGACCTCGTCCTCGCCGGCTGCCGGGTCGCGGTGGACACCTCGGGAGCTCCGCTCCGGGCCACCGTCGCCGGTCGTGTCGACCTGATCAAGCCCAACGAGGACGAGCTCGCCGAACTGACCGGCGCCGACCCGAGCACACTCCGAGAAGCGCTCTCGCGCAACGATCTCGGCCCGGTCGTCGATGCCGCGACCACGATCGCCGAGCAGATCGGGGGCAATGTCCTCGCCACACTCGGCGCCGTCGGTGCCGTCCTGGTCACCGCGTCCGGCATCTGGTCGGCGACCCCGCCGCCGATCGTCCCGCGCAGCACCGTCGGCGCCGGGGACTCGTCGCTGGCCGGCTTCCTCATCGCACAGAGCACCGGGGCCCCGCCCGCGGAGTGCCTTCGGTCGGCCGTGGCATACGGCGCGGCGGCCGCCTCACTCGCGGGCACCCAGGCGCCCACTCCCGACCACCTCGACCTCCCCGGCGTCCGGGTGACCGAACTGTCGGGAGCCGCTCGCATGACGTGACGGCGCCACCGCGGCTCACCGAAGCCCACTCCGTAGAACCCCGAATCACATCAGAACCCCGAATCCCATCCCACCCCGACCGCTCACCCCTTTCACCGACGAAGGACATCCCATGACCGAGCAGATCATCACCGCACAGACGGTGAGTCTCGACGTCGACGCCGGCGGCGATCCCGCCGCCGTCATCACCACGCTCACCGACGCGCTCGCCGCGGCCGGCCGGACCACCGACCCCGCCGATCTGGCGCGGGCCGCGCTGGACCGGGAGGCCAAGTCCGCGACCGGACTTCCCGGCGGTATCGCCATCCCGCACGCCCGCACCGCCTCGGTGACCGCGGCCAGCCTCGCCATGGCGCGACTGTCCCGCAAGGTCGATTTCGGCGCCCCGGACGGACCGGCCGATCTGGTCTTCCTCATCGCCGCCCCCGAGGGTGGTGCCAGCGCGCACATGAAACTCCTCAGCTCGCTGGCCCGCTCGCTCGTCCGCCCCGACTTCGTGGCCTCGCTCCGCGCGGCGGAGAACGAGGAACGCGTGATCGAACTGGTCAACGAGGCCATCGACCCCGCACCCGCCGCCCCCACAACACCGGCCACTGCAACCCCGGCCTCAGCGAGCGCGGCCGTGTCGACCACGAAGTCCGAGAACACCTCACCCCGCGACACCGAGGCCGCGGACGAGACCGCCGACCGGGCATCGGCGACGCCGCGCATCGTCGCGATCACCGCGTGCCCGACCGGCATCGCCCACACCTACATGGCCGCCGACGCGCTGAAATACGCCGCCGAGCGGGCCGGCGTCGAGTTCGCGGTGGAGACCCAGGGGTCCTCGGCCACGACCGCCTTCGAGCCGGACGTCATCGCCTCGGCCGACGCCGTCATCTTCGCCACCGACGTCGGTGTGAAGGGCCGCAACCGGTTCGCCGGTAAACCCGTCATCGCCTCGGGGGTCAAACGAGCCATCAACGAACCCGACGCGATGATCGCCGAAGCGGTAGCGGCGGGACGCAACCCGGACGCGGCGCGTGTCACCGGCGACGGCTCGGACGCCGACGCGGCAGACCCGTCGAAGTCCGGGGTGAGTCTGGCCGGCCGCACCCGCCAGGCCCTGATGACCGGTGTCAGCTACATGATCCCGTTCGTCGCCGCGGGCGGTCTCCTCATCGCACTCGGCTTCCTCCTCGCCGGCTACGAGGTCGCGAACACGAACCTCGACGACGGCGGAACCCTCAGCGACGGCGCCTTCATCGCGCTGAACAACAGTCTCTGGGATCTGCCGTCAGGCGGGCTCCTGCAGTATCTGGGCGCGGTGAGCTTCGCGATCGGCTCGGGGGTGATGGGACTCGCGGTACCGGTCCTCGCGGGCTACATCGCATTCGCGATCGCCGATCGCCCCGGCATCGCACCCGGTTTCGTGGCCGGCATCGTCTCGCTCGCGGTCGGAGCCAGCTTCATCGGCGCGCTGATCGGCGGCCTGATCGCCGGCGCGGTGTGCTTGTGGATCGCCCGAATCCCATTGCCCCAGTGGGCACGCGGGTTGATGCCGGTGGTCGTGATCCCGCTGTTCGGCAGCATAATCGTCGGTGGCCTGCTGTACATGGTCCTCGGCAAGCCGCTCGCCTGGCTCGCCGACCAGATGAACAGCGGACTCGAGAGCATGTCCGGCGGATCGGCCATCGCCCTCGGCATCGTGCTCGGTCTGATGATGTGCTTCGACCTCGGCGGACCGGTCAACAAGACCGCTTATCTGTTCGCCACCGCCGGCATCGCCGACGCCGCGACCGCCGGCGCCGCGCAGTACCAGATCATGGCCGCCGTCATGTGCGCCGGCATGGTGCCCCCGCTGGCGCTCGCCCTGGCCACCGTGGTCCGGCCCGGCCTGTTCACCGAGCCCGAGCGCGAGAACGGCAAGGCCGCATGGCTTCTCGGCGCGTCGTTCATCTCCGAGGGCGCCATCCCGTTCGCGGCGGTCGACCCGTTCCGCGTCATCCCGTCGATGATGGCCGGCGGCGCACTCAGCGGCGCACTCATCATGGCGTTCGGTGTCGAGCTCCGCGCTCCGCACGGCGGCATCTTCGTCTTCTTCGCGATGAACAGCTGGGTGCTCTTCCTCGTCGCGCTCGTCGCCGGTACCGTCTTGTCCGCCGTCCTCGTGGTCACGGCCAAGCAGGTCCACCGCAGTCGCGACGCCGCCGCCTTCGACGAACTCGAGGCGGTCGCCGCCTGACGACGCCACACGCCGCGACCCCCCGACACACTTGCACACTCAACTCAGAACAACACTCGAAGGAGTTCTCATGCCCAGCACCATCGTCACCGTCGGTTCCGCCGTCGGCCTGCACGCCCGCCCCGCCACGATCATCGCCGAGGCGGTCGCCGAGACCGGCAACCCGGTGACACTGGGCCTCGAGGGCGGCGACCCGGTCGACGCGGGATCGGCGCTGATGATCATGACCCTGGGGGCCGAGAAGGGCACCCGGGTGGTCGTGACGGCCGACGACCAGGCCACCCTCGACGCCATCGTCACGCTGGTCGAGAAAGACCTCGACGCGGACTAGGTCGGCCGCGGAGCCGTCCGCCCGAGAGACCCGTTCAGATCCGGAGGTCCGCGATCTCGCCCGCGAACGCGGCCGGGACGCGGACCTTCATCGTCGTGCCCGACTCGGTGTGCTCGGACGAGATGACCTCGCCTTCGCTGTGGATCCGCGAGACGACCTCACCACGGTGGAAGGGCACCTCGATGGTCATCTCCACGTCCTCGCGACCGACGAACTCGCGTACCCGCCCGAAGAGTTCGGGCAGGCCCTCGCCGGTTCGGGCGGAGATGAACACCGCATCCGAGCCGAGCGCACCGCGCAACTCGGTGAGGCGGTTGCCGTCGATGGCGTCGATCTTGTTGATGACGAGCAGCTCCGGCGGCGCGGTGACACCCTCCTCGGCGACGATGTCGTTGATGACCTGGCGGACGGCCGAGATCTGTTCCATCGGAAAAGCGTCCGCACCATCGACGACGTGGAGCAACAGGTCTGCGTCGACGACCTCCTCGAGCGTCGAGCGGAACGCCTCGACGAGCTGGGTGGGCAGATGGCGGACGAAACCGACGGTGTCGGTGAAGACGACCGCGCGCCCGTCGTCGAGGGTCGCACGTCTCGTCGTGGGGTCCAGGGTCGCGAACAGCGCGTCCTGCACGAGGACTCCGGCGCCTGTCATCGCGTTGACCAGACTGGACTTGCCCGCGTTGGTGTACCCGGCGACGGTGATCGTCGGGATCGAGCCGCCCTTGCGTGCAGCTCGTTTCGTGGTGCGCGCCTTCTTCATGCCGCGGATCTCGCGGCGCAGCTTGGCCATCCGTTCCCGGATACGGCGACGGTCGGTCTCGATCTTGGTCTCACCGGGACCACGTAGGCCCACACCGCCGTTGCTGCCCGCCCGCCCACCGGCCTGCCGGGACATCGACTCGCCCCAACCGCGCAGCCGCGGGAGCATGTACTCCATCTGTGCGAGGGAGACCTGCGCCTTGCCCTCCCGCGAGGTCGCATGCTGGGCGAAGATGTCGAGGATCAGCGCGGTGCGGTCGATGACCTTCACCTTCACCACCTTCTCCAGCGCGTTCAGCTGGGCGGGGGTGAGCTCACCGTCGCAGACGACGGTGTCGGCCCCGGTCGCGAGGACGATCTCGCGGAGCTCCTCGGCCTTGCCACTGCCGATGTAGGTGGCAGGGTCGGGTTTCGATCGACGCTGGATCACTGCGTCGAGGATCTGCGACCCCGCGGTCTCGGCGAGTGCGGCCAGCTCGGTCATGTTGGCCTTCGCGGCAGCCGCGCTGCCCTCGGTCCACACGCCGACCAGGACCACCCGCTCCAGCCGGAGCTGTCGGTACTCGACCTCGGTGACGTCGGTGAGTTCGGTGGACAATCCTGCGACGCGTTGCAGGGAGGCGCGCTCGGACAGCTGGAGTTCGCCGGTTGTCGGATCCGCGCTGACTGGTTCTGCGGCGTCTCGGACACCGAGATCGGCCAGGGACATGATGTGTGCTCGTGATTCGGTCATACGGGGTCCATGGTCTCATGTCCGCCCGGATGCGAGCACGTGAATATCGAGCTCAGCGCTCCCAGCCGGGCCGGAGCGCCCCGTCGGCCACGAGCATCGACGGCCCGCGCAGGGTGGATCCGTCCGGACGGATCGTCACGGTGACCTCACCACCGGGGATCCCGATGCGCAGCTCCCCGGCGTCCGCGCCCCGGCCGTCGAGCGCGGCGCGCGCCGCTGCGACCAGGCCGGTCCCGCAACTGCGCGTCTCCCCTACACCCCGTTCGAAGACCCGCATCCGCGCGGTCAGACAGCCGTCGGGCCCTTCGACCGGTGGGGTCAGCAGTTCGACGTTCGCGCCGTGCGGGAAGTCGTCGGCCTCGATGGTGACGCCGGCGCCGAAGTCGATCGCGTCGAGGTCGGCCGCGGTCATGTCGGCGACGACGCAGGCCAGGTGCGGATTGCCGACGTCGACCATCGCGCCGGGATAGATGTCGTCACCGATGCGGACCACCGACGAGCCGTCCAGGCGCGCCACGCCCATCTCCACCGTGACCTCGGCGTGTACCGCATCGAAGGAGTGGATGGTGACTCCCCGGGCGCCCGCGCGGGAACCGACGGAGAACGTGTCGGCGTCGACCAGTCCCGAAGCGCGCACGAAGTGGGCGAACACGCGCACGCCGTTGCCGCACATCTCGGCGACCGAACCGTCACCGTTTCGGTAATCCATGAACCAGTCGTCGTCGGACACGCCCGCGGGCAGGGCATCGAGGACACCGGCGGACACGAGCGCACCCGAACGCGCGACGCGCAACAATCCGTCGGCCCCGATCCCGCGTTGCCGATCACACAGGGCGGCGACCATCTCGGCGTCGAGAGACAGCTCGGCGTCGGGGTCGGCGAGGACCACGAAGTCGTTCTGGGTGCCATGACCCTTGACGAAGTGCAGGCCGTCGCTCGCACTGCTCTGCGGGGCGGAAGTCACGGACAACAGCCTACGGGGCGTTCGCGTCCACGACGCGCAGCGCTCGATCGAGGAGGTCGGGTGCCGCGGCGTCCAGCCATACGGCCCGGTGATCGCGACGGAACCACGACCGCTGCCGGCGGACGTACCGCCGGGTGCCGATGAACGTCAGTTCCTCCGCCTGCGCGAGGTCGTACTCGCCGTCGAGCGCCGCGAGGACCTGCTTGTAGCCGATGGCCTGCGACGCGGTCCGTCCCTCCCGGAGGCCGCGCGAGCAGAGATCCTCCACCTCGTCGACGAGTCCCTGGTCGAACATCGCCCTCGTGCGGCGACGGATCCGATCATCGAGTTCCTCGGTGTCGCGGTCGAGGGCCAGGATGATCGTGCCCCAGCGCGGCTCGCCGATCGTGGGCTGTGACGCGGCGAAGGGCGCACCGGTCAGCTCGACCACTTCGAGCGCACGCACGATGCGGCGGCCGTCGGTGGCGAGGATGGTCGACGCCGCGGCCGGATCGACCGAGGCGAGCAGCCGGTGCATCTCGCCCACCCCGCGCTCGTCGAGCATGCCCTCGTAACGCCGCCGGACCTCGGGGTCGGTGGCCGGGAACTGCCAGTCGTCGAGGAGTCCCTGGACGTACATCATCGATCCGCCGACGATCACGGGAACCCGTCCCGCGGCGCGCAGCCGGTCGACGTCGGCACGCGCGGCTTCCTGATAGCGCGCGACGGTGGCCACCTCGGTCACGTCGAGTACGTCGAGCTGGTGGTGCGGGATGCCGCGGCGTTCGCCGGGCGGGAGTTTCGCCGTTCCGACGTCCATGCCGCGGTACTGCTGCATGGCGTCGATGTTGACGATCTCGCCGCCGAGCCGCTCGGCGAGGTCGAGGGCGAGGTCGGACTTACCGCCGGCGGTGGGCCCGACGACCGCGACGGGGACGGGCTCGACCGGAGTGGATGGCGCGGTCACCGGTCGTGCTCGCCGTCGTCGACGATCCAGGTCGAGACCACGTAGCCCACGCCGAAGGGCGCGTCGGCGAAGTCGAGCACCGCCCGGGCAGGTCGATCGCCGACGAGTCCGGCCGCCACCTGCCAGGCGACCCGACCACCGACTCCCTCGGCGTCACACGTCTGCGGATCGAGCGCCGCCAGTATCGTCGTGTCCGCCGAACCGAGCGCGGCGACGATCGTGTCGGTCAGGGTCACCGCAGATTCCCGACGACCCCCACCGGGCGCCTTGTCGGTCAGGGCCGTCGATCCGTCCCCCACCACGAGGACCGCGACCCGCTCCGATGACGCGTCGAGCCCGGCGGCCAGCGCCGCACCGGTCGCGGCGCATTCCGCGGGCGGTGTCGTCGAACCGACACTGCACACGCGCAACGGGCCCAGCGACATCCGTCCGGCGATCCATCCGGCTATCAGGGCCGACAGGCTCATCCGTGAGACCGAACCGGCCACCGCCGCCCCTGTCCCCACCACCGGGTCCGTTGCCACTGCCGGGTCGATCGCGACCTCGACGTCGACGCCGAACCGCGCGAAGGTCCCCCGGCCCGGCTCGCACACAGGGCCGGGTCCCGCGTCGTCGGCGGTTCCGACGGCCACCCAGCGGTCGATGCCGAGCTCGTTCGCGGCCGCCACCGCATCGAGCGCGGCCCGACGCACCGGTTCGGTGTCGGGGGCGGCCGGTCCGGCCAGTTCGGGAACGAGCAGCGGAGCACTCGGAACGAAGACGACGGCCGCAAGCACACCACGACGCTAGTCGAAACCATCTGGCCCGCTCGCTCCGCTCCCGGCGCCGGATCCTCCGGCTCGCGACCCACCAACTCGGCACGGACGCCACATCGATGGGCCTGAACTGCTTGAATGGAACGGTACTGTCGGCGATCGCGAGGCGTAGGATGCCCCGCGAGAATCGACTCCAGGGACCGGCAGCCGTGACGCGCGGCACCACTGAGCGGCAGGACACGTGCACATGACCAACCCGATCGAATCGTCACCCGAGACCCAGCAGGCACCCGCGGGCGAGAGCGCACCGAGGCCGACTCCCAAACCCGGCCCGCGCCCCAAGCCCGGTCCGCGCCCGGGCGTCGCCACCGAACCGGTCGTCACGCACCTCGTCACAGCCGATCCCCACCGCTTCGGCCGGATCGACGAGTCGGGCGTCGTCTGGCTCAAGACCGCCGACGGGGAACGCGAGATCGGTTCGTGGCAGGCAGGCACGGTCGAGGAAGGACTGGCGCACTTCGGACGCCGTTTCGATGATCTCGCGACCGAGGTCGAGATCCTCGAGGAACGACTCACCGCCCGGTCGGGCGACCCTCGCAAGGCGCAGGCTGCCGCCAAGCACCTGCTCGACGAGCTGCCCAACGCGCATGTGATCGGCGACGTCGCCGCACTGCAGCGCCGGCTCGAGGCCATCGTCGGGAGCGCCGACGAGGTCGCCGAGACGATCCGCGCCGAACGCGAGAAGACACGGGCCGACGCCATCGCCCGCAAAGAAGTCCTGGCCACCGAGGCCGAGCAGATCGGCGCCGACGCGACCAACTGGAAGAGCGCGGGCGACCGGTTGCGCGAGATCCTCGAGGAATGGAAGTCGATCAAGGGCGTCGACCGCAAGACCGACGACACACTCTGGAAGCGCTACGCGAAGGCGCGCGACGCCTTCAACCGCCGGCGGGGCGCGCACTTCGCCGAACTGGATCGCGAGCGCGCCGGTGCGAAGGAGCGCAAAGAGGCGCTGATCGCCCGTGCCGAAGAGCTCTCCGGCTCCACCGACTGGGGCCCGACCTCGGCGAAGTTCCGCGAACTGCTCGGTGAATGGAAGGCCGCCGGTCGCGCCCCGCGTGACACCGACGAGGCCCTGTGGCAGCGGTTCAAGGCCGCCCAGGACGTGTTCTTCGGGGCTCGCAACGCGGCGTCATCGGAACGCGACGCGGAGTTCAGCGCGAACGCGACGGCGAAGATCGCCCTGCTCGACTCCGCCGAGAAGTCCATCGACCCGGCAACCGACCTCGACGCCGCCCGGCGCGAGTTCCGGTCGTTCCGCGATCAGTGGGATGAACTCGGCAAGGTCCCGCGCGACCAGATGCAGAGCCTGGAGGCCCGCGCTCGAGCGATCGAGAAGCGCATCCGCGACGCCGAGGACGCGCAGTGGCAGCGCACCGACCCCGAGGCGCTGGCGCGCGCGGCTCAGTTCGCCGACCGCGTGGCGCAACTCGAGGATCAGGCGCGCAAGGCCGCCGAACGTGGCAAGGACCGCGAGGCCGCGAAGCTCCGCGACCAGGCCGCGCAATGGCGCGAATGGGCCGACGCCGCGGAGAACGCCGTCACCGACCGCTGAGTCCGATCAGGTCAGGGCTGCTGCGGCTTCTTGTGATACAGCGCAGCGGCGTAGGCCTCCTGCTCGGCGGCCTGACGGCGCCGCTCGTCCTCGAGCGCGAGTTGGTACGAGCTGCGTGCCCACACGACGCGCGACCAGTGGAACGTGAGCACGAAGACCGCGATCCACCCCAGTACGAGACCGATGCCGACGCCCGAGGGCGGCTGGACGCCGCCCACTCCCGGGGTGTTGCGTGACCACCACGCCAACATCCCGGCGACGCAGGCGATGGCGCATCCGCACAGGGCGATCCACGCCAGGAACCAGCGCCGGGTGAGCAACGCGAGCATCGAGACGACGATCCCGAAGATCGTCACGAGGTAGACGAAGATCTTCGACACGATGGTGACGCGCTCGGCGTCCGCCTCGGGGGTGAAGGTGAGCACCTCCAGGCCGGTGACCGATCCGGTGTGCGGCAACACCATCGACACCATGGCGAGGACGACGGCCACGGCGACGACGACCGCGCGGGCTCCCGGGTCGATCTCGCCGGCGACCCGGCGCTCGGCCTTGCGCAGGTCGTTCTCGTACTGCTCGAACGCCGAATTCTCGGACGCCGAATTCCCGGACACTGATTCCTCGGACATGGTCATCGCCTCACTTCGTGATGGTGTTCAGCTGCCGCAGCCACTGCCGCAACCGGCGTCGGCCGGGACGGGAGCGGGGGCACCGACCCCCGGCAGTCCGAGCCCGACGCCGACCGGCGCGGTGGTGGGGGTACGACTCTGTTCGTGCGCGTCACCGGCTCGGGTCCGGCGATGCGCGAGGACGCCGGAGTCGGCGATCAGATGGTGCGGTGCGGCCGCGGTGAGCTGGGTGTGCACGAGGTCTCCCGGGCGGATTCCCGTCGCCGTTCCGGGGGCGAAGTGCACCAGGCGCCCATCTCGGGCCCGGCCGGTCATGCGCTGGGTCTTCGCGGATTTGCGCCCCTCGTCGGCGACGACGAGGAGTTCCACCTCGGTACCGATCAAGGCCTCGTTCTCGGTCAGGCAGATCCGCTCCTGGAGCGCGATGAGCCGACGATAGCGATCGGCGACCACGTCGGGTGGCACCTGGTCGGCCATCGTCGCGGCGGGTGTGCCGGGACGCGGCGAGTACTGGAAGGTGAATGCACTGGAGAAGCGGGCCCGCTCGACGACGTCGAGGGTGGCCTGGAAGTCCTCCTCGGTCTCGCCGGGGAACCCGACGATGATGTCGGTGGTGATCGCCGCATGCGGCATGGCCTCGCGGACCTTGTCGAGGATGCCGAGGAACTTGGACTGGCGGTAGCTCCGGCGCATCGCGCGCAGGATGCGGTCCGACCCGGACTGCAGCGGCATGTGCAGTTGCGGGCACACGTTGGGCGTCTGGGCCATCGCCTCGATCACGTCGTCGGTGAACTCGGCGGGGTGCGGGGAGGTGAACCGGACGCGTTCGAGCCCCTCGATGTCGCCGCAGGCACGCAGGAGTTCGGCGAAGGCGCCTCGATTGCGGGGCTGGTCGGGGTCGGCGAACGACATGCCGTAGGCGTTGACGTTCTGGCCGAGCAGGGTGACCTCGACGACGCCCTGGTCGACGAGGGCCTGGACCTCGGCGAGCACTTCACCCGGTCGCCGGTCGACCTCTTTGCCGCGCAGCGACGGCACGATGCAGAACGTGCAGGTGTTGTTGCACCCCACCGACACCGACACCCAGCCCGAGTAGGCCGAGTCGCGCTTGGCCGGGAGGGTCGACGGGAACCGCTCGAGCGCGTCGAGGATCTCCACCTGGGCGGCGTCGTTGTGGCGCGCACGATCGAGCAGCGCGGGCAACGAACCGATGTTGTGTGTGCCGAACACGACATCGACCCACGGCGCGCGCGACAGCACGGTGTCCTTGTCCTTCTGGGCGAGGCAGCCGCCGACGGCGATCTGCATGCCCGGCCGGTCCGACTTGACCGGTGCGAGATGAGACAGGTTGCCGTACAGCTTGTTGTCGGCGTTCTCGCGGATCGCGCAGGTGTTGAAGACGACGAGGTCGGCGGCGTCGTCCTCGGCGGCGCGCACGTACCCGGCGTCCTCCAGGAGACCGGCGATCCGCTCGGAATCGTGGACGTTCATCTGGCAGCCGTAGGTACGGACCTGATAGCTGCGCGCGGCAGGTGCTGCCTGCTCAGGCCGCTCCGACAACTCGATACTCACGCCTACGAGGGTACGGGGCGGAAGCAAATCGACTCCCACAGGACACCCGGGTCCACATCGGCGGATAGGGTTCCCCAATGACCGTTTCGCCGAGTAAGTCCGCGGACCCAGGGTCCAAGCCGATGATCGCGATGCGCGGGGTGCAGAAGCACTTCGGGTCGTTGCACGTCCTCAAGGACATCGACATCGAGGTCCCCGCCGGTCAGGTCGTGGTGGTCCTCGGACCCTCGGGTTCGGGCAAGTCCACCCTCTGCCGGACGATCAACCGCCTCGAGCCGATCGACGGCGGTGAGATCCTCGTCGAGGGTCAGGTCCTACCGGCCGAGGGCAAGGATCTCGCCCGGCTCCGCGCCGACGTGGGCATGGTCTTCCAGTCCTTCAACCTGTTCTCGCACAAGACGATTCTCGACAACGTCACCCTCGCGCCGATCAAGGTGCGCAAGAAGAGCAAGGACGAGGCCGCCAAGCGTGCACTCGAACTGCTCGAGCGCGTCGGCATCGCCAGCCAGAAGGACAAGTATCCCGCCCAGCTCTCCGGCGGCCAGCAGCAGCGGGTGGCGATCGCCCGCTCGCTGGCGATGGACCCCAAGATCATGCTGTTCGACGAGCCGACCTCGGCCCTCGACCCGGAGATGGTCAACGAGGTCCTCGACGTGATGGTCTCCCTCGCGAAGGAGGGCATGACGATGGTCGTGGTGACCCACGAGATGGGGTTTGCGCGCAAGGCCGCCGACCGCATCATCTTCATGGCCGACGGGGCGATCATCGAGGACTCCGATCCCGAGACGTTCTTCAACAACCCCTCGACCGATCGCGCCCGGGACTTCCTCGGCAAGATCCTGGGGCACTGACATGGCACGGGTACGCACCGCCGGGTTGATCCTGGCAGTCGGCGCGCTTCTCGCCACCGTGCTGTCGGCGTGTGGCAGCACCGAACCCCGCAACCTCCTCGACTCCATCCGCGAGGGTTCGGTCGTCCTGGGCGTCAAGTTCGACCAGCCGGGGCTCGGTCTGTACGAGCCGGACGGCAACGTCGAGGGATTCGACGCATCGGTGTCGCGCTATGTGGTCAACCACATCGCCGACGACCTCGGTGTGCCGCATCCGGAGGTCACCTGGCGCGAGACCCCCTCGGCGCGGCGCGAGGCGATGATCGACAACGGCGAGGTCGACCTGATCGCGGCCACCTACTCGATCAACGCCGCACGCTCGAAGAAGGTGTCCTTCGGCGGACCGTATCTCGTCACCTACCAGGGTCTGATGGTGCGCGCCGACGACAACTCGATCGACCAGCTCGCCGACCTCGACAAGGGCAAGAAGCTCTGTTCGGTGACCGGCTCGACGCCGGCGCAGAACGTCAAGGCACAGTTGCCCGCGGTCCAGCTGCAGGAGTACGACTCCTACTCGGCCTGCGTGGAGGCCCTGCGCCGGGACAAGGTCGACGCGGTCACCACCGACGAGGCGATCCTGGCCGGGTACTCCAACTTCTGGGAAGGCGAGTTCAAGCTCGTCGAGATGACCTACCTCAAGGACGCCTGCGTGAAGGACGCCCTGAAGACCGCCGGCAGCCCGTTCTCCACCGAGCGTTATGGCGTGGGACTGGCTCTCGACGACACCGAGTCGCGCGACGCCGTGAACAAGGCACTCGACGCCATGCTCGCGCCCGCCGTCGGCGACGAGTCCGCATGGAATGCCGCGCTGCGTGAGGCACTCGGCAACTCCTACGTGGACGAGATCATCGCTCGCGCGGACCGGCCGGACTCGAAGTTCCCCTACCTGCCCGATCCCGGCGACCTCGAGTTCCTCGATTCGCCGTCCACCCCGTGCCCGCCCGGGCTCCAGTGAGCGACGGAGCAACCGATGAATGACGTCTCTCTGTGGGAGAGCATGGGCCCGGAGCTGTGGCCCGCCTTCTGGGTGACCATCCAGCTGACCTTCTACTCGGCGATCGGCTCGCTCGTCTGGGGCACGATCCTCGCGGCCATGCGCGTCTCCCCCGTGCCGGTGATGCGCGGCTTCGCCGAGGTCTACGTGAACATCGTCCGCAACACTCCCCTGACCCTGGTGGTGCTGTTCTGTGCGATCGGCCTGTACCAGAACCTGGGGCTCACGTTCGCGCCGACGATCGAGTCGAACAACTTCTGGCTCGCCGTCCTGGCCTTCGTCCTGTACACCTCGACGTTCGTCTGTGAGACGTTGCGCTCGGGCTTCAACACGGTCCCGCTCGGTCAGGCCGAGGCCGCTCGATCACTCGGCCTCTCGTTCGTCCAGGTCTTCGGACTCATCGTGCTGCCGCAGGCGATCCGGTCGGTGATCGGTCCGCTGGGCAGCGTGCTGATCGCGCTGACCAAGAACACGACGGTCGCCTCGGTGATCGGCGTCGCCGAGGCGGCGGCCCTGATGAAGACCGAGATCGAGACCTACTCCGATCAGCTGTTCGTCATCTTCGGCGTCATCGCGGTCGGGTTCATGATCATCACACTCAGCGAGGGCGCCGTCTTCGGTTACCTCGCCAAGCGACTGGCGGTGAAACGATGAGTGCCGACTCGACGGTCCTGTACGACGCGCCGGGACCCCGCGCCCGGGCCCGGAACCGCCTGCTGGCGATCGCCTTCCTCGCGATCCTGGGTGCTGTCGCGATCTACGTGATCGCCATCCTCGCCGCCAACGAGCAGTTCACCGCCGAGAAGTGGTCGCCGTTCGTCACGTGGAGCACCTGGACCGGCTACATCCTGCCCGGCCTGTGGCGAACCCTGGCGGCCGCGGCGGTGTCGATCGTACTGTCGCTGCTGCTCGGTGCAGTGCTCGGCATCGGCCGTCTGTCCGAGCATCTCTGGGTGCGTTCGCTCGCGGGTCTGTTCGTCGAGGTCTTCCGGGCGATCCCGGTGCTGATCCTGATGGTGTTCACCTGGTTCCTGTTCGCCATCTACGGCATCTTCCCGTCGTCGGCGCTGGCCTTCGCGGCCGTCGTCACCGGCCTGACCCTGTACAACGGGTCGGTCATGGCCGAGATCCTGCGATCGGGTATCAACTCGCTCCCCAAAGGCCAGACCGAGGCGTCGATGTCGCTGGGCCTGCGCAAGAGCCAGATGATGCGCATCGTCCTTCTGCCGCAGGCGATCACCGCGATGATGCCCGCGCTGATCTCGCAGATGGTCGTGGCGTTGAAGGACAGTGCGCTGGGCTACATCATCGGCTACTCCGAGGTGGTGCGCAGTGGGTTGCTCTCGGCGTCGCGCTACGGCAACTACATCCCGGCACTGATCGTCGTCGCCATCATCATGATCCTGATCAACTTCGGGCTCTCGACCTTCGCCACCGCCCTCGAACGCCGTCTCCGGCAGGGGCGCCGGTCGTCCGCGCCGGACGCGGACCCGGAAGCGACCGAGCTCGCCGCGTCGGAGAACCTGCCGACCGGAAAGTGAGGCCGGCCCGGCGCTCAGCCGCTGCGGAGCGCGCTGAGCGCCTCGCCGACGACGTCGAACGCCAGGGACTGGGAATAGCCGCGCCGCACCAGCATCCCGACGAGCCGACGCATCGCCTTGTCGCGCTCGGCGCGGTCGTCGCCGATGCGGTCGACAACCGAGGGCGTGAGTTTGCGGGCCACCAGGCCCGACGCGATCTCACGTTCGTCATCGGGGTCGATGTCGGCGAGAGCCTCGGCGATGATCGATTCGTCGACACCCTTGGTGCGGAGTTCGTGCCGTAACGCGACGCGGCCCTTGCCGGAATTGAGGTGCCGGGACCGCACCCACTCGGAGGCGAACTCCTCGTCGTCGAGCAGGTTGTGCCGCTCGAGGCGCTCCATCACCTCGTCGACCACATCGGGCTCGAAACCCTTGCGCGTCAACCGTTCTCGCATCTCCTGACACGAACGCGCACGGACCCCGAGCAGTCGCAGCGCCGAGTCCCATGCGCTGGGTCCCTTGCGGTCGGGATCACTGTCCCGACGTCTGCGCGTCTGCTCGGGGTCCGATGCCTCGTTCACTGTCTACCCGAACTCGCCCTCTACCTCAGAATCCGACTGCTCAGAACTCAACTGGGGCGGGCGCGATGTCGTCGGCGTCGACGGTCGCGCCGATGCCCAGCTTCTCTTTGATCTTCTTCTCGACCTCGTCGCGGATGTCGACGTTCTCGAGCAGGAACTTGCGGGCGTTCTCCTTGCCCTGGCCGAGCTGATCACCTTCGTAGGTGAACCACGACCCGGACTTGCGGATGAAGCCCTCCGCGACGCCCATGTCGATCAGCGAGCCTTCCTTGCTGATGCCGTGGCCGTAGAGGATGTCGAACTCGGCCTGCTTGAACGGCGGCGCGACCTTGTTCTTGACGACCTTGACACGGGTGCGGTTACCGACCGCGTCGGTACCGTCCTTGAGGGTCTCGATACGCCGGACGTCGAGACGCACCGACGAGTAGAACTTGAGAGCCTTACCGCCCGTGGTGGTCTCGGGCGTACCGAACATGACGCCGATTTTCTCGCGCAGCTGGTTGATGAAGATCGCGGTGGTCTTGGACTGGCTGAGCGCACCGGTCATCTTGCGGAGCGCCTGACTCATCAGGCGGGCCTGCAGGCCGACATGGCTGTCGCCCATCTCGCCCTCGATCTCGGCCTTGGGCACCAGTGCGGCAACCGAGTCGATCACCAGGATGTCCAGAGCGCCCGAACGGATCAGCATGTCGGCGATCTCGAGAGCCTGCTCACCGGTGTCGGGCTGGGACACCAAGAGCGCGTCGGTGTCGACACCGAGCTTGGCGGCGTAGTCGGGGTCGAGCGCGTGCTCGGCATCGATGAAGGCGGCGAGGCCGCCGTTGGCCTGGGCATTGGCGACGGCGTGCAGTGCCACCGTGGTCTTACCCGAGGACTCCGGACCGTAGATCTCGACGACGCGGCCACGGGGCAGACCGCCGATTCCGAGCGCGACGTCGAGCGCGATCGAACCGGTCGGGATGACCTCGATCGGCTGCCGGGTCTCTTCACCGAGCCGCATCACCGAGCCCTTGCCGAAGTTCTTGTCGATCTGCGCGAGGGCGAGGTCGAGAGCCTTCTCGCGGTCTTGGGGCGCAGGTGCCATGGGAGTTCTCCTCGGTTGTGGGCCGGATTTCCGGCGGGCGGTCTGTGCGGTCCGGGCGTTCATGTGAAAAAGGTAGCCGGTGGGTCCGACATCTCTTCAGACGCAGACACGGCCCGTGTGGTTCCGTCTGATGTTGCCTCTGGCCACCAGAATGAACGAACACCTGTTCGATGGCAAGTGTGACACGCGGACGCGTGTCACCAGCGGTGGCGCGGTACATCGAAGTCGCGACAGATCGCGACCCAGACGTCGCGCGGGTCGACCCCGTCGTCGATCGCCTGTGCACCGGTGCGTCCGCCGACCTCGATCAGGATGTGATCGGACAGGATCGAATCCATCGAGGGCACACCGAATTCGGCGGTCATCAGCTCGGTGAACTCGGTCAGACGCACGAATCCAGCCTAGGTGACGCCGCCAGGACACGACGCACGACGGCAACCGGGTCGACGACGTCGGTCACCGAGTCCCCGATCGCGCGGGCCGCACGTGAATACGCCGGATCGTCCAGGACCGCGCACACGGCTTCGACGACGGCGTCCGTCGTGACCGGGCGCACGACCCGACCCGCGCCTGCGCGCCGGATACGAGTGGCGAGCTCCCACTGGTCGCCGCCACCGGGCACCGCGACGACCGGCACCGACGCCAGCATCGCCTTGGCGAGGATTCCGTGCCCGGAACCACAGATCAGCAGGTCTGCCTGCGCGAGCACCTCGTCCTGCCTGCCCCGGCCGGCAGCGATCAGCTCACCGTCGAACCGTGCGACATCGGCGTCGTCGGGGTCGTCGAGCCCCGAGACCACCACCCGTACCGTCCTGCCCAGCGAGGCGGGCGACAACGCAGCGAGGGCCACCGCGAGCATGTCGGCGGCGCCGGTCTGCGCCGTCGACGGTGCGACGACGACGAGGGGACGATCGCCGGGTGGCACGGAGAAGACCTCGTCGGTCGGTTCCCACACCAGCGGTCCGACGAGGTGCGCATCCGCCGGCCAGTCGGGACGCGGGACCTCGAGACCGGGCAGGGTGGCGACCAGACGCGCCGACGGTGCCGCGTCGAGGCCGCCGAGCCCGATCGAACGTCGGGCGATCTCCCGCTGCCGCACGCCCTGCCGGATGGACGACGCGGTCGCGGCGCGCATCAGCGTGTCGCGGAGACGACCACCGAGGCCGCGGCCCGGTTCGAGCCCGGAGCCGATCGGCGGGAGCCCTCGGGACGGCCGGTACAGCGGATGCGGAGACAGTTCGATCCACGGTAGGCCGCACAGCTGGGCCGCCCAGCCACCGCCCACGGTGATGACGTCAGAGACCACCAGTTCGGTCCCGGCAGCCCGCAGCGGCGCGGCGAGTTGCTGCGCCATACGCGCGGCGCGTGCGCTGAGCTTGGCGCCCGCGTCGGTGTCGTCGTCGGAGTCCTCGGCGCGCAATCCCGGGAGATCGGCGACCTCGATGCCCCGGCGGCGCGCGGCGTCCGCCCATCCGAGCGAGGTGAACACGACCGGCTCGTCACCGGCCGCGCGAAGACGTTCGGCCAGTGCAAAGGCCGGGAACGCGTGCCCGGCGTCGGAACCCGCGACTATCGCGACGCGCACGGGGCCGACGGGCACGCGTGCATGAGGCGTCAGTTCCGCCGCGTCAATTCTGCTGGGGCGGTTCGGTGGTCGGCGGCGCGGCCTGGGTCGCAGGCTTCTGCAGGCCGGGCGTGGTGGCACCGGCAGAGGGCAGCGCGTCACCGCGCATGCTGGCGCGGATCTGCTCGAGGCGAGAGTGCCCGGCCATCTGGACGCCGGCCTGCTCGACTTCCTGCATGCGGCCCTGAACCGAGTTCTTGGCCAGCTCAGCCGAACCGAGCGCATTCGCGTAGCGCCGCTCGATCTTGTCGCGGACCTGGTCCAGGCTCGGCGTGTTGCCGGGCACCGACAGTTCGCTCATCTGGTTCAGCGAAGCCGAGACCTGCTCCTGCATCTTTGCCTGCTCGAGCTGGCTGAGCAGCTTGGAGCGCTCGGACAGCTTCTGCTGCAGGATCATCGCGTTGCGCTCGACAGCCTTCTTGGCCTGATCGGCGGCCTGCAGCGACTGGTCGTGCAGGGACTTGAGGTCTTCGACACTCTGCTCGGCGGTCACGAGCTGCGCCGCGAACGCCTCTGCGGCGTTGGTGTACTCGGTGGCCTTCTGGGTGTCGCCCGCGGCAGCGGCCTGGTCGGCCAGGGTCAGCGCCTGACGCGTGTTGGCCTGCAACCGCTCGATGTCCTCGAGCTGCCGATTCAGCTTCATCTCGAGCTGACGCTGGTTACCGATGACCGAGGCCGCCTGCTGCGACAGTGCCTGATGCTGCCGCTGGGCGTCCTCGATCGCCTGCTGGATCTGGACCTTCGGGTCAGCGTGCTCGTCGATCTTCGCGTTGCCGAGTGCTGAGAGGTAGCGCCACAACTTCACGAACGGGTTCGCCATGCTCGTCGTACTCCATTCAGGGGTCTGAGAACTCTGGTGACCAATCTAGCGTCTGCGAGTCCCCGGTGAATCGGTGTCGTTCGGATGGTGTGTTCGGCGTCCTTGCGGACGCACAGGGATCAGGCAGCCGCGAGAGCCGTCGCATCACGCCGGCCGGGTGCGGGGATGACGACCTTGGTGGCGGTCAGCCCGGCCTCGGCGGCGTCTGCGCCGTCGGCCATCGACTGGGCCCCGACCACGACCGGCTCGGCACCGGCCGGGCGCATGGCGCTGCCGACCTCGAGGAGCAGGTCGGCGATCTCCACGTCGAGCGCGTCGCAGATCGCGGCGAGCAACTCGCTCGACGCCTCCTTCTGACCACGTTCGACTTCCGAGAGGTACCCCAGACTCACCCGCGCACCGGTGGACACCTCACGCAGTGTCCGGCCCTGCTGTGTGCGGACCCGACGCAGGCTGTCGCCGAGCGCCTCGCGTAAGAGCATCGCCATCGAGTCTCCTCCCTACTGAACATCTCGGCCGTGCCGACATTCCGGGCGTCCGCCTGACCGGCGGCGCGCCTGCTGCCCTACCCAACGCTTCGCAGCTGCAGCGAGTTCCCGCAGCACCGATGGGCTTCCGCAGCACCGTCTGGTCGACGATAGTCGAAGTCAGCGACCGCCGCCGGTTCCTCCCACAGCAGGTCGGTGCGACGTCGACGACCGAGATGGCGGTTCGTCGCGATCGGACCGGACCTTGACCGCCTGCCAGGTGTAGTCCAACCCGGTGTAGATCGTCACCACCACCGCCAGTCCCATCAGGATGTCGGCGGCGAGTTGCCACGGACCGCCCATCGGGAGCAGATAGAGACCGATGGCGAGCGCCTGCAGCAGGGTCTTCAGCTTGCCGCCGCGGCTGGCCGGGATGACCTTGTGCCGCAACACCCAGAACCGCAGGGCGGTCACCCACACCTCGCGGGCGACGATGACGACGGTGACCCACCACGGCAGGATGCCGAGGATCGACAGCCCGACGAGTGCGCCACCGATGAGTGCCTTGTCGGCGATCGGGTCGGCGAGCTTCCCGAAGTCGGTGATCAGGCCGCGCTGACGGGCGATCATCCCGTCGTAGCGATCGGTCAGCGCCGCGACACCGAACACGATCGTCGCGACCGTGCGCCAGAGCGTCGATTCACCCGAATCGATGAACAGCGCCACGAGGAACACCGGCACCAGGACGATCCGGAACACGGTGAGCGCATTGGCGATGTTGACCACCGGAACCGGGTCCACCGGGTCGGTGATGTGGTCGGGCCCGCGGCCGACGTTGGCGATGCCCTTCTCGTCGACGGCCCGCCTGATGCGGTCGGTCATGAGCTCGCCCCCGATCGCGGCGTCGTGCCGCAGTTCAGGGCGGTTCTCATATACACGCCCATCAGGGTATCGGCAGGCCGGGCGGGCGTGGTGGACAGGTCGGCTCCGCGCCGGCGCGTCGGTGTGGACAGCACCCGGCGAGGACAGGACTAAGCTGATCTCCCATGTCCCCCGCCGACCACGTCGTCATCCGTCGTGCGCGCACCTCCGACGTCCCCCGGATCAAAGAACTGATCGACCAGTACGCCGGCAAGATCCTCCTGGAGAAGAATCTCGTCACGCTCTACGAGTCCGTCCAGGAGTTCTGGGTGGCCGACGCCGACGGCCTGGTCGTCGGTTGCGGTGCGCTGCACGTACTCTGGGCCGACCTCGGCGAGGTGCGCACCGTCGCGGTCGACAATGCCCACGCCGGGCGCGGGATCGGCCACCTCCTCGTCGACCGGCTCATGGCGGTCGCACGCGAGCTCCAGCTCTCCCGGGTCTTCGTGCTGACCTTCGAGACGAGCTTCTTCGCGCGGCACGGTTTCGCCGAGATCGAGGGCACCCCCGTCACGCGCGAGGTGTTCGAGGAGATGTGCCGGTCCTACGACACGGGCGTGGCGGAATTCCTCGACCTCAGTTATGTCAAACCCAACACCTTGGGGAACACCCGGATGCTGGCAACCATCGAGCAGGAGTGATCATGCCGTTCTTCGCCGTGCAGTACACCTACCGTCCCGCCAAGGCCGCTCTCCGGGACGAGCATCGCCCCCTACACCGCGAGTGGCTCGCCGAAGAGCACTCGGCGGGCAACGTGCTGATCGCCGGTCCGTACCCCGACGGGTCGGGTGCGCTCATCGTCATCCGCGCAGCCGATCTGGAGGCGGCGGAGGCGTTCCTCGCCAATGATCCGTTCCAGGCACATCAGGCCGTGGACGCCATCCGCATCGACGAGTGGACCCAGGTGTTCGGGCCGTTCCCGGCCTGACCCCACGTCCACCCGCCGGCGCGGTCGGTTCGGACGGTCAGACGTCCTTCGACTTCGGCGCGGGGGCGTCGGTCGAGTCCTTGCCGGACTCGACCTCCGACGTCTTGGCGGTCCCTCGACTCTTGATGAGGCTGGCCACCGTCGTTATCACCAGGACACCCAGGATCACCGACAACGACAGCCCGGTCGAGATCTCGGGGACGGCGACATGCTCGCCGCCGTTGATGAAGCCCAGGGTGTTCTCGTGCAGGGCGTGGAGAACCAGCTTGACGCCGATGAACGCCAGGATGATCGACAGGCCGATGGACAGGTACACCAGGCGGTCGAGCAGGCCACCGATGAGGAAGAAGAGCTGACGCAGACCCATCAGGGCGAACGCGTTGGCGGTGAACACCAGGTACGGCTCCGAGGTGAGACCGTAGATCGCGGGGATCGAGTCCAGCGCGAACAGCACGTCGGTGAAGCCGATCACGATGAGGACCATCAGCATCGGTGTCGCGAGGCGCTTGCCGTTGACGCGGGTGAACAGCTTGTCGCGGTCATAGGAGTCGTGCGTGCGCAGGTAGCGCTTGACGAATCGTTCGAGGCGGGTCTCGCGGTCTTCCTCGTGCTCGACCGGGTCATCGCTCTCGCGGAGCAGCTTGACGGCGGTGAAGATCAGGAACGCGCCGAACAGGTAGAAGACCCAGCTGTAGGCGTTGATCGCGGCCGCGCCGACAGCGATGAAGAGACCGCGCATGACCAGTGCCATCAGGATGCCGAGCAGCAGGACCTTCTGCTGGTACTCCTTGGGCACCGCGAACTTGGCCATGATGATGACGAAGACGAACAGGTTGTCCACCGAGAGCGCCTTCTCGGTGACGTAACCGGCGAAGTACTCACCGCCGAAGGTGGAACCCCAGTTCCACCAGACGAAGAGACCGAAGATGATGGCGAATCCGATGTAGATCGCCGACCAGATTCCCGACTCCTTGAGCGACGGAGCGTGGGGCACGCGCACGTGGGTGAAGAAGTCGAACACGAACAGTCCGACGATCACCGCACAGGTGATCAGCCATACGGACAGGGACACATCCACAACAAACCTCCAGCAGGCAGCATGAGCTGACGAGCCAGAGGTCTCTCCCACCGAACGGGGGCCGACGCTCCGGGGCACGGCCGCGACGATGATAGGCACCGTGCGGGTCGTGACCGTATTGACGGAGACGCCGCTTTGGGGATACTCCCCTCATGGATCTTCGGCCACCCTAATACAGACAATCGGGATTCCGCAGAAACCCCAGCTCAGAGGGCTACCTCAACTGTCGGAACCGTCCGCTTCGTCTCCACCGCCGGTGATCGAGGCGATCACCCCTGCGAGATCGTCCGGCTTGACGAGCACCTCGCGGGCCTTGGAACCCTCGCTGGGTCCCACCACCCCACGGGTCTCCATCAGGTCCATCAGCCGCCCGGCCTTGGCGAAGCCGACCCGCAGCTTGCGCTGCAGCATCGAGGTCGACCCGAACTGGCTCGACACCACCAGCTCGATGGCCTGCAGGAGATCGTCGAGATCGTTGCCGATGTCGCTGTCGATGTCCTTCTTGTCCCCCGCCTTCGCCGCGGTGACACCCTCGGTGTACTCCGGCTCGGCCTGCTCCTTGGAGAAGTCGACGACCGCCGCGATCTCCTCGTCGGTGATGTAGGCGCCCTGCATGCGGATCGGCTTGTTGGCACCCATGGGCAGGAACAGTCCGTCGCCCATACCGATCAGCTTCTCGGCGCCCGGCTGGTCCAGGATGACGCGGGAGTCGGTGAGCGACGAGGTCGCGAACGCCAGTCGCGACGGCACGTTGGTCTTGATCAGACCGGTGACGACGTCGACCGACGGACGCTGCGTCGCGAGCACCAGGTGGATGCCGGCGGCACGCGCCTTCTGGGTGATCCGCACGATCGCGTCCTCGACGTCGCGGGGCGCGGTCATCATGAGGTCGGCGAGCTCGTCGACGATGGCGAGGATGTACGGATACGGCTTGTAGACGCGTTCGCTGCCCAGCGGTGTGGTGATGTCACCCGACCGGACCTTCGAGTTGAAGTCGTCGATGTGACGGACCCGCGACGCCTTCATGTCCTGGTACCGCTGTTCCATCTCCTCGACGAGCCATGCGAGGGCCGCTGCGGCCTTCTTCGGCTGCGTGATGATCGGCGTGATCAGGTGCGGGATTCCCTCGTACGGGGTGAGTTCGACCATCTTCGGGTCGATGAGGATCATCCGCACCTGATCGGGGGTCGCGCGGCTGAGCAGCGACACGAGCATCGAGTTGACGAAGCTCGACTTGCCCGACCCCGTCGAACCGGCGACGAGCAGGTGCGGCATCTTCGCCAGGTTCGCGCTGACGAAATCGCCCTCGATGTCCTTGCCGAGGCCGATCACCAACGGGTGCTTGTCTTTACGGGTCGACGGTGAATTGAGCACATCGGCCAGCCGGACCATCTCCCGGTCGGAGTTGGGGACCTCGATTCCGACCGCGGACTTGCCGGGGATCGGTGCGAGCAGACGAACGTTGTCGGTTGCCGCGGCGTAGGCGATGTTGCGCTGCAGCGCGGTGATCTTCTCGACCTTCACTCCCGGGCCGAGCTCGATCTCGTACCTCGTGACGGTCGGCCCGCGGGTGTACCCGGTGACGGCGGCATCGATCTTGAACTGCTCGAGCACGCCGGTCATCCGGTCGATCATGTCGTCGTTGGCGCTGCTGCCCATCTTGGGCGGATCGCCCTCGATGAGCAGATCGGGCGGCGGCAGCAGATAGTCGCCCTCGGCGGCCGGATCCGACGGGACGAACGTCTCCTCGTCGTCGTCGAAGGCCGGTTCGGGTTCGGGGCGCGGCGTCGGCCGGGCGGCTGCCGGACGTGCGGGGGTGGCACGCGTTCGCGGGCTCGGCGCGATCACCTCGGTGACCTGGTCGGTGGCGTACCCGGGGGCATCTGCGAGGTTCTCGGTGACGGCCTCCTCAAGCGGGGCGAGGTCGGCGACGTCAGCGGGTGTGCGGCGCGACGTCCGCCCCGAGGTTCGGGCGGGTGCCGAGTCCGGCGGGTAGTTGTCGTACGGGTTCGACGAGTACGGCCGACGGCGGGACCGCGAATCGAACGCGCCGGAATCCCATGGGTCCGGCTCGTCGTGTGCCTCGGCATCAGCAGGATCGCCGAAGTCAGGATCGCCGAAGTCGGGATCGTCGTAGTTCTCGGCGTCGGTGTCCCACGCCTCGTCGTCCCAGGAGGCGTCATCCGAGTAGGCGCCGCCGTGCCCGATGCCGAGACCGAGGTAGCCCGCGGCCGCGTCGACGACCTCGCGGACTGTTCGACCACTGAGAATGAGCACGCCGAATGCCATGCACAGCAACAGGATCGGCACCGATACCCAGGCCGTGACACCAGCGGTCAACGGCGTGCCGACCGCGAAGCCGACGAATCCGGCCGCATCGGAGCGGCCGGGAAGATCCACCGGCGCACCACTGACGAGGTGCATCAGGCCGAGCAACGGCAGCGCCACCAGGAACCCGCCCGCGAGGTAACGCCCACGTCGCTCGGGGGCGGCAGGCCTGCGCATCAGGACGACGGCGAGTGCGAGGAGACCGATGGGCACGAGCACGGCCGCGGCCCCGATGACGGCACGGATGAGGGCCTCGATGAAGGCGCCCACCGGACCCGCCGCACCGAACCAGACGCTGGCGCCGACGAGCAGACCGAAGGCCAGGAGCCCGAGCGCGATCCCGTCACGTCGATGGCTGTGCCCACCGGCGCGGGGAGCACCGCGATCACCTGACCCGGACTCGTCGTCGAACAGGTCGTCGTCCGGGTCGGCCTCGTCGACATCGTCGAACTCCCCGACCGCTTCTGTGCGTGGTCCACGTCCGACGCCCGAGCCCGCCCGGGCAGCACTGCCGACTCCGCGGGCGAACAGCGACCATCCGGCACCGATGCCCTTGCCCACCGCGGACGCCCCGGCCGCGGCGACGGACCGACGATGCAGGTCCACCGACTCGGCGGGAGCCGACGCGCCGCGACCGCGGGGTGACGCGGTCGCCGACCGGGCGGTGGATCGGGAACCGCTCCGCGCTCCCCCGGCCTTGGTTCTTGTCGACCCACCGGACTTCGCCGAACCGCTCTTCGCACCACCGCTCTTGGCGCCACTGCTCTTTGCACCACTGCTTGTCGAGCGCCGGCTCCCGGCCGAATTCCCCTGGGTGGAGCCTTTGCGCGCCGAACCACCGCGTGTGGAACCAGCGGCGCCGCGCGAGGCGGACGCGCGTGTACCCGTGCTTGCCTTCGAAGCCATACCGACAGACTAGTGGGCAGGGGTCACATCAGTCACACGGGCAACACCGACAACGGGGTGCGTGTCGAAGTTGTGACCGCTCTACAGGCCCCGCGAGCTCTCTCGGACACCGGTGATGGCCGCCGCGTCGCCGGAGAACGTGACGTCGACGGGCGACCGACCGAAGGCGAACAGGACCAGCTCGCCGACCCGACCGGTGACGACGACCTCCTCACCCGATCCCGCGGTCACGAGATCCTCGCCGTCCGGGGTACGCAGGGTCACCCGTGCCGGGACCTTCTTGAGCGTCATCCTGCCCATCGACTTCGCCGGAGTCCGGAGCTCTGCCTCGAGTTCCGGGGTGAGCGCCCGCGGGGTCCATGGACCGTCGGGATCGGCGCCGCCACGCAGCACGTCTTCGTGGTGGACGAACATCTCGGCCAGATTGGCGAACCGGTCGACCAGCTTGAACGGTGAGAAGACGGGCGGTCCCGAGGCGAGCAGGGCGAGCTGGGAATCCCAGTCCTTCGACGTCGCCTGGGCTCGCACCTTCTCGGTGTGGCCGGCGAAGGCGGGGATGAGGATGCCCGGCCCCGTGTCGGGTCGCCGCTCTCGGACGACGAGATGGGCCAGCAGATCTCGGGTGGTCCAGCCCTCACACAGGGTGGGGGCGTCGGGGCCCACCTTCGTCAGGGTCTCGACGAGAGCTGCTCGTTCGTTCTGCGCACCGGTCACCCGACCACCGTAGCGACATCGCCGGGAATCCGTTCCTTGAGACCGGTCAGTCCCCCACTGCCATCACGGTCGGCACGATCATCGGACGACGGCGGTAGGCGGCCGAGACCCAGCGCCCCACGGCACGGCGGATCCCCTGAGCGATCCGGTGCGTGTCGGTGACGCCCTCGGCAGCCAGCGAATCGAGCGTCTGGTTGACGATGTTCGCCGCCTCCTTGAGCGCGTCGGGATCGTCGGAGAATCCGCGACCCGAGATCTCGGGAGTGCTCACCGCACGGCCGGTCGTCACGTCGACCGCCACCGTGATGGCGATGAAGCCGCCCTCACCGAGTACCAGACGTTCGGAGAGGGTCGACTCTCCGACGTCGCCGACCGAGAGGCCGTCGACGTAGACGTGACCCACCGGAACCCGCCCGACGATGTCGGCGCGACCGTCGACGAGGTCGACGACGACGCCGTCCTCGGCGAGGACGACCCGATCCTCGGGCACGCCGGTCGCGACCGCGAGCGCCGCGTTGGCGCGCAGGTGCCGCCATTCGCCGTGCACCGGCATCGCATTCGACGGGCGCACCGCGTTGTAGAGGTAGAGCAACTCGCCGGCCGAGGCGTGCCCCGAGACGTGCACCTTCGCGCTCTGCTGGGTGATGACGGTCGCGCCGCGCTTGGCCAGACCGTTGACAACGGCGAACACCGAGTTCTCGTTGCCGGGGATGAGTGACGATGCGAGCACGACGAGATCGTCGGCCCGGATGTTGATCTGCCGGTGCTCCCCGCGGGCCATCCGCGAGAGCGCCGACAGCGGCTCGCCCTGCGACCCGGTCGAGATCAGCACGACGCGATGGTCCGGCAGGCTCGCCGCGGTGTCGAGATCGACGACGACGCCGTCGGGCACCGACAGGTAGCCGAGGTCCTGCGCGATCTGCATGTTGCGCACCATCGAACGGCCGACGAAGGTGACCCGACGATTGTGGGTGTGCGCGACGTCGATGATCTGCTGGATGCGGTGCACGTGACTGGCGAACGAGGCCACGATGACCCGCTGCTTGGCCTTGCCGATGACCTGATCGAGCACCCCGCCGATCTGACGCTCCGGGGTCACGAAGCCGGGCACCTCGGCGTTGGTCGAGTCCACCAAGAACAGGTCGACGCCCTCGTCGCCGAGGCGGCTGAAACCGGCGAGATCGGTCAGACGGCCGTCGAGCGGGAGCTGATCGAGCTTGATGTCGCCGGTGTGCAGCACGACGCCGGCCGGAGTGCGGATCGCGACGGCGAGCGCATCGGGGATCGAATGGTTGACCGCGAAGTACTCGCACTCGAACGGTCCGTGCGAGGTCTTCTGGCCCTCGATCACCTCGACGAGGTTCGGCCGCAGCCGGTGCTCACGACATTTCGCCTCGACGAGGGCGAGCGTGAACTTCGCGCCGATCACCGGGATGTCGCTGCGCAACCGGAGCAGGAACGGCAGGGCGCCGATGTGGTCTTCGTGACCGTGGGTCAGGATCACCGCGTCGACGTCGTCCATGCGATCTTCGATGTAGCGGAAGTCCGGGAGGATCAGATCGACGCCTGGTTGGGCGTCCTCCGGGAACAGCACACCGCAGTCGACGATCAGCAGACGACCGTTGTACTCGAAGACGGTCATGTTGCGGCCGATCTCGCCGATGCCGCCGAGCGCCACCACACGCAGACCGCCCTTGGGCAATCGTCGCGGCGTGCCCAGTCGATCGACGGGCGCCGGGGTCGCCGGCTCGGGGCGACGGCCACCGCGCGCATCCCCGCGCTCGTGACGAGGGCGGCGGGTGTTCGACGCGGGGTTCGCCGGACGCTTGGCCGCGTGCTTCGGCGACGCCGCGTCGGACTTCTGCTCCGATCCGGTCCGCTCGGCTCGCTCCCGGCGGCGTTCCCGGGCGACCGGTTGCGCCTCGACAGGCTCGGCGGTCGGGGTGGGCTCGGCGGTCGGGGTGGGCTCGACGGGCGGTGGACTGGGTGGGCCTGCCTTGCGGCCGGCCGCCCGGCGTCGGGTTCGGGGGCGGGCGTTGCCGGCGTCGGGGCCGGTGTTGTCGTTGTCCGTCATCAGACCAGCACACCTGCCGCCCGGAGATCCACGATCAGTTGTTCGATCTGCACCGGATTCGCGGGGACCTGCGGCAGGCGGGGATCGCCGACCTCCAGCCCGAGGATGCGCAGTGCGGCCTTGACCATCGTGACCCCGCCGAGCCGCCCCATGGCGTTCACGAGCGGGAGCATGGAGGTGTTGATCGCCCGAGCCGCATGGAGGTCACCCTTCTCGACGGCGATCTGCATGTCCCGCAGACGATCCGGGACCAGGTGCCCGATGACGCTGACGTACCCGGTGGCACCGATCGACAGCCAGGGCAGGTTGAGTGCGTCCTCGCCGGACAGGTATTCCAGACTGGTGGTCGCTATCAGACCGGCCGCCGAGTGCAGATCACCCTTCGCGTCCTTGACGCCGCGGATGTTCGGGTGCTCGGCGAGGGCCAGCATGGTCTCGTTGGCGATCGGGACCACCGATCGCGGTGGGATGTCGTAGAGCAGGACCGGCAACGCGGTGGCGTCGGCGACGGTCCGGAAGTGCGCGAGCAGGCCCGCCTGCGGCGGCTTCGAGTAGTACGGGGTCACGACGAGGAGTGCGTGCGCGCCGATCTTCTCGGACTCGATCGCGAACCGGACGCTCTCGGCGGTGTCGTAACTGCCTGCGCCCTGGGTGATCCGGGCCCGGTCGCCGACCGCGTCGAGGACGACCCGCAGCAGCTCGAGCTTCTCGGGCACGGTGGTGGTCGGCGACTCGCCGGTGGTACCGGACACGACCAGCCCGTCACAGCCTTTCGACACCAGGTGGTCGGCGAGGACGGCGGCCTTGTCCAGATCGAGGCTTCCGTCCGGGTGGAAGGGGGTGACCATCGCAACCACGTTCGTCCCGAAGGGATGCTCGTGCAGCGGT
The DNA here is from genome assembly GCF_042743165.1 of Gordonia sp. NPDC058843. NCBI lineage: Bacteria > Bacillati > Actinomycetota > Actinomycetes > Mycobacteriales > Gordoniaceae > Gordonia > Gordonia sp. NPDC058843. The sequence continues at coordinate 163,128 of NZ_JBHYNC010000001.1, forward strand.
TCCTGGACTGCGTTCATGGTGCTCAAGGCTACCGCCTCCCTGTCCGTGACGATCCTCACCCTTCCAGCACGAATGGTGAGGTCGCGACCTCGGTCCCGTCGGCCAGTGTGCCGATCTCGAAATCTCCGAAGACGGTGGGCGCCACTCGCATCAACTGGCGTAGGCATTCCACCGCCAACTGCCGGATCTCGACATCGGCGTGCTCCGTGGCACGCATGCCGACGAAGTGTCGCCAGGCCCGGTGGTTCCCGGTGACGACGATCTTGGTCTCGGTGGCGTTCGGCAGAACGGAACGAGCAGCCTGACGTGCTTGTTTCCGACGCAGGATGGCGTTGGGCACATCGGCGAACTTCGCCTCGAGCGCCGCGAGGAGTTCGGTGTAGGCCGCCCGGCTCGCGTCGGTCGCCGCGGTGAACAGGTCCTCGAGCTCGGGATCCCCCACGATCGCCGGCGGTGCGACGACATTGGAGTCGTGCTCGGGCACGAACCGCTGCGACAGTTGTGAGTACGAGAAATGCCGGTGCCGGATCAGTTCGTGAGTGCACGAGCGCGAGATGCCGCTGATGTAGAAGGTCACCGACGCGTGCTCGAGCAGCGACAGGTGGCCGACCTCGAGGATGTGCCGCAGGTAGCCGGCGTTGGAGGCGGTTCGGGGGTTGGGCTTGTCCCAGCTCTGATAGCACGCCCGCCCGGCGAACTCGACCAGCGCCTCACCGCCCTCGGCGTCGGTGCTCCACGGCACGTCCTCCGGCGGGGTGAACTGGGTCATCGCCACCATCTGCACCTTCAGCGGCACCAATTCGGACACGCATGTCTCCTGTCGTCCCTCACGTCCCGGCCACACGTCCGCGTGCCCTGCGGTCTCCGATTCTCCCCCACCGCTTCGATACCGCACCTCCGGGCTCCGCCCGGCGTGCAGTACCGCGCGCCCCGGGCCGCCCCCGCGGTACAGTCCCTGCAGGCGTGGGCGAGTACCGGGGGTTGGATACGATGACGACGCGACGCGATTTCCTGCGTACCGGCGCGGTCGTGACCGGGACGACGCTCGCCGCTCCCGCGGCCGTCGCCCATGGCGCCCCGCGGTCGCCGGGATCCGGACCCCCACGGTCCGGGCCCGCTCATGTTTTCCGCCACGGCGTCGCATCGGGCGATCCACTTCCGAACGCCGTCATCCTCTGGACCCGCATCACCCCGATCCCGGCGGCAGGGCCCGGGTCCGGGATCGGCCCCGAGAGTCTGGTCCGGTGGGAGATCGCCCGTGACGCCGGTTTCTCCTCGGTCGCGGCGTCGGGCGAGACCCGCACCTCGGCCGACTCCGACCACACGGTGAAGGTCGACGCGACCGGTCTGAGCCCGCGGACCCGATATCACTACCGATTCACCGTGGTATCCGGTCCGGCGGCCGGCGCGGTGTCACCCGTCGGGCGCACGTGCACCGCCCCCGCGACGGGCGCCGACGTCGCGAAGATCCGTTTCGGTGTCGTGTCGTGCGCCAACTGGGAGGCCGGGTACTTCTCGGCCTACCGCCATCTGGCCGCGCAGCCCGCACTCGACGCGGTGGTCCACCTCGGCGACTACTTCTACGAGTACGAAACCGGCCGGTACACCGGCAAGACCGGAACGGTCCGGGCTCACGACCCCCGCCACGAGATCATCACGCTGCGCGACTACCGCACGCGCCACGCGCAGTACAAGACCGACCCCGATCTGGCCGCGCTGCACCGAGACCTGCCGTTCATCTGCATCTGGGACGACCACGAGTCGTCGAACGACTCGTGGCAGGGCGGCGCGGAGAACCACCAACCGGGCGAGGGGTCCTGGACCGCGCGTCGCACTGCGGCGTTGCGCGCCTACGCCGAGTGGATGCCCATCCGCCCCGCCGTCGACACCGCGGGCCGCCACCTCTTCCGCAGGCTCCGCTTCGGCCGTCTCCTCGAGCTGTCCATGCTCGATCTGCGCTCGTACCGTGACCTCCAGGTCAGCGCGCGGTCGGCAGCGATCGACGATCCGGCCCGCTCCATCCTCGGCCGGGCGCAGATGTCGTGGCTGACCAACGGCCTCACCTCGTCGGAGACCCGCTGGAAGATCGTCGGAAACCCGGTGATGATCGCCCCGGTGTTGATCCCTCCGCTGGACCCGCGGACGACCGGGGCGGTCACCGCGCTGCTCGGAATCCCGCGCGAGGGAATCCCGTACAACGCCGACCAGTGGGACGGTTACGCGGCCGAGCGTCGACGCCTCCTGGAGACGCTCCGGCGCAATCGCGTCGACAACGTCGTCTTCATCACCGGTGACATCCACTCGTCGTGGGCGTGTGACATCCCGGCCGACCCCGCGAACTATCCCGGTGGCGGCAGCGTGGCCACCGAGCTGGTCGGCACCTCGGTCACATCGACCAACATCGACGACATGCTCGACGTACCCGCCAACACCGCCGGGGTCGCGGTGTCGTCGGCCTTCGCCGCCACCAACCACCATGTGCGGTGGAGCGAGTTCGACGCGCACGGCTACTCGGTCCTGACCGTCACGCCGGCGGCGACGCAGATGGACTGGTACTTCGTGCACGACAAGACCAATCCGCGATCGGGCCAGTACTACGCGAAGTCCTTCCGGGTCGCGAACGGCACCCAGCGGGCCGTCCCGGCGGGCGGGCCGGTCGACTAGGAGTCCGACGCGGGAGATCCGTCGAGCAGCTCCGACAGCTTGGCGTGGGTGTCGGGCCAGCCGTGGACCGCGATCGAGGTGATGCCGAGGGCCTTGACCGGGTAGTCGTTGCCGCCCTCGTCGAGGCGGTCGCCGAAGAACAAGATGTCGTCGGTGCTGAGTCCGAGGATGTCCATCAGCCTCAGCGCGCCGTACGCCTTGTCGATGCCCTTCTTGGTGACGTCCACCGACGTCGAGCCTCCACTACGCACCTCGAGATCCGGCAGTCGCTCGGCGGCGTACGCACGCAGCGACTCCTTCTTGGCTCCGTCGGGATCCCAGGCCGCCTTAGCATCGACGGGCGCCTTCTGCCCCAGCGCGCTGAAGGTGATCTGACTGCCGCGGTCCTCGAGGATGTCACCCCACGTCTCGCTCTCCCACAGACCGAGTTCTCGAGCACCGGTCTCCAGCACGTCGAGGGTGCGCCGTTTCTCGTCGTCGGTGAGGAACTCGGCGTAGACCGTCTCCCACTCGCCTCCGGACCATCGCACGTATTGCGTCCCGCACGTCGGCATCAGGTGGAGGTTCTCGACACTGTCGAAGGTGCCGAGTCGCGCGAGCACCTGCTTTTCGAACTGGGTGAAGTTGCCGCCGGAGATGATGCAGCCCAGGCTCACGTCGAGCATGCGTCGTAGGAGCTCGACCATCGTGTCGTCGAGCGGGCTCTTCGACGCCGCCAACGTGTCATCGAGATCGAACATCACCAATCGGTAGTCGTTGCCCTCATACGACACGGTCATCGCTTCGTCTCCCATCGCTGTCGTGAACTCTCGATCTTCAGCATTGCATCAACCGGCGCGCCTCACCCGCCGTGCATCATCCGTTGCAGGTCGGGCGCGAGGTCACCGCGCCCGGCCACCTCGACGCCGTCGAGGCCGAGCCAGCCGGCGAAGGTCCGCAGATCGGCGGACAACCGGCCGGCGACGACGTCTCGGGAATGGCCCGGCTCGCAGTACGCCCCGAGCACCAGCAGCGTCGCGTTCTTGCGATCGGCCTTCAGGTCGACACGCGCGACGATGTCGGTGCCCAGCAGGTACGGCAGCACGTAATAACCGTGCACGCGTTTGTGTTCGGGCACATAGATCTCGATGCGGTAGTGGAAGCCGAAGAGCCGCTCGGCGCGCGGCCGGAAGAAGACCAGCGGATCGAACGGTGACAGGATCGCCGCGGCGTCGATGCGGCGCGGCATCGGTGCATCCGCTGCCAGGTAGGCGGGATCACGCCAACCGTCCACGGAGATCTCGTGCAGTACACCGCTCTCGACGAGTTCGGCCACCGCCGGCCGCGCATCGGCCGGGCGGATCCGGTAGTAGTCCGCAAGATCGGCAACGGTCGCGACACCGAGCGCCTGCGCGGCCCGGCTGACGAGCTCGCGGTGTGCCTCGGCACGGCCGGGTCGCAGCGCGACGGTGTCGCGACCCACGACCCGTTCGGTGAGGTCGTAGTGGCGCACGAAGTTGCCGTTGCGCACGGCGGACAAGTCACCGGCGGCGAACATGGCCTCGCACAGGTGCTTGACCTCGCCACGCTGCCACCAGCTGCCCGCCGCCCCGGGTTCGCGTTCGATGCCCAGCTCGGCTTCGATGGCGCGGGGCGTGGTGGCGCCGACCGTCTCGATCACCGACCGGACGTCATCGACCAGAGACCGGTTGCGACGCAGCACCTCTCGCGTGTGCCGATACCGACCTTCGGCGAACTCGTCCATCCGCCAACGGAAGAGCGGCCAGTCCGACACCGGGATCAGCGCGGCTTCGTGCGCCCAGTACTCGACGAGCAGCCGACGACCACGTCCGGGTTGCCAGGCAGCGCGGTGCAGCAGGTCTGGGTCGTAGGGACCGAGTCGGGAGTAGAGGGGCATGAAGTGGGCTCGCGCGGCGATGTTCACCGAGTCCATCTGCAGCAGCCTCGTCCGGCCGATCACCCGCTTCAGATGTGTCATGGAGGGTGCTGCGGCCGGTCGTCGGTCGGCGAAACCCTGCGCGGCCAACGCAGTTCGACGCGCCTGCGCGACCGAGAGGCGATCGCGCGCCATCAGGCCTGCCGGGCGCGCCGGTAGTCGACGAAGCGATACTCGATACCGCTCGTCGAGGTCTGCCACTCACCGCGCTGCGCCACTGCCCACTCGTCGGTGATCTCCGGCGCGAACGCGTCCGCATCGTCGACCTCGACATCGATCTCCGTGACACACAGCTCGGTGGCGAAGTCCATTGCCAGCCGGTAGATCTCGCCACCGCCGATGACCCCGATCCGCTCACCGCCGGCCAGGTCCACCGCCTCGTCCACCGATCGCGCGACGGTCGCGCCGTCGGCCGACCATTCCGCGTTGCGGGTCACGACGACGTTGGTGCGGCCGGGCAGCGGCCGAAAGCGCGGCGGCAGCGAATCCCAGGTCCGGCGGCCCATGACGACGGGGTGCCCGACCGTCAGTTCCTTGAACCGCGCCACATCTTCGGGGACCCGCCACGGGATCGTGTTGTCCCGGCCGATCGCCCCTCCGCGTCCCTGCGCCCAGACCAGCCGGACGACCGGCGGGATGACGACCCGAGAGCGGTCGGACGTCACACCGCCACCGGGGCCTTGATCCCGGGATGGGACTGGTAGTCGACGATGGCGATGTCGTCGTAGTCGTAATCGAAGATCGAATCCCGCTTGCGCAGCTCGAGTTTCGGATACGGGTACGGCTCGCGCGACAACTGCAGCGTCACCTGGTCGACGTGGTTGTCATAGATGTGGCAGTCACCGCCTGTCCACACGAACTCACCCACCTCGAGGCCCGCCTGCTGGGCCATCATGTGGGTCAGCAGCGCATACGACGCGATGTTGAACGGCACGCCGAGGAACAGGTCGGCGCTGCGCTGATACAGCTGGCACGACAGTTTGCCGTCGGCGACGTAGAACTGGAAGAACGCGTGGCAGGGCGGCAGCGCCATCTGTGGGATCTCCCCCACATTCCATGCGGACACGATGTTTCGGCGCGAATCCGGGTTGGTCTTCAACAACTCGAGGGCGGCCGCGATCTGGTCGATGTGCTCACCCGATGGGGTCGGCCAGCTCCGCCACTGCACGCCGTAGACGGGTCCGAGCTCGCCGTTCTCGTCGGCCCACTCGTCCCAGATGCTCACCCCGCGCTCCTGCAGCCATCGCACGTTGGAATCGCCGCGCAGGAACCACAGCAACTCGTAGACGATCGACTTCAGATGCACCTTCTTGGTGGTGATCAGCGGGAAGCCCTCGGCGAGGTCGAAGCGCAGTTGTCGGCCGAAGAGGCTGCGCGTCCCGGTTCCGGTGCGGTCGGCCTTCGGCGTGCCCGTCTCCATGACGAGGTGCAACAGGTCCTCGTACGGTGTCGGGATGGTCCCGGTCGATGAGATGTCGCGGGTAGCCGTGCTCACGGGAGCCAGTCTAGGCAAAGCCGTCGGCAGCGCGCCGGGCGCACGACACGACGCCCCGTCGGTGTGACTGCTGTGACTCGTGTGATCTGGGCGGTACTCTCCTCCCGTGGCCCCACGCAGCACCACCCGTGCCAATCGCTACGCGAAGAGACGCCGCAAGCGGGTCGCCTCGCGCGACAACGACCTCACCGACACCCAATGGCTGGCGCTGCAGGAGGCGTGGGGTGGGTGCGCGTACTGCGGCGCGGTCGGCGTCGCGCTGCAGCGCGACTGCATGCTCGCCATATCGCGGGGCGGCCGGTACACCGTCGCCAATGTCGTGCCCTGCTGCGGCTCGTGCAACGCCAGCAAGTGCAATTCCGAGGTCACGACATGGATGCGGCGCAAGAAGCTCGACGAGAAGGCGTTCCTGGTCCGGCAATTCGAGGTCAGCAGAGCGCTCGCCGACCCAGTTGACCAGGCGGACTGATCACCCGGCCCGCGCCTCCCGGCGAACCCGGCCGGGCAACGACCCGTTGACCCTCTTGAAGGCCCGGCTGAAGGCCGCTTCGGAGGAGTAGCCGAGTCCGGCGGCCACCGACGCGACGGATGCGTCGGCGTCACGGAGACGATCCGCCGCCACGTACATCCGCCAGCGGGTGACGTACTGCATCGCCGGCTCGCCGACGACGGCGGTGAACCGCGCCGCGAACGTCGACCGCGACATGGCGCACTCCCGGGCCAGCCGTTCGACGCTCCAGGACGCGGCCGGATCGCGATGAACCGCGGCGACCGCACGGCCGAGGTGCGGATCGGCGAGGGCTCCCAGCCAACCGGTGCGGGTGCCCTCCGCATCCTGCAACCACGACCTGATCGCGTGGATGACGATGATGTCGGACAACCGGGTGATGACCGCCTCCCCGCCGGGTCGGAGTTCGCCGGCTTCGTCGATCACGATCCGCATGAGGTCCCGCAGCCACGACGTGTTCGCGCCCGATCGTGACTCGGTGCCGCGGATGGCGAGGATCGGCGGCAGCATCGAGGTCAACGACCGCGCCGAGGGATGGTCGAACCGCACCACCGCGCAGATCAGGACCGAGCGGTCGGGTCCGTCACCGCCGTGCCGCAGGATGGCGTACCGATCACTGAGGTAGTCGTGCGGCAGATCGGTGACGACCGGGGCGAACGTCGCCTCGCCGTCGCCACGGACGACGTGCGACCGCCCGTGCGGGACGACGGCGAGATCACCGGCTTCGAGTCGGAGTGTCTCGCCGCTCGGAGCGGACAAGCGCATGACCCCCGATACGACGAGGTGCACACAGAGGCAGTCTTCCCACACCGGCATCGTCAGGGCCCAGGGTTCGGTCAGTTCGGATCGGCAGTAGAAGGCGCCGTTCAGCCGGAAGAAGTGCAGGGCTTCCCCGAGCGGATCGGGTGTGTGGAACGGGTCCGGGTGGAGTCGGTCGGGAGTGCGCACATCCCCATGGTGGGACATCGCCACCCGATCGTCCCGATGATCCGGACGATCGGGCAAGAAATGCGGATTCAAGGCGATGTTTCGTCCGGTCATTCCCCGTCAGTCTGGACGCACGGCATCGAACAACCCAGGAGGTCCCATGTACACAGTTCTCGGCGCGACGGGCACGGTCGGCGCGCAGGTCGTCACTCACCTGATCGACCGCGGTCACCGGGTTCGGGCGGTGGGTCGCTCTCCTGAGCGACTCCATGCGCTGGCGCGGCTCGGCGCTCATCCCGCGGTCGCCGACATGACGGATTCGTCCGCGCTGACCGACGCGATGCGCGGCTCGTCGGCCGTGTTCGTGATGCAACCCGCGGACCACACCGCCACCGACCATCTCACCTCGCAACGGACGATGACCGACGCGATCGTCCGCGCCGTGCGCGAGTCGGGTACGCAGCGGGTGGTTGCGCTCAGTAGCGTCGGCGCGGAGATCTCCTCCGGCACCGGATTTCTCGTCGGTCTGCACATTCTGGAGGAGGGACTGGCGTCGTTGCCCGCGGTCGAGGTGCTCGCCCTGCGGGCGGGCTGGTTCTACGACAACGCGCGCGCCTACCTCCCGGTGATGCAGAACGCGGGTCTGGTCGCGGACTCGCTCGACCCGGAGGTGCGCGTCCCGATGGTCGCGACGCGGGACATCGCCGCGGCGGCCGCCGATGCACTGGTCGGCACCGGTTGGGGCGGTGGACATTCGGTCCGGGAGGTCCTGGGTCCGGTGGACGTCGACCAGTTGACCGTGACCAGCGTGCTGGGCCACGCTTTCGGGCTTCCCGAGCTGCGCTATGTGAGGCTGGCCGACGACGACATGATCGACACCCTGATCGCCGAGGCCGGTTTCAGCCCCGATGTCGCGCGCCACCACGTCGGCATGACCCGGGCGATCAACGACGGCCGGGTCGCCGGACGTCGCCCGGGCACAAGAGTGATCACGGGCCCGACGACGATCGACGACTATGCCGCGGACGTGGCAAGATCTGCGCGAGAAGAGTTGCGCTCCTTCCATTCCCATACCGCGTAAAGCACCTCGGTGGTGTACCCCAGATCCATCCGGCCACCACCGACCGGAACCGTCGCCTCCACGCTGATCCGGCCGTCAGGCGTCCACCCGCCGGGTACCGCGGTCGCTGGCGCCACCTCGATCTCGGCACCGTCAGACCGATGAAACGTGAACTGCTGCAACCCGTGCGCGGTGATCGAAAACTCACCCCGATGCAACGACCGATGGCACGACCCACACAACAAGATCAGATTGTCCGGATCCGTCCGCCCACCCGCCGACCAGAACTCCACATGATGGGCATGCAGATGACGCGTCCGACCACACCCCGGCATCTGACAACAACGGTCCCGCACCAACAACGCCCGCACCAACGCCTTGTTCGGCACCCGCCGCCGACGCCCCACACCCAACAACGCCAGCTTCCCCGGCTGCCCGGGCACCCGGCGGCTCACCACCTCCCGAGTCGACGCCCCGCACCGGGCTTCGGCCACCTCGACCTCCGACAACCCGGGACCATCATCGAGATGAGCGCACTCCACACCCTCACCGGCATGAATCAGGATCTCCGCACCCGGCGCAAGATCGGGCATCGCGATCCCGTCATGCACCATGTCGGCCATCGCCACCACCGCCGGCGCCACATTCGACGGCACCTGCCGCCACAGATCCCGACGCCGCGACGGAACCACCTCCGACTCCGCCCCCGAATCCTCCGATATCGAACCGGATTCGGTGTTCCGCGGAACACTCCGCACGGCGGACGGAAGATCCGGGTCGTCGCAGTTACGGGTGCGTTCGTACTCCGCACGCACCGTCCCGGCCAGAAACCGCGCACCGTCCAACGGACTCATGGTCAACGACACCGACAATGACCCGTCGTCGTTCCACTTCCACCGGCCCGTCGACTCCACCGGCGGTCGGCTGCCCTCCTCGACGCCCCGATTGCGGTCGATCTGAACCATCGCGCGCACCGCCCGATCCAACTGACTCGCCGTCGACGACAACGCCAAGTTCACCAACTCCTGCTCCCGCTCCGGCGTCGCCACCCGCGTCAACGCCCGGACCTTCGAATACGACAACCGACCTTCGCCAAAGGCCTTGCGGATCACCGGCAATTCTCGGATCGCCTTGGCGACCCTCAACTGCTCATGCGCCGTTCGCGGTGCAATACCGGCCTTCCACGACAACCAGTGCGCCAGCGAATGAATCCCCGGCCCCCGCCACGACTCCCGCTCATCCAATTCCGCGACCAAAGCAAGGAACTTCGCCGTCAACGCACTGAGCTGAGCCGCATACCCCGACACCCGACAAATTTCTCGAGCCTCGACCCATCTCTAGCCTCGACCCGGGGTCGTGAGTGTTCCGCGGAACACTCACGCGCTATATCGCTAGGTGTTCAATCGTCCAACGGCGGCATCTCGGACGTACCTCCGTCTTCGACCTCGATTCCTCTGTCAGCCAGGACCCGACAGCTCGAAGGATTGTGCACCTCTCACCGGTCTCGATCGCGCCCCAGCCATTGTCGAAGCCACCGCTCTCGTAGACGCGATCAATAAATCCCTGAGCGTTGGCCCCGAGGCGTGAGTGATCGCAGCGCGCCCTCTGGTCGACATACAGTCGCCCGACCACCGGGAGCGCACACGGCAAAGCGCAAAGTGTTCGCGGGTCTCGGCACCCTGCCGCTCATTCCGCCATCAACCCCGCAGCAATAGTCGCACCCAGTTCCCAGCACGCTTCTCGATCTTCTTTGCTCGGGGCACCGGAGACGATGACGTGCTCGGCGGCCTTGGTCCAGCCGAGGCCGGCAGTGATCGAATCGACCGCTCGTACAGCTCCTTCGGTCCCCTGGTTGCCGTGGAGGTAGAGCCCGAAAGGCCGTCCCTGCGTCGAGTCGAGGATCTGGTAGTAGCTGACGTCGAAGGCGTGTTTCAGTGCGCCGCTGATGTATCCGAGGTTGGCCGGGGTGCCGAGGAGGTATCCGTCGGCATCGAGGAAGTCGGAGGCGGTGACGGCGAGCGCCGCACGGCGGATCACCTCGACGCCTTCGATCTCCGGGTCGGTAGCACCGGACAGGACGGCCTCGAACATCTCCTGGCACGCCGGTGACGGGGTGTGATGGACGACGAGCAGCCGGCTCATCGGGCTACTGCTCCCGGCCGTGGTACTGGGCGACGGCCCGTTTCATCATCGAGCGGGCACGGGTGCGGTCGCCGGCGTAGTCGTAGGCACGGGCGATGCGGTAGGTGTTGCGCCAGTCGTTCGGGTCGGCCTCCCACTCCGCCTTCACCTCCGCGAAGAGTTCATCGGCCGCGTCGCGTTCCATCCGGCCCGACGCGCGGTGCGGTAGGTGAGAGATGTCGAGTTCACGACCCTCGTCGGCCATGACGGCGGCGAGCTTCTGGTGCTCGAGCCCGGCCCGCAGCGTGGCGTAGACCAGCCACGCCCCGATCAGCGGAAGCGCGATCACGCCCGCTCCCAGGCCGATTCCCGCGAACGTGCCCGAGGCGATCAGCTGGAAACCGCGCCAGCCGAGCAGCACGAAGTACACGATCAGCGCCACCACGAGGAATGCGATCATCCACACGATCGGGCGCGAGTCCTTCGCGCGTGGACCCAGGCGCGGTGCGCCGCCTTCGGTATCGTCGTCGTGGGCTGGTTCGTCCTGCGGGCCGGCGGGAGTCATCGATCAGAGGTCCATCAGTTCTTCGAGCCCGATGGTGAGGCCCGGACGGCCGGCCATGCTCCGCACGCCCAGGAGCACGCCGGGTGCGAAGGACGCCCGGTCGAGGGAGTCATGCCGGATGGTCAGCGTCTCTCCGGCGGTACCGAGAAGCACCTCCTGGTGCGCGACGAGTCCCGCGAGCCGTACCGAGTGGACACGCACGTCGTCGACGACCGCGCCGCGGGCGCCGTCGAGTTCCTCGGTCGTGGCGTCGGGGCTCCGTCCGACCCCGGCCTCGGCCCGCGCACGCCCGATCAGCTCTGCCGTCCGATAGGCGGTGCCCGACGGCGCGTCGGCCTTGTGCGGGTGGTGCAGCTCGATCACCTCGACCGACTCGTAGTACTTGGCGGCCTGAGCCGCGAAACGCATGGACAGCACGGCGCCGATTGCGAAGTTCGGTGCGATGAGAACGCCCACCCCGGGATTCTCGGACAGCCACCCACGGACGGTCTCGAGTCGTTCCTCGGTGAACCCGGTGGTGCCCACGACGGCGTGAATCCCGTTGGTGATGAGGAACTTCAGATTGTCCATGACCACGTCGGGATGCGTGAAGTCGACGACGACCTGGGTTTCGGTGTCGGTGAAGAACTCCGGTGAGTCCCCTTTGTCGACACCGACGGTGTAGGTGAGGTCGTCGGCATTCTCGACCGCGTCGACGATCGCCTGCCCGACCTTCCCCTGGCTGCCCAGGACGCCCACCTTGATACCGCTCATGTCCACCCTCTTCGTCTCGACAAATGCCGGAGCCCAGTCTAGTGTCGCTGCGCACTCAGAAGATCGGGGCACCGCCGCGGCGGTGCTCGAACACCAGCGATGTGGTGGTGCCGGCGACCTCGGGCCGACCGTTGAGCCGTTCGACGAACTGCCGCAGCGCCTCGGTGTCGGCGGCGGCGACGTGCAGCAGGTAGTCGTCGGTGCCGGCGAGAAAGAACACGTCGATCACCTCGTCGTGCGTGGCGATCTCGCCGACGAACTGCCGGATCTGACCGCGCGCGTCGGACTGCAGACTGACTGCGACCATCGCGCGCAGCGGGCGCCCCAGCGCGGCCGGGTCGACGTCGGCGAAGAAGCCGCGGATGATGCCGAGGTCGACGAGCCTGCGCAGTCGGCCGTGACAGGTCGACGCTGCGATGCCCACCCGCTGGGCCAGTTCGCTGTTCGACATCCGTGCGTCCGACTGGAGCAGACGTAACAGTTCCCGATCCGTCCCGTCGAGATCACGGGCCCGAACATCCTTCGGCATGGTGGGCATCGCAGGCCTCCCGATTCACACGATCGTCGCCGCTGAGCACCCGACGAGAATATTCTTCAGCTGCATTGTGTCATGCCCGAAGTTACTTCACGCTGGAATCAGTTCACCGAGGAACATTCAGGAGCCCGAACCAGTACGGAGTCACCATGCGCATCGGCATCCCCACCGAGATCAAGAACCACGAATATCGGGTGGCCATCACCCCGGCCGGCGTCGCCGAACTCCACCACCGCGGCCACGACGTGATCGTCCAGGCCGGCGCGGGCGAGGGCTCGGCGATCTCCGACAACGACTTCAAGGCCGCCGGTGCGCAGATCCTGGGTTCCGCCACTGAGGTGTGGGAACAGGCCGAACTGCTGTTGAAGGTGAAGGAACCGATCGCGTCCGAGTTCGCCCTGATGCGCCGGGATCAGACGCTGTTCACCTACCTCCACCTCGCCGCGGGCCGGGCGTGCACGGAGGCGTTGCTCGCCTCGGGTATCACCTCCATCGCCTACGAGATGGTCCGGACCGCTGACGGCGCTCTCCCACTGCTCGCCCCGATGAGCGAGGTCGCCGGGCGTCTCGCACCTCAGGTCGGCGCCTATCATCTGATGCGTTCGGCGGGCGGCCGCGGCGTGCTCATGGGCGGCGTCCCCGGGACCGAGCCCGCCGACGTGGTCGTTCTCGGTGGCGGAGTGAGCGGTGTCAACGCGGCGCAGATCGCGCTCGGCATGGGCGCCCAGGTCACCGTCTTCGACATCGACATCGCCAAGCTGCGGAACATCGATGCCCGTTTCGGCGGCCGCGTCCACACCCGCTACAGCACCGCGCTCGCGGTCGAGGCCGCCGTCGTCGGCGCGGACCTGGTGATCGGCGCCGTTCTCGTACCAGGAGCCAAGGCACCCGTCCTCGTCTCGAACGGCACTGTCGCCCAGATGAAGCCGGGTGCGGTACTCGTCGACGTCGCGATCGACCAGGGTGGCTGCTTCGAGGATTCCCGACCGACCACCCACGACGATCCGACCTTCGCGGTTCACGACACCGTGTTCTACTGCGTCGCGAACATGCCCGGCAACGTCGCGCGTACGTCGACACAGGCACTCACGGGTGCGACGCTCCCCTACGTGCTCCGGCTGGCCGAGTCGGGGCCGGAGAAGGCGTGTGCCGCCGACCCGGCTCTCGCCTCGGGTCTGAGCACCCGGCACGGCGACCTGTTCACCGCCGAGGTCGGCGCCGCGCTGGATCTGACCGTGGCACCGAACCCCTTCGCACACAACTGATCAGAAGTTCAGCGTGGTGGTTCCTCGTCGTCGCCCCCGCCAGCCGTAGCGACGCTCGGTCATCGATCCGTGCCCGTCGTACCCGATGCGCAACAGCGTCGACGCCCGGGTGCCGTATCCGGGGATGTTGATGAACATCGACGACAACGCCTCCTCGGCCCGCGAGCCGACTCCGGTGTCGGGCAGACGCGCCGGGTCGGGTCGATCCTGGTCGGCGAGCATGGCGAAGTAGGACTCGTCCCGGGATCCTTCTGGCTCGTCGCCGTGCGCTTCGACGAGCTCACTCAGCGCCGACGCGCCGTCGACCACCTTGGGCCAGTCGTTGTCCAGGGCGCCGTTGGAGAGGCCGTGCACACCGTCGGCGACCCGCTCGGCGCGCGGCTCCGGCCAGTTGGTCATCCACCACAGCTCGTCCCGATCGGCGACGAGCAGGTTCACCGGGTCGTACGCGGCGGCGTCGTCGACGACCCGAAGGGCGTACACCTTCGGGTCGTCGTCGCCGATCAGGTAGTCCACGGGTAGCTGCCCGCGCGAGCGAATCCCGGTACGCCGGGCAGGTCCGACGCGGACGTTCGTCAGCATGGCCACCCGCTCGGGAGCTTCCGCCGAGACCGCCATCCAGGTCCCGCCGGCGACGGCATCGCGACCTCCGAGGATCGGCAGATCGTCCCAGTGTGACAGCGCGAACGTACGCCGGCGATGCTGCTCGTCCCGATTGGCGGCCACGACCAGACGCTGGGTGGGGTGCGCGTTCCACGCGAAGAGGATCAGACACATGGGAATTCAGGTCACCTGCTCGGATCCGGGGAGGAGTCGGCTCATGTTCGACATCCGGCGCTGTACACCGGCGATCTCACGAACCGCCTGACCGAGCAGGCTGCGGTCGAGGGGAGACAGCACTCGGACGTCGAACCGGTCACCGGGTGGATCGCCGTTGTCGAACTGCGCCACCTGATATCTCAGGCGGACTCGCTGCAACACGTCGAAGACCTCGATGAGCGTCGAGGCCTGCTCGGCCGGCAGCATCTCACTGCCGGATGCGGCGCGCAGGCGGCCGCGGGTGTCGACGTCGGTAGAGCCGACACTGGCCGCCGCCCACCTCGCGATGTTGACCAGCGGTGTCACCGCGTGCTGCTTGATGTCGACGACATTCCCGCGTCCGGTGAGCACATCGCGCCGGGAACGCAGCCGCGCGCGTGTCGACAGGGTCTCGGCCAGAAGCAGATTCATCGTCCGCGGGTCGCGCCGTAGGCCGGCGATCATCGCCACCGCCGGCGTCGCCGACATCGCGTTGCGTCCGCCGATCGGCCGGCCGTCGAGCATCAGCGACGTGAAGATCATGCCCTTGCCGGCGAGCGGGTCGTCGATCCAGGACCGGGCGGCAGTCTGCCATTGCGCGTGCGTCCGGGCGAACAAGGGCTTCGACGCGACGGCACCGTTGGCGTCGACGCGCAGTCCCGCGGTCCGCAACACGTCGTCGACCTCACCGAAGGCGGACCGATATCGGTCGATCTCGCCTGCGGCCGAATCATCGACGGAGACAGCCGAATCCACGTCAGAGCTCAACACCGGCTCGCGACGGGCGTTGCTGCCCAGCGACAACCACGTGAACGCATCGGGGTCGAGGTCGGGATGTGCGGCGAGAACGACATCGAGAGCGCGACTCACGACCGCGTCCACGATCAAGGACGCCGCGCGCGTGATCTCGTGGGCCGGCCGGTCGCGGCGCACCAGATCGGCGACGAACGGCGGCAGCCTGCGCGCGTGCCCCTGCAGCTCCTCGACATCGATCGAATGTCGGATCTGTTCGCGTAGAGGGATACCGGCACCAACCGGGTCGGCGACGAAGTCCCCCGGTCCGACGACACCCACCACGGTCCCGTCGGCGTCACAGACGGGGACGATCGACAGCTCGCGGTCGACCAGCTCGGTCAGGACGTCCATCGAGGCCGCCCCGGCATCGACCACGAACGCCGGCGCCGTCACGATCTGTCCCACCGGGGTGTCGACACTGCGCCCGGCGGCGACCACCTCGGAACGGATGACGCCGTCGGTGAGTACGCCGTGACCTCGACCCGGCAATGGGATCACCACATAGTCCTGGCCCCGCTCGGTCATCAGCGCGGCCGCCTGGCGAACGGTCATGTCGGCCCGGCCGATCACGGGTTCGGTCCGGAGGAGACCGACGACCGCACGCGCGGACACGCCGACGGCGTCGCGACGCCGCGCGACCGTCAGCTGCGCCTTCTTCTCACCGGACATCTCTGCAGAGTCTAGGCGGGCCCGAGGATCACGAGGGTCGTCGGCCGGACGAATGATCTCGCGTTCGGTCGGCACACCGGAGAGCTCGGCTGTCGCTCCAAGCAGCAGACACACTTTCGGAGCAAAGGACACCCGATGATCAAGCCTCACGCTGTCGCCGCGACCACTCTGCTGGCCGCCCTGGCCGTGGCGCTGGGCACCACCGCCCCCGCCGCCGCGATCACCCCCGAGTACGCCGACACGCTCACCGCGGGTCAGGGCATCCTGATCGGCGACGGATTGTGCTCCATCGGATTCTTCGGGACCAACGCCGACGGCGACCGCCTCGCCGTCACCGCCGGGCACTGCGCCGACGGGGTCGGCGACGAGGTCACCACCACCGACGGCGAGACGATCGGTGAGGTCGTGGAGTGGAAGGACGACGGCGGCACCGCGGACGGGTCGATCACCCTCGCCGATCCCCGCGGCTACACCGTCATCGCGATCGAGGAGGACTGGGAGGTGGACCCGGTGTTCGCGGCCGCGGCCGACCCCGAGATCGGCGAACCGGTTGCCAAGACCGGTGAACGCACCGGCACGACCGTCGGAACGGTGACGGCCCTGCTGCACCAGGAGGCGCCGCCCGAACACCGCCTCGTCAACGCCGAACTCGTGGTCCTGGGCGGAGACTCCGGCTCACCGTGGTACCAGCAGACCCGGGCCGGCGAGTACGTCCTCGTCGGGATCTCCTCGAGCGGGAACTTCGGCACCCAGAACCCCGACCAGGCGATCTCGACGGCCCAGACCATCGAGGGACTCTACGAGCAGATCGCGGGCTCCGGGTCGGCCTGGACCGACGGATTCGAGATCGCCTTCGATGCCTCGGACCGTTCCTGACGGCATCCTCGAACAGACACCGGGGCCCGCCGTCCGCTGTGGACGACGGGCCCCGGTGGGTCCAGCTCGATCTGTTCAGATCATGCGTCTGCGGTGGCTGCCTCGGCAGCCGGCGCCTCCGCCTTGTCGGCGTCGTCGTCGACGGGGACGAGGCTGATCTTGCCGCGCTCGTCGATGTCGGCGATCTCGACGCGAAGCTTGGAGCCCACGTTGACGACATCCTCGACCTTGTTGACGCGCTTGCCCTTACCGAGCTTCGAGATGTGCACGAGGCCATCGCGTCCCGGCAGCAGCGACACGAAGGCGCCGAAGGCGGTGGTCTTGACGACCGTGCCGAGGAAGCGCTCCCCGACCTTCGGCAGCTGCGGGTTGGCGATCGCGTTGATGCGATCGATCGCCGCCTGCGCCTTCACACCGTCGGACGCGCCGACGAACACCGTGCCGTCGTCCTCGATGGAGATGTTGGCGCCGGTCTCCTCGGTGATGCCGTTGATCGTCTTGCCCTTGGGCCCGATCAGCTCGCCGATCTTGTCCATCGGGATCTTGATGGTGGTGATCCGCGGCGCGAACGGGCTCATCTCGTCCGGCTCGTCGATGGCCTCGGCCATGACGTCGAGGATGGTCAGCCGGGCGTCCTTGGCCTGGCTGAGCGCACCCGCGAGCACCTGCGACGGGATGCCGTCGAGCTTGGTGTCGAGCTGCAGGGCGGTCACGAAGTCCTTGGTACCCGCGACCTTGAAGTCCATGTCGCCGAAGGCATCCTCGGCGCCGAGGATGTCGGTCAATGCGACATAACGGGTTTCACCGTCGACGGTGTCGGAGACGAGGCCCATGGCGATACCGGCGACCGGGGCACGCAGCGGCACACCGGCATTCAGCAGCGACATGGTCGAGGCGCAGACCGAGCCCATCGACGTCGAGCCGTTGGAGCTCAGCGCCTCGGAGACCTGACGGATCGCGTACGGGAAGTCCTCGACGCTCGGCAGCACCGGCATCAGGGCGCGTTCGGCGAGTGCGCCGTGGCCGATCTCGCGACGCTTGGGCGACCCGACGCGACCGGTCTCACCGGTCGAGTACGGCGGGAAGTTGTAGTGATGCATGTATCGCTTGGACGTCTCGGGTCCGAGCGAGTCGATCTGCTGCGCCATCTTGACCATGTCGAGGGTGGTGACACCCATGATCTGGGTCTCGCCGCGCTCGAACAGTGCACTGCCGTGGGCGCGCGGGATGATCGCGACCTCGGCCGAGAGCGCACGGATGTCGGTGATGCCGCGACCGTCGATGCGGAAGTGGTCGGTCAGGATGCGCTGGCGGACGAGCTTCTTGGTCAGCGACCGGTAGGCCCCACCGATCTCCTTCTCGCGGCCCGCGAACTGCTCGCCGAGCTGCGCGAGGACGTCGGCCTTGAGTTCGTCGGTCTTGTCGTCGCGTTCCTGCTTGCCGGCGATGGTCAGGATCTCTGACAGACGATCGGTGGCGGCGGCGGCCACGGCGTCATAGACATCCGACTGGTACGGCGGGTACAGCGGGAACTCCGCTGTCTCCTTGGCCGCGGCGGCAGCCAGCGACTTCTGCGCCTCGCAGAGGCGGGCGATGAACGGCTTGGCGGCTTCGAGGCCCTCGGCCACGATCGCCTCGGTCGGCGCCTGCGCACCACCGGCGATGAGGTCGATGACGTTGTCGGTGGCCTCCGCCTCGACCATCATGATCGCGACGTCGGCGGTGTCACCCGAGCCGGCGACGATGCGGCCCGCGACGACCATGTCGAACACGGCGCCCTCGAGCTGCTCGACGGTCGGGAACGCAACCCACTGCCCGGCCCGATTCTCCTCGGTCGGGATCAGCGCGACGCGCACGCCGCCGACAGGACCGGAGAACGGCAGACCCGCGAGCTGGGTCGACGCCGAGGCCGCGTTGATCGCGACGACGTCGTAGAGGTCGTTCGGGTTGAGAGAGAGGACGGTCACGACGACTTGGATCTCGTTGCGCAGGCCGTCGACGAACGACGGGCGCAGCGGACGGTCGATCAGGCGGCAGGTGAGGATCGCGTCCGTCGACGGGCGGCCTTCACGACGGAAGAACGAGCCGGGGATGCGGCCGGCGGCGTACATCCGCTCCTCGACGTCCACGGTGAGCGGGAAGAAGTCGAAGTGCTCCTTCGGGTGCTTCGACGCCGCGGTGGTCGAGAGCAGCATGTTCTCGTCGTCGAGGTAGGCGGTGACCGAACCGGCGGCCTGCTGTGCGAGGCGTCCGGTCTCGAACCGGATCGTACGGGTGCCGAAGCTCCCGTTGTCGATGACGGCGGTCGCCTCGGTGATGGCGTCGTCGAAATCGTCGGCGAAGTCTTCGGTGGTGTTCACATCTGTCATGTGGGGTGAGATCCCTTCGTAGCGGCTGCCGGTGGCGGCCGTCTGACGCGGCCACGCAAAGTCGGCCGCTTGTGCGGTTGGGGGTGGTCATCGCGGAGGTGCGCAGCACGTATTCACATGCCGCATCGAACGGACATGTCCTATAGAGCGCACGCGCGGATCGGACCGACCCAGAACGCACCGAGAATGTGCGGCAGCACGGTGAATGGCGCAGCGTGTCTGCGCCTGATGAGTGCTCAGACGGCCTTCGATCGAAGCGGCCGGAATCCTGCACGCCCGGGGATTGCCCGGGCAGGGGTTCCGGCGGCCACTACCGAGGACCGATCTGGCTGGTCGTTCCGTACTGCCTCGAATTCCGGCACGATCCGTCTGTCAGCGTATCACCGCCGACTGTCAATACCTCAATACGACAAACCGGCCGCCCCCGATTCGGGGACGGCCGGCGGAAGTCGTGGTGTCAGCGACGAAGGCCGAGACGCTCGATGAGCGAGCGGTAGCGGTTGATGTCGACCTTGGCGACGTACTTGAGCAGACGGCGACGACGGCCGACCAGCAGCAGCAGACCGCGGCGGCTGTGGTGATCGTGCTTGTGCTGCTTCAGGTGCTCGGTGAGGTCGGTGATGCGCTTGGTCAGCATCGCGACCTGGGCCTCGGGCGATCCGGTGTCGGTCTCGTGCAGACCGTACTCGGAAAGGATTTCCTTCTTCTGCTCGACAGTCAAAGCCATGGAGATACTCCTGTTTCTCAGTACCGCGTCCGAAACAACAACGGTGCGCCACCGCGGACTGCAGCAACACCGACTGACCAGGCTACCTGGCGGGTGGGACGCAGCCCAAATCCTCAGCTCTCGGCAGCGGCCAGGATCTCTCTGGTCTTCGTCACGTCGTCGCCCATCGCGGTGATCAGGTCGTCGACCCCGTCGAACTGTTCCATCCCGCGGATGCGGTGGACGAAGTCGACGGCGACGTGCTGACCGTAGAGGTCGGCGCTCTTGTCCAGCACGAACGCCTCGACGGTGCGCGTGCGGCCCGAGAAGGTGGGGTTGGTGCCCACCGACACCGCCGCCTCGTACCGCTCCCCCGGCTCCACCTCGCCGACGACCGGGCCCGCGCCCAGGATCGTGAACCACGCGGCGTACACACCGTCGGCGGGGATCGCGGCGTACATCGGCGGCGCCACATTGGCCGTCGGGTAGCCCAGGTCGCGACCACGGCCGTCACCGCGCACCACCACACCCTCGACCCGATGGGGGCGCCCGAGCGCTTCGGTCGCTCGGTCCACGTCGCCGGCCGCGACACAGGAACGGATGTAGGTCGACGAGAACGTCACCGCATGTTCACCGAACAGCGACACCGATTCCACCGAGAAACCGAATTTCCCACCGAGTTCGGCGAGCTTGGTGACGTCCCCGGCCGCCTTGCGACCGAATGTGAAGTTGTCGCCGACCACCACGACGGCGGCGTGCAACGTCTCGACGAGGATGTCGTGGGCGAAGTCCTTCGGCGACCGGGCGGCGAGCTCCGGGGTGAACGGCATGACGCAGAAGACATCGATGCCGAGTTCCTCGGCGAGCTCGGCGCGTCGGGTCAGCGTCGTCAGTTGCGGCGGATGGGATCCCGGGCGGACCACCTCGGAGGGATGCGGGTCGAACGTCATCAGCACAGAGGGCACCCCGTGCTCCTTCGCCGCCGTCGTGGCGGCGTTGATGAGCTCCGCATGCCCCCGGTGGACACCGTCGAAGACACCGATGGTGACCACGCACCGTCCCCAGCCCGCGGGGATGTCGTCCAGACCTCGCCAACGCAACACGCGACCAGAGTACGGGCACCGGGTGTTCCAAACCACCACCGCCACTCGCGTTTGCGGTGGGGTTAAGCTCTTGGTCATGCCTCGGGGATCGGATCGTCCGGTGACAGAACTGTCACAGGTGACCCAGGATTATCTGAAAGTGATCTGGACCAGCCAGGAGTGGGAGGACGTCAAGGTCACCACCAAGCTGTTGGCCCAGTCCCTGGGTGTGTCCGCATCCACCGCCTCGGAGGCGATCCGCAAACTCGCCGACCAGGGTTTCGTCTCGCACGAACCGTACGGCGCGGTCACCCTCACCGACGAGGGCCGGTCGGCGGCCATCCTGATGGTGCGCCGCCACCGCCTCATCGAGACCTTCCTGGTGCGCGAGCTCGGATACCGGTGGGACGAGGTGCACGACGAGGCGGAGATCCTCGAACACGCGGTCTCCGACCGCCTGATGGCTCGGCTCGACGCGAAACTCGGCTTCCCCGACCGGGATCCACACGGTGACCCCATTCCCGCACTCGACGGCTCGATCCCCGCGCCCGACGCGGCCCTGCTCGCCGACCTGGATGTGGGGGCTTCGGGAGCCATCGCCCGGATCTCCGACACCGATCCTGAGATGCTGCGCTACTTCGACCAGGTCGGCGTCGCCCTCGACTGCGTGGTCACCGTCGCCGAGAAGCGTCCGTTCGCGGGAACGATCTCGGTGTCGCTCGACGATGCCGATCCGATCGATCTCGGCGACATCGCCGCGCGCGCCATCTTCGTCGTCCCGCGCGGCTGACCCGGTCCGGCCTCAGCGGCGCGCGACAGCGGCCGTCAACGCAGGGTCGCCGGCCGGACCACCATCACCGAACTCGCGCGGCGACCCTTCTCCTGGATCAGCGCGATCGCCTGCTCCCGCTGGTCGACGACGACATAGATCTCCTTGCGGCCGATCGGCTCCAGCCATCGTCCCTGACTGATCGACTCGGCCTCGTCGTCGTCGATATCGCGGCGTGGGAAGGAGATCTTGACCGCCTCGTCGATGTCGAGACTGACCCGGGGTTCGTCGCGGACAGCGTCGAGCGTCCGCGCATGGTCGAGGGTGAACGGACCGACCGCCGTCCGCCGGAGTTCGGTGAGATGCCCGCCGACCCCGAGCGCGGCGCCCAGATCGCGCGCCAGCGACCGGATGTAGGTGCCCGACGAACAGTCCACTGCCACATCGAGATCCACGAACGCCCCGTCGAGCCGGGTGTCGAGAACCTCGAAGCGGGACACGGTGACCGGGCGCGCCGCGAGGTCGAAATCGGCACCGGTGCGCACCAGCGCGTGCGCTCGCCGGCCGTCGACCTTGATCGCACTGACCTTGGCCGGGACCTGCTGGATATGACCGGTGAGATCGTCCACGGCCGAGGAGATCTCGGCTTCGGACACCCCGGAAGCGTCAGCGGTCGCGAGGATCTCGCCCTCCCGGTCGTCGGTCGTCGTGGACGCACCGAGCCGGATCGTCGCGGTGTAGGACTTCGTCGTCAGCGACAGCAGGCCGAGAAGCTTGGTGGCCCGCTCGATCCCGACGACCAGTACGCCGGTGGCCATCGGGTCCAGGGTGCCCGCGTGCCCGACACGGCGGGTGTTGAAGATCTTCCGGCACCGTGAGACGACGTCGTGGCTGGTCATCCCGGCCGGCTTGTCGACGACGAGCAGTCCGGCGTTCTCGATGGTCGCGTCGGCCACGTCAGGTCAGCGCGATCGTGGTGGTGATGATGCCGCGGTCGACCAGCCAGCGGCCGGCGAACTCGAGCAGCGGCGGTCCCCCGTCGGCGGCGGCCGGGTCGATGAGGATGCGCGAGGTGAAGGTCCCCGATGTCGGTGTGGACTGTTCGAAGGTGATGTGGGCATCTTCGAAGCCCAGCCAGCGCTTGGTGACCGGGAACCACGCCTTGTAGGTGGCCTCCTTGGCGCAGAACAGCAGTCGGTCCCAGTGCAGGTCGCCCGAGCGTGTGGCGAGTACCTCACGCTCGGCGGGCAGGCTGGTGTGTTCGAGCACGCCGTCGGGCAGCCTGTCGTGCGGTTCGGCGTCGATACCGAGAGAGCGCACCGACATCGCATAGGCCACCGTAGCCGCGCGATAGCCGTCGCAGTGGGTGAGGCTACCGACGATCCCGGCTGGCCAGACGGGTGCTCCCTTGTCCCCCTTGAGAATCGGGACCGGGTCATAACCGAGCTCGCCCAGCGCCTGCCGTGCACAGTGCCGGACCGTGGTGAACTCTCGGCGACGCTTCTCCACCGCGCGGGAGATCAGACTCTGTTCGGCGGGCAGCGGGACCAGATCCGGTGGGTCGGCGAACGCCTCCGCCGAGGCGACCCCGGCCGGCAGGAGTTGTTCGATCATCGGTTGTCCTCTCGTGCTGTGCGTTCCGCCTGTCGTTCGGCCTGGCGTGATCGGCGTTCGGCCTGCCGCTGCTCGACCCGCTGCCGGAACTCGGCTGCCCGCTCGGCATAGTCGGGCGGCAGATCGAACCGGACGCCGTGCTCGGGCAGGTCGGCCGGACCGAGCCCGTCTCCCGGAACGATGCTGCGCATCAGCGGATTCGGGAGTCCGCGACGCTTCCACTCACGTGGGTAGCCGACCGACACCTCCTCGAATCGGATGCCGTCGTACCAGGTGGTCCGCGGGATGTGCAGGTGGCCGTAGACGCAGCAGGCCGCGTTGAACTCGGTGTGCCAGTCGGCGGTCAGTTCGCTGCCGCACCAGAGCGCGAATTCGGGGTAGATCAGCGCGTCGCACGGTTCACGACGCAGCGGCCAGTGATTGATCAGGATCGTCTTCTCGGCCGGATCGATGGCCTGCAGGCGGCGTCGGGTGATCTCGACCCGTGCCCGCCCCCACGCGTCACGGGTGGGGAACGGCTCGGGTGAGAGGAGGAACTCGTCGGTCGCCACCACGTTGCGTTCACGGGCGAGTGCGAGCGCGGTCAGCTTGTTGGCCGTGCCCTCCGGGCGGAACGTGTAGTCGTAGAGCAGGAACATCGGGACCACGCGAACCGGGTCGGAGCCGTCGCCCGGATCGAACAGCGGGTAGATGTCTTCCGGGGTGACCACACCGATGTCGCGGCAGGCCTGCACCAGATAGTCGTAGCGCGCGACGCCGAACACCTGCAGCGGGTCCTTGGCCGTCGTGTACAGCTCATGATTGCCCGGGACCCAGACGACGGTGTGGAATCGGGTTCGCAACCGCCGGAGCGTGTCGATGATGTCGTCGGTGCGTTCGGCGACGTCACCGGCCACGATGAGCCAGTCCTCCGGTGATGTCGGCCGGATGCTGTCGATGATGTGCTCATTGCCCCGATGCGCGATGTGCAGATCGCTGATCGCCCACAGAGTAGCCACGAGGATCCATCGTGCCAGACCGGCCGAGGTCAGGCTCGGACCGCACCTGCCCGACGCCACCGACCCGAGCGGATTCGCCACACCACGGTGGCGAGCCGGACCACCATGAACACGACCAGACCCGACCAGATCCCCGCCAGACCCCAGTCGAAGACCAGCGACAGCCAGATCAGCGGGAGGAAGCCGACGAGGGCACCGGTCAGCGTCGCGGTACGCAGGAACGCGGCGTCGCCGCTGCCGAGGAGGACGCCGTCGAGGGCGAAGACCACGCCGGCGATCGGCAGCATGCCGACGAAGAACCACCACGGCACCCCGACGGCGTCGAGCACGGCGGCATCGGAGGTGAAGATGCGCGGGATCAGCGTCGCGCCGGCGGCGAAGACCGCCCCCATCGCCGTGGCCGCGACCACGGACACCGCGGTGACGCGACGGGCGACGGAGTCGGCGGCACCCAGTCGCCCGGCACCGAGCGCCGCCCCCACGAGCGCCTGGGCGGCGATGGCCAGCGAGTCGAGGAACAGGGCCATGAACTCCCACAACTGCAGCACCAGCTGATGAGCCGCCACCTGGGCGACCCCGAAACGCGCGGCGACCGCGGCCGCCGAGACAAAGCAGATCTGGAACGAGAGGCTGCGTACGACGAGATCACGAGCCATCACCAGCTGCGCGCGGATGATCGACCGGTCGGGTCTGAAGGCGTGGGCCCCCGACCCGTCACCTGTGCTCACCGAGACCCGGCGCGCCTCGCGGACCACCCGCACGGCGAAGAGCGCTCCGGTCACGCCCTGTCCGATCACGTTGGCCACCGCGCTGCCGTCGAGACCCATGCGTGGGAACGGGCCGATGCCGTGGACCAATCCGACGACGAGTACCGCGGCGAGCGACAGACCGACCACGACGTAGACGACCGGGCGGCGCGTCTCCTGGACGCCGCGCATCCAGCCGTTGCCCGCCATCGACAGCAGGATCAGCGGAACACCGAACATCGCGATCCGCAGCCAGCCGGTCGCGTCCTCCGCGACCGCCGCCGACTCCGGTGACGAGGTCCCGACCAGCAGGCGCATCACGACCGGGGCACACGGATAGGCCACTGCCACGATCAGCACGCCGACCGCCACCGCGATCCAGCTCGCCTGCACTCCTTCGACGACCGCACCGGAACGATCACCGGAACCGAATCGTCGCGCGGAGCGTGCCGTGGTGCCGTACGAGAGGAAGGTCAGTTGTGTGCTGACGATCGAGAGCACCAGGGTGCCGACACCGAGTGCGGCCAGTTGCTCGCCGCCCAGACGACCCACGACGGCAAGGTCCAGCAGGAGGTAGAGCGGAGGCGCGATGAGAACCGCGAGAGCCGAGACGGTCAGCGTGGCGATGCGCGCCACGCCTGGGGAATCCTCGCTCAGAGCGACTCCAGCAACCTGGCGACCACCTCGTCGGCCGTGCCGGTGTCGCTGTACCCGGAGGCCTGACGATGCCCGCCGCCGCCGTGCGCCCGCGCGATCGGCACGAGATCGACGATGTCCTTGGACCGCAGCGAGACCGTCCAGACACCCGGCTCGCTCTCCTTGAAGACCGCGGCCACCTCTGCCTCGCGTGCGGTACGGATCGTGTCGACGACGCTCTCGGACTCTTCCCAGCTCATCCCCGCCAGCGCCTGCTGATCGACGACGGCATAGACAAGCCCCTCACCGTTGAAGGCCGCGGGTGCGAGCTGCGCCGACGCCAGGACCCCCGACATCATCGAGAACCAGGCGAAGGGATGCGAATCGAACAGGGTGCGGCTCCACTTACGAGCATCGACGCCGGTCTCCAGGAGCCGGGCCGCGACGCGGAACGACGCCGGCCGGGCCCATCGGAACGAGCCTGTGTCGGTGCTCAGACCGGCGTAGATGCAGGTGGCGATGTCGGCGTCCAGTTCGACGCCGAGGTCGTCGAGCACATCGAGTACCAGAACGGCGGTGCAGTCGGCGACCGGGTCGATCAGGTCGAGGTCCCCGAAGCCGGGATTCGACGCGTGGTGGTCGATCACGACCGAGGTCTGCGCCGCGGTGAACGTCGTGCCGAGCGACTCGAGCCGCTCGAGGTTGGCCGCGTCGACAGCCACCACCAGCGGGTGTCCGACGACCTCCGCGGGCGAACACAGCAACTTGCTTCCGGGCAGCCCGGCGAGGGACGCCGGGAGTTGTTCGGTCCCCGGATAGGAGACCTCCACGTCGACGCCCCGGCGGTCGAGTGCCAGCCCCAGTGCCAGACCGCTGCCGATCGTGTCCGCGTCGGGGCGGACATGACAGCAGATGGTCACCGCGGTCGCGGAGGCCAGCGTCGCGGCGATCGCCGCGCTCGACGAACCGCTCACTCTTCGGTACCGGTGGAGTCGTCGTCGGCCGAGCGGTACGGGTCCGAATCTCCCGCCGGCTTTGCCTCGGCGGCGCGCCGGGCGACGATTTCGTCGTTCGCGCGGGCGCGGTCGAGAAGTTCTTCCATCTGACGTGCGGCGTCGGGAACCGTGTCGAGCACGAAACGCAGGGTCGGGGTGAAGCGCACCCCGGTGCCCGCGCCGACCTTCGACCGCAACACGCCGGTCGCCCTCGCCAGGCCGGCTGCCGCGGCCTCGACATCGGGTTCGGCGTCGATGGATTCACCCATCACGGTGTAGTAGATCGTCGCGTCGTGGAGATCGTTGGTCACCCGGGCGTCGGTGACCGTCACATGGGCCAGTCTCGGATCCTTGATCTCGTTCGCGATCGCCGAGGCGACGATCGTCGAGATCCGCTTGGCCATTCGTTGCGCGCGTGCCGGATCAGCCATTCCGGGACTCCTTCCGTAGCGCTGCGTGGGGGGCGCCCCCCGGGGGGGGGGGGCGGCCCCCCCCCCAAGGGGGGTTGATGAGGGGTGGTTAGGCCCCCCCCAAAAGCCCCCCCCGGAACCCCCCACCAAAAGGGAGAAA
>NZ_JBHYNC010000001.1:190589-381896 GCF_042743165.1 Gordonia sp. NPDC058843
GGGGGGGGCGGCCCGGCCGGTTTTGGGGGGGCCCCCCACCACAGCTGTCGAGATGTCGTACGGGTGTCAGTCGCCGCCGATCAGTCGCGCGGCTTCTCCCGCAACTCGTAGGTCTCGATCACGTCGTCCACCTTGATGTCCGAGTAGGTCAGCGTGAGACCACATTCGTAGCCTTCGCGAACCTCGGTGGCATCGTCCTTCTCCCGCTTGAGCGAGGAGACGGTGAGGTTCTCGGCGACCACGACGTTGTCGCGGAGCAGACGGGCCTTGGCGTTACGCCGCATGATGCCCGACTGCACGAGACAACCGGCGATGTTGCCGATCTTCGACGACTTGAAGATCGCGCGGATCTCGGCGCGGCCGAGTTCCACCTCTTCGTAGATCGGCTTGAGCATGCCCTTGAGCGCGCTCTCGATCTCGTCGATGGCCTGGTAGATCACCGAGTAGTACCGGATGTCGACGCCTTCGCGGTTGGCCAGCTCGGTGGCCTTGCCCTCCGCGCGGACGTTGAAGCCGATGATGATCGCATCCGAGGCGGCCGCCAGGTTGACGTTGGTCTCGGTGACGCCACCGACACCGCGGTCGATGATCCGCAGCGAGACCTCGTCGCCCATCTCGATGTTCAGCAGGGCCTCTTCGAGGGCCTCGACCGTACCCGAGTTGTCACCCTTGAGGATGAGGTTGAGCTGGCTGGTCTCCTTGAGCGCCGAATCCAGGTCTTCCAGGCTGATCCGCTTGCGGCTGCGTGCGGCCAGCGCGTTGCGCTTGCGCGCATTACGCCGGTCGGCGATCTGCCGGGCGATACGGTCTTCCTCGACCACGAGCAGGTT
This sequence comes from Gordonia sp. NPDC058843, assembly GCF_042743165.1. Lineage (NCBI taxonomy): Bacteria > Bacillati > Actinomycetota > Actinomycetes > Mycobacteriales > Gordoniaceae > Gordonia > Gordonia sp. NPDC058843. The sequence continues at coordinate 191,420 of NZ_JBHYNC010000001.1, forward strand.
GTCGCCTGCACCGGGGACCGAGGTGAAACCGATGACCTGGACCGGACGCGACGGCAGCGCCTCGGGCACGTCGTCGCCGTGCTCGTCGACCATGCGACGGACACGTCCGTAGGCGTCGCCGGCGACGATCGAGTCGCCGACCTTCAGCGTGCCGCGCTGGACCAGCACGGTCGCCACCGGGCCACGACCGCGGTCGAGGTGCGCCTCGATGGCGACACCCTGGGCGTCCATGTCCGGGTTGGCGCGCAGGTCGAGCGACGCATCCGCGGTGAGCAGTACGGCCTCGAGCAGCGCGTCGATGTTCTCGCCCTGCTTGGCCGAGATGTCGACGAACATGGCGTCGCCGCCGTACTCCTCGGGAATCAGACCGTATTCGGTCAGCTGCCCGCGGATCTTCTGCGGGTCGGCGCCTTCCTTGTCGATCTTGTTCACCGCGACCACGATCGGCACGTCGGCCGCCTGGGCGTGGTTGACCGCTTCCACCGTCTGCGGCATGACGCCGTCGTCGGCAGCGACCACGAGGATCGCGATGTCGGTGGCCTTGGCACCACGGGCACGCATGGCGGTGAACGCTTCGTGACCCGGGGTGTCGATGAACGTGATCAGGCGATCCTCACCGTTGAGGTGGGTGTTCACCTGGTAGGCACCGATGTGCTGCGTGATGCCGCCGGCCTCGCCCTCACGGACGTTGGCCTTGCGGATCGTGTCGAGCAGTCGGGTCTTACCGTGATCGACGTGGCCCATGACGGTGACCACCGGCGGACGCTGTTCGAGGTCTTCCTCGCCGCCCTCGTCCTCGCCATAGGTGAGGTCGAAGCTGTCGAGGAGCTCGCGATCCTCGTCCTCGGGGCTGACCACCTGCACGCGGTAGTTCATCTCCGAGCCGAGCAGCTCGAGCGTCTCGTCGTTGACCGACTCGGTCGCGGTCACCATCTCGCCGAGGTTGAACAGCGCCTGGACGAGCGATGCCGGGTTGGCGTCGATCTTGTCGGCGAAGTCGGACAGCGACGCACCACGGGCGAGACGGATGGTCTCGCCGTTGCCGCGGGGCAGCCGGACGCCACCGACGGCCGGTGCCTGCATGTTCTCGTACTCGGCGCGTTTTGCCCGCTTCGACTTGCGACCACGACGCGGTGCACCACCGGGACGACCGAAGGCGCCTGCAGCGCCGCCGCGGCCACGGCCGCCACCGCCACCGCCGCCGGGACGACCGCGGAAGCCACCACCGGGAGGACCTCCCGGCGCACCGGTTCCGCCGCCACCGCCGCGGTAACCACCGCCACCGCCGCCGGGACCACCACGGCCGCCGCCGGCGCCGCCACGACCACCTGGGCGGGCGTCAGGACGGGCCGCGCGAGACGGCATGGCGCCGGGGCTCGGACGCGGGGGCATGTTGCCGGGATTGGGACGGGGACCGCCCTGGCCGGGAGCGGGACGACCGCCACCGGGGCGGGGACCACCCTGGCCGGCGGGGCCGGGACGACCGCCACCGGGACGCGGACCTGCCTGACCCGGACCGGGTCGGGCGGCCGGACGGGGCGCGGGCGCCGGTGCCGACGAATACGGGTTGTTACCCACCCGCGGAGTGCGCGGACCCGGCTTCGGGCCGGGACGGGGTCCCGGGCTCGACGTCGGGGCAGCAGGTGCTGCCGACGCGGCCGGGGCCTGCGGGGCAGGCGCCGCGGGTGCGGGCGCCGGGCTGGGACGTTCCGCCGCGGGGGCGGGCGTCGGCGCCGGGGTCTCCACCGGCGCGGGAGCGGGCTTGGGTGCGCCCGGCTTCGGGCCGCTGGTACGCGGACCGGGGCTCGGACGGTCGGCGGCGGGTTCCGCCGGAGTCGTGGTTGCACCGGGCTTCGGTGCGGTGCTGCTGCCGGACGGCTTCGGTCCGGGCTTGGCGCTCTGGCGTGGGCCGGGAGCCGGGGACGACTTGGAGTCCTTGGCTCCCCCGTCCTTGCCGGGGAATGATTCACGCAGTCGACGGGCCACGGGGGCCTCTACCGTCGACGACGCCGATTTGACGAACTCGCCTTGTTCTTTGAGTCGCTCGAGCACCTGTTTGCTGGTGACGCCGAGTTCCTTGGCCAGTTCGTGCACGCGGGCTTTGCCTGCCACTGCTCTCCTCACTTGGAGGCCAAGCGGCTCACCCGCTACGGCCTCGATTTAAGTCCGGTACATGCTCATCGTGACTTCACGGTGTGCTCATGTCTTCTGCTACCTGTTCCGGCTCCGGGGAGCCTTCCTCTGGTGGGTGATCGCGCCGAGCTGTTCGGTGAGATCGTCCGGGTCCACGGTCAGACCGGGGGTCCGGAGTGCCGTGACGAAGGCCCGGCGTCGCGTCGCGGTGGAGATGCACTCCGCCCGCGCGTGCAGCCACGCGCCTCGCCCCGGCATGGTCTTCGCGGGATCGACCACGACCGTCGGGGTGTCACCGCGCAGCTGCGCGACGACACGGACCAACTCGCCGGCCTCTGCCCGCTGCCGACAGCCGATGCACATCCGGATGGGTGTGCCTCCGACCGGCGACCGAGGGGCGGATCGCTGAACCATCGATCAGTCTAGCGCGAGCGGGCGCGTCGAGGACAATCGGCCGCCGCGGACGTCACTCCTGCCCGGCCTCGGCCACCGGTGCGGCGTCGGACCGGATGTCGATCCGCCACCCCGTCAACCGGGCCGCGAGTCGGGCGTTCTGCCCTTCCTTGCCGATGGCCAGCGAGAGCTGGTAGTCCGGCACGACGACCCGTGCGGCCTTGAGCTCGGCGTCGACAACCGTGACCGAGACAACCTTCGCGGGTGACAGGGCATTCCCGACGAAGGCCGCGGGGTCGGTGTCGTAGTCGATGATGTCGATCTTCTCGCCCGCGAGTTCGCTCATCACGTTGCGCACGCGCTGGCCCATCGGCCCGATGCACGCACCCTTCGCGTTGAGCCCGGAGACCCCGGTGTGCACGGCGATCTTCGACCGGTGTCCGGCCTCGCGTGCCACGGCGACGATCTCGACGCTCCCGTCCTCGATCTCGGGCACCTCGAGCGAGAACAGCTTGCGCACCAGGTTCGGGTGCGTGCGGGAGAGGGTGATCTGCGGTCCGCGCGGTCCGCGGCTGACGCCGACCACGTAGCACTTGATCCGGTCGCCGTGGGTGTAGACCTCGCCGGGCACCTGCTCGGCGGGCGGGATGATCCCCTCGGTCGAGTTGGCGTCGCTGCCGATCTGGACGACGACCATCCCGCGGGCGTTGGCACGCGAGTCCTGCTGCACGACGCCGCCGACGATCTCACCCTCGTGGGCGACGAGGTCGCCGAAGTTCTTCTCGTTCTCGGCGTCGCGCAGGCGCTGGAGGATGACCTGCCGTGCCGTCGTCGCCGCGATGCGGCCGAATCCCTCGGGCGTGTCGTCCCACTCGTGGACGACGTTCCCGTCCTGGTCGACCTCCTGCGCCATCACCCGGACGGCACCGGATTTGCGGTTGACGTCGACGCGGGCATGCGGCGCGAATCCGTCGGTGTGCCGGTAGGCGGTCAGCAACGCGGTCTCGATCGCGGTGATGACGGTCTCGATCGAGATGCCCTTGTCCGCTTCGATCATGCGCAGGGCGGCGATGTCGATGTTCATGTCGTCGGTCTCCTATTCATTTGTCAGGTTCATTTGTCGGGTTCATTTGTCGTGTTCACCTGTCGTGCCGTGGCGGGCGCGCGGCGGGCTTCGATCTCGTCCGGTTCGAGTCCGCAGAGTTCCAGTTCGCGGACGCTCGGCTGGGAGAAGTCCACCTGCACGACGGCCTCGGTCACCGAGCCGAGGTCGACGGTCTCCACGGCGATCCGGCCCTTGTGGTTCACGACCACCTCGACCGCGGGCGACGGATCGTCGAGCAGCCTGCCGATGCGTCCGGTGACCGTGCGCGACTGCGACGCGGTCTCACCGTCGATCTCGACGACCACTCGTCGACCGGTGTTGCGGCGCCAGTGTCGGGGCAGGGTCAGCGGACTCTCGACGCCGCGCGAGGTCACCTCGAGGACGTAGGCGAGATCGGCGAAGGCGGGTGTGGCGTCGAGGACCTCGGAGATGTCGTTGCTGAGTCCGGCGAGTACGTCGAGGTCGCCGCCGCCGTCGCGGTCGACCACGATCGACAGCTCCTCCTGGCCGTCACGACTACGCACCGTGACGTCCTCGAGATCGAATCCCCGTTCGGCGACAAGCTTTTCGACGAGTTCGCTCACGTGCGTCGGGCTGATCGGCATGCCACTCCCCTCGTCTTCAGTTGTCGGGCCGTGCCGGGTGTCGCACGACGTTGCTCCGAACATCGTAGTGGATCGAGCGAGTCGAGAACTGCTGGCATGATGTCCCGGGTGAGCATGCCCCCGATCGAGCGACGGACCGTGCGGTACCCGATCGACAGGCGCACGGCGTTGCGTGGCGGACTCCTCGCGGGCGCCGCCGTCGTCGGCGCCACAGCGGCCGGTGTCGGACTGACCGGGTGCGATTCGTCGCCCTCCCCGGAGACCCTCCTCGCCGAAACCCTCGTGCCCCTGGTGCGGTCGGCACGCGCCGACGAGAGCACCGCACGCGCCCTGGTGTCCGTCGAGCCCGCGTACGCGACCGCGCTCGGTGTCGTCGCCGATCAGCGCGCCCAGCACGCGCGCGCACTGCGTGAGGAGATCATCCGGCTCGATCAGGAGGTCGCGGCGACCCTCGATCGTCCGACCACACCGGGGACTGCCTCGACCTCGCCCACCGGCGCCCCACCGGCCGCGCCCTCGCTGGCACGATTGCGCACCGATCTCGACTCCGCCGCCGGGCAGGCCCGCGGCGTCGCGCTCACCGCCGGCGGGTACGCCTCGGGTGTGACGGGTTCCGTCGCCGCCGCGGTCACATCGATGCGAGAGGTGCAACTGGCATGACCTCACCACTGAACACGACGTCGCCGAACACGCCGGTGTCGAAGTCCTCCGGGCAGCAGGCCGACCCCGACGACCCACTCGTCGTCGCCGCCGGGGTGGAGAACGCCGCCGTCTTCACCTACGGCGTCATCACCGCGTTCGTCGCCGCCTCACGACGGCGCACCGTCGCCGACTACGCAGCCGCACACCGGGCCCGACGCGACGAGATCGAGCGGGCCATCGAGGCCGCGGGGAACACTCCGCCGCCGGCCGCCGCCGGCTACACGCTTCCCGTCGAGGTCACCGACCCGGCGACGGCTGCCCGCGCCGCGCTCAGCGCCGAGATCGACTGCACGAACGCCTATCGCGCGCTGCTGGAGCAGGCCGGCGACGAGACCGGACGGCGGATCGGCGTCGACGGGCTGTCCGAGAGCGCGGTGCGCGCCGCCCGGTGGCGGGTGGTGCTGCAAGAGAGCCCGGTCACCGTGGCGTTCCCGGGGTCACCCGCCGACGGCTGACCCTGATCAGGCGCGCGCTGCATCGACCACCGCGTCCACCGCGGCGTCGACCGCGACCTCGGTGGCCTCGCCGGTGAAGCGATCGCGGATCTCGATGGTGCCGTTGGCATATCCGCGGCCGACGACCACGACGGTCGGCATGCCGAGGAGTTCGGCGTCCTTGAATTTCACACCGGGTGACGCCTTCCGGTCGTCGAGGAGCACCTCGAGACCGGCCGCGTCGAGGTCGGCGGCGAGCTGTTCGGCACCCGCGACGGCAGCCTCGTCCTTGTTGGCGATCACGAGATGAACGGCGAACGGCGCCACGGACTTCGGCCAGCGCAGCCCCTTGTCGTCGTGGGACTGCTCGGCGATGACCGCGACCAGACGCGACACCCCCACGCCGTAGGAGCCCTGCGTGAGCCGGACCGGTTTGCCGTTCTCGCCGAGGACGTCGACCTCGAAGGCGTCGGTGTACTTCTGACCGAGCTGGAAGATGTGCCCGATCTCGATGCCCTTGGCGCTCACCAGGGGTCCGGCGCCGTCGGGCGAGGGATCGCCGTCCCGGACCTCGGCCGCCTCGACGGTTCCGTCGGGCGTGAAGTCGCGACCCGCGACGAGGCCGACGTAGTGTCGGCCCGGCTGGTCGGCACCGGTGATCCAGGAGGTCCCCTCGACCACACGCGGATCGACGAGGTAGCGGATTCCGTTCTCGGCCAGTGCCTTCGGTCCGATGTAACCCTTCACCAGGAACGGATTCGCAGCGAAGTCGGCGTCGGTGAGGAGTTCCACCTCGGCCGGCTCCACGGAGGCCTCGAGACGCTTGAAGTCGACCTCGCGGTCGCCGGGGATGCCGATGCCGGTGATTTCCCAATCTCCGCCCGGTGCACGGAGTTTGACCAGCACGTTCTTGAGTGTGTCGGCGCCGCCGAACTGCCCGTCGAGCGTGGCGTTCGCCCACTCGACCAGGGTGTCGATCGTGGGGGTACCGGGTGTGTCGTGGGCGACCGCCGCGGGCAGGTCGTCGTAGGGCAGCGGATCGGGGGCCCGGGTGATGACCGCCTCGACGTTGGCGGCGTATCCCGACTCGACGCAGCGCACGAACGTGTCCTCGCCGACCGTGGACTCGGCCAGGAACTCCTCGGAGGCGCTGCCCCCCATGGCGCCCGACGTGGCGGCGACGATCACGTACTCGATCCGCAACCGCTCGAAGATCTTCTGGTAGGCCTCGCGGTGTGCGTTGTAGGCGGTCTTGAGCCCGTCGTCGTCGAGGTCGAAGGAGTAGGCGTCCTTCATCACGAACTCGCGGCCACGCAGGATGCCCGCTCGCGGCCGCTCCTCGTCGCGGTACTTGGTCTGGATCTGGTAGAGGATGACCGGCATGTCCTTGTAGGACGAGTACTCACCCTTGACCAGGGTCGCGAACAGCTCCTCGTGCGTCGGGCCGAGGAGCATGTCAGCACCCTTGCGGTCCTTGAGGCGGAAGAGCGCGTCACCGTATTCGGTCCAGCGGTTGGTGGTGTCGTAGGGCTCGCGCGGCAGCAGGGCCGGCAGCAGGATCTCCTGGCCGCCGATGGCGTTCATCTCCTCGCGGACGACGTTCTCGATCGCCTTGAGTACGCGCAGACCCAGCGGCAGCCAGGAGTACACGCCGGGCGCGACCCGGCGGACGTAACCGGCTCTGACCAGCAGCTTGTGGCTGGGGACCTCGGCGTCGGCGGGGTCGTCGCGCAGGGTCCGCAGGAACAGGGTCGACATGCGTGTGATCACGACCAACCAGCTTAGTTATGGTGTTGCGGTGCTCGTCATCCTGCCTCCCTCAGAGACAAAATCCGACGGCGGACGCGGGGCTCCCCTGGATCTCGACACGCTGTCGTTTCCCGAGCTGAACCCGATCCGCAAGCAGCTCGCCGAGGCGCTCGTGGCGCTCTCGGCCGACCTCGACGCCAGCCGCACCGCACTCGGGCTCGGCGCCACACAGCTCGACGAGATCGACCGCAACGCCGACCTCTGGCTGTCCCCCACCAGGCCGGCGATCGAGCGCTACACCGGCGTCCTCTACGACGCCCTCGACCACCGGTCGCTCACCCGGGCCGGGAAGGCGAAAGCGGCCGACCGGCTGGCGATCGGCTCGGCCTTGTTCGGCGTGGTGCGGGCACCCGATCCGATTCCCGCATACCGACTCTCCGGCGGCTCCAAGTTGCCCGGCATGGCCACGCTCGCGGCCCTGTGGAAGCCGGACCTGTCCCCCGCACTCGACGCGGTCGACGACTTCGTCGTGGACCTGCGGTCAGGGGTCTACCACCAGCTCGGACCGGTCCGGGACGCGGTGACGGCGACTGTCATGACCGAACAGCCGGACGGCTCGCGCAAAGTGGTGAGCCACTTCAACAAGCACTACAAGGGTCTGATGGCGCGTGAACTGGTCCGCACGCGGCGCACCGTCCGCGACATCGACGGCGTGGCCGCGGTCCTCTCCGACGCCGGGCAACGGGTCGAGATCGAGGCACCCGACCGGATCGTCGTACTGACCGACTGACCCCAGGCCACCATCCGCGGCGCGGTGTCACCCGTGAGACGCGCCGGTCGGGACCGACCGTGCCGGCGGCCACAACTCATCGCTGGGCGTCGGGCCCCTGGGTGCTCGTCTCGGCGTCGACGCCGGCGTCGGCTGCCTCCTGGGCGGCTTGGCCCTCGGCGACCTGCTCGGGCGTGAACCGCATGAACAGCACGACGATCGCGGCGAGGACGGCGATGCCCGCGCAGGCGGCGAAGGCCAGACCGTAACCCTCGGCCTGGGCGGCGAGCTGGGTGGGATTCATGGTCTCCACCGGGGCGGTGGTACCGCCCTTCGACAACGCACGCGAGGTCACCATGGCGCCGACGACGACCAGGCCGACAGCCCCGCCGAGGTTCTGCGCGACCTGGGCCAGTGCGGTCAGCGGGCCGATCTCGGTGGTGCCGACCCCGGCCACCACGGACAGGGTCAGCGGGATGACCGCCAGGCCCACGCCGAAGCCGATGACGACGACCGGGATGAAGATGCTCGGGAAGTAGTCCGGTGAGTCCGTCGCGATCGACGATGCGTAGAGGCAGCCGACGAGGATGACCGCACCGCCGACCAGGACGAGCCATCGCGGCTGGATCATCAGCGCCAGCTTCGACGCGATGGCCGCCGCGATGCCCAGACCGAACGCGAACGGTACGACCGCGAGCCCGCTCTGGATCGGCGAATACTGCAGGATGCCCTGCAGGTACAGCGAGATGAACACCGCCATGCACATCATGATCATGCTGGCCAGCAAGATGGCGAGCAGTGCAGCGACGCGGGAGCTGTTGTCGAAGAGCGAGAACGGCAGCAACGGGTTGCGGGCGCGACGTTCGACGACGACGAACGCGGCGAGGGCCAGGGCACCGAGGATGAAGGAACCAACCACGATCGGCTCTCCCCATCCGTTGGGCCCCTCATTGACGGCGAGGACCAGCAGCGTCGCACCGAGAGTGCCGAGGACCGCCCCCGGGACGTCGAGAGGCAACCGTTCGCCCTGGGATTCGCGCAATGCCACGAACGCCCCGACGACGACGACCAGACCGATCGGCACGTTGATGAGGAAGACCAGACGCCAGGACAGCTCGGTCAACACGCCGCCCAGGATCAATCCGGCCACCGACCCCACGCCCGTCATGGCTGCATAGACCGCGAAGGCCTGGCTGCGGGGTTTACCGGGCGCGAAGGTGGTCGCGACCAGAGCCATCGCCGTGGGCGCCGCGATCGCCGCCGAGGCGCCCTGGAGGGCTCGGCCGGCGAGCAGACTCGCCTCGTTCCACGCCAGGCCGCAGAGCAGCGAGGTGAGGGTGAACGCCACGACGCCGATGATGAACATCCGCTTGCGGCCGAAGGTGTCGCCGAGCCGGCCACCGAGGAGCATGAGCCCGCCGAAGGCCAGGACGTAGCTGCTGATGACCCAGTTGGCGCTGGATTCCGACAGCGACAGCGAGTCCCGGATACTCGGGAGCGCCAGCGCGGCGACGGTGCCGTCGAGCACGACGAGCAGCTGCATCCCGGACAGCACCAGGATCGGTAGACCGAAGACCGGACGGAACTGCTCACCGTTCACGGATCCAGTGTTCACGGTTCCGGTGTTCGCAGATCCGGGAGTCGACATAAAGAACGACCGTACCGGCCGACCTCGGGGACATGCCAATCCCCGTTGGTTCGGTCGGCTGAGATCCGGTCAGGTGAGATCCGGTCAGCTGAGATCTGGTCAGGCTCCTTCGGTGAACGCGGCCACGTCGCCGATGACCACGATCGCGGGCGGACGCAGCCCTTCGGCGTCGGCGACCTCGCCGGCATGCGCCAGATCGGTGCGTAGGAGACGCTGGGTCGGCAACGACCCGTTCTCGATCATCGCGACCGGGGTGTCGGGTCGGCGGCCACCGTCGAGCAGTGCGTCGGCGAAGACGTCGACGCGTTCGACGGCCATCATCAGGACGAGGGTGCCCCGGAGTTTCCCCATCGCCGACCAGTCGATGAGCGAGTCGGGGTGACCGGGTGGGACGTGACCGGAGGCGATCACGATCTCGTGGGTGACGCCGCGATGCGTGACCGGGATGCCCGCCGAGGCGGGGGCTGCGATCGAGCTGCTGATCCCCGGGACCACCGTCACCGGGACGCCCGCGGCCACGCAGGCCTGGAGTTCCTCGAAGCCCCGCCCGTAGACGTAGGGGTCGCCGCCCTTGAGGCGGACGACGAACTTGCCCTCTTTGGCCTTCTCGACCAGGACGTCGTTGATGGCCTCCTGCTTCATCGCACGGCCGTAGGGCACCTTCGCGGCGTCGATGATCTCGACCTGCGGGCCGAGCTCGGCGAGCAGTTCGGGCGGAGCGAGCCGGTCGGCGACCACCACGTCGGCCTCGGCGAGGAGCCGTTGGCCACGGACGGTGATGAGGTCGGGATCACCCGGGCCGCCTCCGACCAGGGCGACGCCGGCGGCGTGCGGGGCGGCGTCGTCGACGCTCAGCGATCCCTCGGCCAGCGCCCGGCTCATCGCGGCCCGGAGTGCGGCCGACAGTTTGTGGTCGCCACCGGCGAGGACACCGAACTGGACGTCGCGGTGCCGGCCGGACGCCGGGGTGACCGCGGTGCCGTGGCGGGCGTCGTCGGCGCGCACGCAGAATGTGTGCCTGCGCTCGGCCTCGGCGACCACCGCCTCGTTGACGTCGGGATCGTCGGTGCAGGCCATGGCGTACCAGGCGCCTTCCAGATCCCCGTCGACGTAGCGGCGCTGGGTCACGGTGATGCCGGCAAAGGATTCGACGGCGGGCGTGGGGTCGAGAGCGACGACGTGGACGTCGGCACCCGCCGCGACGAGATTGGGCAGCCGCCGCTGCGCGACGGACCCGCCGCCCACCACGACGACCTTCCGTCCGCGGAGGTCGAGGCCGACCAGGTAGTGCCCCTCGCCGGAGGGGAAGGCGTCAGGCCCAGGGACGTTCGGGGGCCCCGGGACATTCGACCCCGGTACATTCGACAGGGCGGAGTCAGGCTCGGACATGGGAGCTGACACTACCGGGACCGCTGATCTAGAGCGGCAACTCACCCGTCCGGCGGATGTGCGCCCACACGTCCGCAGCCGGGACAGTCACTGTTCCCTCAACTCACGTGCACGCTGCCGGGCGAGCGCTCGTTCTCGCGACTCCTCGAACTTGCGCACCTTGATGTCCATCTGTTCCAGGAACTCCGCGAGGAGCTCTCGGTAGTGCTCGCCGATCGGCCCGAAGTCGTCGCGTTCGAAGATGCGCCACTTGCGCAGGACCGGCATGACGACGTCCGACATGTGTTGCGGCAGATCGTAGATGCCGCCTTTGGCGATCAGCACGGCGTTGCGGCGAAAGTTCGGCATGGTCGCGCCGGGCATCTGGAAGTTCGTCACGATCGCGTGGATGGCGGCCATGGTCTGGTCGGGGACGAGGTCGAGGGCCCCGGCGACGATGTTGCGGTAGAAGAGCATGTGCAGGTTCTCGTCGGCCGCGACCCGCTGCAGCATGCGGTCGGCGATGGGGTCACCGCACGCCTTTCCGGTGTTGCGGTGCGACACCCGGGTGGCGAGTTCCTGGAAGCTGACGTAGGCAACGGCGAACAGCATGTCGAAACTGTGGTCACGCTGCCCGTCGTCGTCGGGCAGCGGGTTGAATCCGGACGTCATGTGCGCCATGCGGATCTCTTCGAGTTCGACCGGGTCGACGCCCCGCGTCACCACCAGGTAGTCGCGCATCACGATCGAGTGGCGGTTCTCCTCGGCGGTCCAGCGGCCCACCCACCAGCCCCAGGCGTCGTCGAGGGTGAAGTTGTCGGCGATCACCCGGTGATACGACGGCAGGTTGTCCTCGGTGAGCAGGTTGGTGATCATCGCGGCCTTGGCGACGTCGGAGAGCCGGGAGTGCGACGGATCCCAGTCATGTCCGCCGAGTGCCGCGAAGTTGCGGCCGTCGTCCCAGGGCACGTAATCGTGCGGGTGCCAGTCCCGGGTCATCTTCATATGTCGTCCGACCTCGGTCTCACACACGGGCAGCAGTTCACGCAGCAGGTCCGAGCCGGTCATGCCGGGGTTGCCGAGTTCGGCGTCGGGGGGTCCGATGAGGGTTGTCACGTGCTCTCCTGGTCGCGGGCTCGGGGTTCGTACCGTCCACTCTGCGCGACGGGACATGCGTTGCTCGTGAGGCAAAAGTCCCGCCTGTATGGGGTCCGACGTCGCGAGTCGGCGTCGTCGCGCATCCGGTACTTTCAGACCCATGGCCCCTGTCACGACGGATTCCGGCAGCACCGATCCGACCCCGGTACGCGCCTACCTCGTCGACGACCACGAACTCGTCCGGCGCGGCCTGCGGGACCTCCTCGGGACTGCCGGCGACATCGAGGTCGTGGGCGAGGCGGCATCGGTCGGCGAGGCCCTCGTCGGCATCCTGGCGACCAAACCCGATGTCGCAGTCCTCGACGTCCGGTTGCCCGATGGCAACGGCGTCGAACTGTGCCGGGACGTCCGGGCCGCCGAACCCACGATCAAGTGCCTGATGCTGACCAGTTACGCCGACGACGACGCGCTGCTCGCCGCCGTCCTGGCCGGCGCCTCGGGTTTCGTCCTCAAACAGATCCTCGGACACAACCTCGTCGCCGCGGTCCGGACCGTCGGCCGGGGTGGTTCACTGCTCGACGACCGGTCCACGGCGGCTCTGCTCGCCAAGCTGCGCGATGGCAAGCAGACCGAGAAGGATCCGCTCGCCGAGCTGACCCATCAGGAGCGTGAGGTGTTCGCCCTCGTCGGCGAGGGGCTCACCAATCGGCAGATCGCGGAGCGGATGTTCTTGGCGGAGAAGACGATCAAGAACTACGTCTCCCGCATCCTGGGCAAGCTCGACATGCAGCGCCGCACGCAGGTCGCGGTGATGGCGACCAAGCTCCGCGACGGCAAGGACTGAGCTCAGAGCCGATCAGCCCAGCAGCGGTACCGACCAGGTCAGCGTCGTCCCGCCCGTGCGGGTGAAGACGCTGAACGTCCCGTCGCACTCCTCGGCCCGGCGGGTCAGGTTCTCCAGTCCGCGATAGGTCACGTCGGCACCGATGCCGATCCCGTCGTCGCTGATCTCGACCGTCAGCACGTCGTCGGCGGTGACCGAGACCTCGATGTGCTGGGCCCGCGCGTGCCGGAGCGCGTTGCTCAACCCTTCCCGCAGGACCGCGTCGATGTGCGGCCCGAGGGAGTCGGGGACCACCGTGTCGACCGGGCCGGCGAATTCCACGCTCGGGGTGATCGTCGCGTGCCCGGACAGCTCGGAGACGATGTCGAGCACTCGCCGCCGCAGTGTCGGATCGGCGTCGGACCCGTAAGCCGTCTGCAGGTCGAAGATCGAGGTGCGGATCTGGGCGATGGTGCGGTCCAGGTCGGTCATGATCTGCTCGAGGCGCGCGGTCGCGGCGGCCGGATCGGTGCTCCCGGCGAGCAGCGTCTGCACCGACATGCCCACCGCGAAGAGTCGCTGGATGACGTGGTCGTGCAGGTCGCGGGCGATTCGATGCCGGTCCTCGAGCACCTCGAGATCGCGGGCGATCTGCTGCTGTTCGGCGTAGACGACTGCCAGTGAGGCGACCTCGGCGACACCGGCGAGCCCGGCGATCTCCTCGTCGTCCCAGTACGGGCGGTTGCGGTGGGTGATGAGCATCCACCCGAAGGCGCCCGACGCGCGCTGTAGGGGTTGGACCGACGTCCAGCGGGCGCCGTGACGGACGAGCGGCTCGGCGATCTGGCCGGAGCGCTGGACCCGCAGCGCCGTGGCGTCCGGGGCGATGAAGGTGTCGATCTGCACCGGCTCGCCGGTGTGCCCGCGCAGTTCCACCTGCCCCGCCAGTTCGGTGAACAGATAGACATCGACGGCGCCGACCAGGTCGGCGACATCTGTGCACATGCGGGACATGGTGTCCGACAGCGCGATTCCGGCCAGCGGCTCCGATCCGCGCCGGGCGAGGACCTGCATCCAGCGGTGTCGCGTGCGGGCGCGTTCGAAGAGGCCCGCGTTGTCGACGGCGATACCGGCCGCGACCGCGAGGACCGCGACGACGGTCTCGTCGACCTCGGAGAAATCCTCCGCGGACCGCTTCTCGGTCAGATAGAGACTGCCGAAGACCTCCCCGCGCACCATGATCGGCGCACCGAGAAACGTGTGCATGGGCGGGTGGTTGGGCGGGAACCCGACCGAGGTCGGGTGGGCGCCGAGATCGTGGATGCGGTGCAGGCGGGGGTCGTCGATGAGCAGGCCCAGGACTCCGCGTCCGACCGGCAGATGCCCCATGGTGGCGCGCTGGGCGTCGGTGATGCCGATGTGCACGAACTCACTCAGGCCACCGTCCGGGCCGCGCACGCCGAGCGCGCCGTACTGGGCGTCCACCAGGCCCGCCGCGACCTCCACGATGCGCTGCAGCGCCCGGTCGAGTTCGACGCCCTGACCGACGACGAGGACCGCTTCCAGCAGTTCTCGCAGCAGAGCCGGGTCGTCGGCACCGTGATCGGCGAGAGCGTCCAGGGTCTCGCGGAGCCGGTGCGCGAGCATCAGGACGCTCCGGCGATGTCGCCTGCGGGCTCGTGCGACTGCACTCGCCCCATGTCGGCGGCCCGGGACACGAAGCGGCACAGCGCCTCTGGAATCGCTGCCGGATGCAGATGCAGGTAAGAAGCATGGACCGATGCCGTGGTGACCCCGTGTGTCGACGCCCGCCCCGCCGGATCCCGCCACGCCCAGGCCGGCGCGAGCGCGCCGTCGCTGACCCCGCTGCGGTGGAACTCGTGGCCCGTCACCCGCTCGCCGGTCCGGAACAGGACCGAGTCGCTCACGGCGACGGCATCGCGATAGCCGAGGGTCAAGGTCGGACCGAAGTGTCCGGCGATGTCGAGGACGCCGCTCATCGGGTGCCCGTCGAGCTGGGCGCACAGATACAGCAGGCCGGCACATTCGGCGTGGATCGGACGACCCGCCGCGGCGTGCGCACGGAGGTCGGCGCGCAGTAGGTCGTTGGCGGCGAGCGCCTCGGCATGTTCTTCCGGGAAGCCGCCCCCGATCACGACGCCGGCTGCGTCCGCGGGCAACCGGTCCGCGAGCGGGTCGAAAACGACGACGCGCGCGCCCGCGGCCGTCAGCATCTCGGCGTGCTCGGTGTAACCGAAGGTGAACGCCGCTCCCCCGGCGACCGCGATCACCGGTGAACCTTTCGACATGGCGGACCGATGGGGCGCAACGGCTTCCGATGCCGACCAGGCCGTCGCGTCGGGGACCGACCGTCCGCGGGCGGCGGCCACGATGGCCGGCAGGTCGAGGGCACCGCGCAGGTGTGCGGTCATCGCGTCCACGGCCGCGACCGCGTCGGCATTGCGCTCGGCGGCCGGGATCAGCCCCAGGTGACGGGAGGGCACGGTCAGGGACGGGTGACGGCGCAGCGCGCCGAGGACCGGCAGCCCCACCCGTGCGGCGGCCTGTCTCAGCACCATCTCGTGGCGAGGTGAACCGACCCTGTTGAGGATGACGCCCGCGATCGAGACCGAGGGGTCATAGGACAGGAACCCGTGCAGGACCGCGGCCAGTGACTGGCTGTGGCCTGCGGCATCGACGACGAGGATCACCGGCGCCCCGATGATCGACGCGACGTGCGCGGTGGAACCGACGCCGAGCCGGCCGGCACCCGTGTCGTCGTCGTGATCGAGGATCCGGCCGTCGAACAGTCCCATCACGCCCTCGACGACCGCGATGTCGGCGCCGGCCGCCCCGTGGGCGAACAGCGGTGCGACGCGATCGGCGCCCACCAGGTTCGGGTCGAGGTTGCGTCCGGGCCGTCCGGCGGCGACGGCGTGGTAGCCGGGATCGATGTAGTCGGGTCCGACCTTGAACGGCGCCACCCGATGTCCGGCCGCCCGCAGTGCGCCGATGAGCCCGGTGGTCACGGTCGTCTTCCCGCTACCCGACGAGGGTGCGGCGATCACGACGGCAGGCGTCGAATGCGCGCGAGAGTGCCCGGCGGAACTCACCATTCGATCCCCTTCTGTCCCTTGCGACCGGCATCCATCGGGTGGGCGATCTTGCGCATCTCGGTGACGAGGTCGGCGGCGTCGACGAGTTCCTGGGGCGCGCGTCGCCCGGTGATGACCACGTGCTGGCGGCCGGGACGGCGGGCGAGGGTCTCGACGACCTCCGCGGTGTCGACCCATCCCCAGTGCAGCGGGTAGGTGAACTCGTCCAGGACGTAGAAGTCGTGCTCGCCGGCGTCGAGGCGGCGGGCGATCTCGGCCCACCCGGCCTGCGCGGCCGCGGCGTGGTCGTCGTCGTGGTCGGAGTTGGCGCGCAACCACGACCAGCCCTGACCCATCTTGTGCCATTCCACCGGACCGCCGGCGCCGGTCTCGGCGTGCAGCCGGTCGAGGGCGAGCATCGTCGACTCCTCCCCGACCTTCCATTTCGCGCTCTTGACGAACTGGAACACCGCCACCCGCATGCCCGCGTTCCACGCGCGCATCGCCATGCCGAAGGCAGCGGTCGACTTGCCCTTGCCGTCGCCGGTGTGCACCGCGAGGACGGGCTGGTTGCGGCGCTGTCGCGTCGTCAACCCGTCATCGGGAATGCTGACCGGAACTCCCTGGGGCACTCGACTTCTCCTAATCGGTTCGGGCCGGCGGATCGGTATGGGCCGGCGGGCCGGTGACTCAGGCCGCCCCGCGGGCGGGTGCCGGTCCGGTGAGCGCGGTGGCCGACAGTTCGTCCATGGGGATAAGGCTCGCACCGAGGTGAGCAGCGAGGTCGCCGGCGAGTCCGAGCCGCACCATGCCCTGCTCACAGTCGACGACCACGGACCCGATGCCTCGACGCCGGATCCCGTCCGCGGCCGCGCGCGCTCGTGCCATCGCGCTTCGGCCGGTCGTGTCGCGACCGGAGGTGGCCCGGCCGTCGGTGAGCACCACCAGCAGTGGCCGCCGGTCGGGCTCCGCGCGGCGGCACCGCTGCACCACATCGGCGGCGAGTTGCAGACCTTCGCCCAGCGGCGTCCGGCCACCGGTACGGATCTCTTCGAGCCGCCGCACCGCGATCTCGACCGATTTCGTGGGTGGCACCGCGAGCGTCGCGGCGGATCCCCGGGCGACGACCACCGCAACGCGGTCGCGGCGGGTGTAGGAGTCGCGCAGCATCTCCACGCACAGCTCGGACACCGCGGCCAGACGACGGCGGGCAGTCATCGAACCGCTGAGATCGACCACGAAGACGACCAGGTTCGACTCCTGGCCGACCCGCTGGGCCGACCGCAGGTCCGGCGCCGCGATCCGCAGGCTGCCCGGCCCGTCGTCCCGGCGTGCGGCCCGGCCGGCGGCGGCGAGCACGGTGCCGAACAGGTGGACCGGACGCTCGGCATCGAAGTCGACGGCGTGGGTGGTGTGTCCGCGGCGACTACGCGCCTTGGAGCGCCGGCCCGGGTCCCCGTCGCCGAGTCCGTCGACTCGCAGCGTCCGGAGCCGACGACCGGTCGGCGCCGGCGCGGAGCCGAACGCGGGCCCGGGTGCGTTCTGTGAGATGTCGGCGTCGCCGGTCTCGGGCGCCGCATCGGGCTCGGCGTCCGCCTCGGGCGTCGTGCCGGTGTCGGGTGCCGACGATCCGGGGGGCTCTTCGCCACCGCCGGGCGGCGGGGTCTCGGGTGGTCCCGGGTCGTCGTCGGGCGCCTCGGGTCCGGCCGCGTCATCGCCCGCGGACATCGCCTCGTCGAGCTGATCCTGGCTGAGCCCCGACTCGTCGAAGGGGTTGCGGCGCCGGCGGTGTGGCAGGGCGAGCTCGACCGCCGCCCGCACATCGACGTCCTCGACGACCGTGGCCGAGCGCCAGGCGGCATGGGCGAGTGCGGTCCGCGCCACCACGATGTCGCCGCGGAGTCCGTCGACGTCGAGATGCGCGCAGATCCCGGCGATCCGGCGTAGCTCCCGGTCCGGGAGTACGACGTCGCCCACGGCGGCCCGCGCGGTCGCGATGCGTTGCGTGAGTTCGTGTTCGGCGTCGGCATGGGCGGCGACGAACGACTCCGGGTCGGCGTCGTAGGCCATCCGCCTGCGCACCACCTCGACGCGTTCGTCGACCTCGCGACCGGCTGCCACGTCGACGGCGAGCCCGAACCGGTCGAGCAACTGCGGGCGCAGCTCCCCCTCTTCCGGATTCATGGTCCCGACGAGAACGAAATCGGCTGCCTGGGTATGTGACACACCATCACGTTCGATCGTGACCCGTCCGCTCGCCGCCGCATCGAGCAGCACGTCCACGAGGTGGTCGGCGAGGAGATTCACCTCGTCGATGTACAACACCCCGTGGTGCGCCCGGGCAAGCAGACCCGGAGTGAACTCCGCACGGCCGTCCCGCAGCACCGAGGTGAGGTCGAGTGAGCCGATGACCCGGTCCTCGGTCGCTCCGATGGGAAGTTCCACGACGCGACCGGCGGTCTCGTCGCCCGCGCCCGGGGCAGTGAGCAACGGACCCAGTCCACGCACGATCGTCGACTTCGCGGTCCCCTTCTCCCCACGGATCAGGACACCACCGATGCCCGGTGAGATGGCCGAGAGGATCAGCGCCAGCTTCAGCTGCTCCTGACCGACGACGGCACTGAAGGGATAGCGCACGTCGGACAGATCGGCGAGGGCCGGGAATTCACCGACGGCGGTCATCGCGGTCCGGCGCGGAGCATCGACACGTGGGGGATCCCGTCCTCTAGGTACTCGTCGCCGTCGCGGGCGAAGCCGAAATTCGCATACATCTCGGTGAGGTAGGCCTGCGCCTCGATCCGGCACGGACGCTCGCCGACCTCGTCGAGTGCGGCCGTCATGAGCATCGCCACGAGACCGCGGCCCCGATGGTTCCGCTCGGTGCAGACCCGGCCGATCCGGAACACCTGTCGACCGTCGGTCTGCGGCTCTTCGAGGAGTCGCAGGGTGGCCGGCACCACGCCCGCCTCGACGTCCCCGTCCCCGTCGGGCGCGGAGCCGTCGCTGATCCAGAACAGGCGGGTGGTCGGTTCCAGATCGCGCCCGTCGAGCTCGGGGTAGGGACACGCCTGCTCGACGACGAAGACCTCGACCCGCAGACGCAGGATCCGATACAGGGTCGCTGCGTCGATGTCATCGGCCTGGGCGCGATGCACCCGCGGTTCGGAGATCATGTGTCGTGGTTAGCACACAACGCGGCCGGACTTCACCTCGCGGCAGGTCAGCCCGCGGTGGCCGGCGCGAGCTCACCGGTCTCGGCGGGCGTCTGGTTGCGCTCGGTCAGCTGTAGGGATTTGTTCGTCCAGTCCCAGACCTGGCGGTACAGGTCACGGTTGCCGTTCAGCTTCTCACCGAAGGACGGGATGATCCCGGAGAGCTTCGACGACCAGCCCTCGTACTCCTTCGGGAAGCACTGCTCGAGCACCGAGATCATCGCCGGAACGGCCGTCGACGCGCCCGGAGACGCACCCAGGAGGCCGGCGATGGTGCCGTCACCGGCCGCCACGACCGCGGTGCCGAACTCGAGCTGCCCGCCGACGCCGGTCTTGCGGATGACCTGCACGCGCTGTCCGGCGGTGATGAGCTCCCAGTCGGAACCGAGGGCGCGGGGGACGAACTCCGACAGCGTCTTCACCCGGTCGGCAGGGCCGGCCGCGAGTTCGCTGATGAGGTACTTGAGCAGGCCGAACTCCTTCGGCGCGATCGACACCATCGGGAGCAGGTTGCCCGGCTTGATCGACGCGGGCAGATCGGTGATCTTGCCGCTCTTCAGGAACTTGGGCGACCACCCGGCGTACGGACCGAACAGCAGGCCCGGCTTGTGGTTGATGACGCGGGTGTCGAGGTGGGGCACCGACATCGGGGGTGCACCGACGGCGGCCTGTCCGTAGACCTTCGCTTGGTGCTCGGCGACGAGATCGGGGTTCGTGCAGCGGAAGAACTCGCCGGACACGGGGAATCCACCGAAGCCCTTGGCCTCTTTGATGCCCGACTTCTGCAGCAGGTGCAGGGCGCCACCGCCGGCACCGACGAACACGAACTTCGCGTGCACGGACAGCTTCTGTCCGGTGCGCCCGTTGCGGACCTTCACGATCCAGCTGCCGTCGGACTGCTTGGACAGGTTGGTGACCGAATGTCCGAAATAGATGTCGGCGCCCTGGGCGACGTAGTTCAGGAGCTGCTGGGTGAGCGCTCCGAAGTCGACGTCGGTGCCCTGGTCGAACCAGTTCAGCGCGACCTGGTCGTCGAAGTCGCGTCCTGCGGACATCAGCGGCAGTCGCGCGGTGAACTCGGCCGGATCATCGACGAACTCCATGCCCTCGAACAGGGTCTGGGTGGCCAGGTTGTCGTAGCGCTTACGGAGGTACTCGTGGCCTTCGGTGCCATGGGTGAACGCGACGTGCGGAATGGGGTTGATGAACTCCGACGGGTCGCCGAGGATGCCGTTGTCGACCGCGTGGGCCCAGAACTGGCGCGACACCTGGAACTGCTCGTTGATGGTGATCGCCTTGTCGATGTTGACGTCACCGTCGGCGGTCTTCGGCGTGTAGTTGAGCTCGCACAGCGCCGAATGCCCGGTGCCGGCGTTGTTCCACGGATCGCTGCTCTCCGCGGCGGCCGCGTCGAGCTGCTCGAACAGGCTGATCGACCAGTCGGGCTGCAGCTGCCGGAGCAGCGCTCCCAGGGTGGCGCTCATGATTCCCGCACCCACCAACGCGACGTCGGTCGTGATCTCCGTTTTCGACACCTGGACTCCACTTCACCTGGTGGGACACTGTGACCTGTGTTCGGCGCGGCACGTCGTCCCGGATGGCAACTTCTCGACCGGGCACTTCTCGCCCGATCTTTCTCAACGGCCATTGTCCAGCATGGCACGTTCCCCGGGAGAATCGACCTGCGCAACTGTGTGCTGCACGACACCCGGGCAGTCGGTGACCTGTCACTATGCTGGCTGCCGTGAGCGCCTCCGCAGCCGCCGACTGGCGGCCCGACCGATTCCTCGACGATTACCGGCAGCGCGTGCTCCCGCTGGGACCCGACCCCGACGGCGAGTCACCGGTCACCGCGACCCTCGTGCGCCGTGCCGAGACGTCGCCCGCACGCGGTGCGGTGCTCTACGTCCACGGCTTCACCGACTACTTCTTCCACGAACCGCTCGCGGACTTCTTCGTCGACCGCGGTTACGCGTTCTATGCCGTGGACCTGCGCAAATGTGGGCGATCCCGGCAGTCGCACCACACGCCGCACTTCACCACCGACCTCTCGGTGTACGACGAGGAACTCACCGCGTCGCTGCAGATCATCCTCGACGAGGTCGGGGCCGACTGCCGGGTCGTGGTGGCCGGCCACTCGACCGGTGGCCTCGTCACCGCGCTCTGGCTCGACCGGCTGCGCCGGCACGACCCGGCCACACACGCCGCGATCGACGGACTGCTGCTGAACTCGCCCTGGTTCGATCTGCAGGGCGATGCGGTGCTGCGCACACTGCCCGTCACCATGGTCATCAAGGCGGTGGCCGCCGTCGCACCGACCAGGGTGATCCCGAAGGAACTCTCGCAGGCCTACGGCGAGAGCCTGCACGACAGCGCCCACGGCGAGTGGAACTACGACCTGTCGGCGAAGCCGCTGGGCGGATTCCCGGTCACGTTCGGTTTCCTCGACGCGGTGCGCACCGGCCAGCGCCGTCTGCACCACGGCATCGACGTCGGCGTCCCCGCCCTCGTGTTGCGCTCGGACAAAACACATTTCGCCAGGACCTACTCCGCGTCCACCGATCACGCCGATGCCGTCCTCGACGTCACCCACATCGCGCGCTGGAGCGGCAGCCTCGGCGGCCGGGTGACCGCGGTACCCATCCCCGATGCCCGACACGACGTCTTCCTGTCCGTCGCGCACGCTCGTGAGCACGCCTATCGCGAGGTCGACCACTGGCTGGCCACCGTCCTCTCAACCGAAAGCGAGAATCCCCTATGACCGCCACGCAGGTCGTCGACCTGGCCATCATCGGCTCCGGGAGCGGCAATTCCATCCCCGACGACCGGTTCGCGGACAAGACGCTCGCGATCTTCGAGGAGGGCGTCTACGGCGGCACCTGCCTCAACGTGGGCTGTATCCCGACCAAGATGTTCGTCTACGCCTCCGAGGTGGCCGAGATCGCCACCCACGGCGCGCGTCTGGGCGTGCACGCCAAGGTGGACTCCGTCGACTGGCCGGGGATCGTCGGACGCGTGTTCGGCCGCATCGATCCACTGTCGCAGGGCGGCAAGGAATATCGCGTCGACCGTTGCGAGAACATCACCGTGTACGACTCCCATGTCGAGTTCGACGGTCGCGACGACGACGGCCGGTATCGCCTGGTCACGCGGGACGGTGACACGGTCCTCGCCACCGAGGTGGTGCTGGCCGCCGGCTCGCGCGCGGTGATCCCCCAGGTCATCGCCGACTCGGGCGTCACCTATTACACCAACAACGACGTCATGCGCCTGGCCGAGTTGCCCGAACGCCTGATCATCGCCGGAAGCGGTTACATCGCCGCCGAATTCGCACATGTCTTCGGCGCACTGGGCTCACATGTGTCGATCATCGCGCGTGGACCGGCGCTGCTGCGCCGACAGGATGCCGACATCTCCAACCGGTTCACCCAGGTGGCCCGAGACAAGTGGGACGTACGGCTGCAGACCACGATCACCGGTGCCGAGGATCTGCCCGATGGCGGTGTGCGGGTGGAACTTTCCGACGGCACGACGCTCGAGGCGGACGTACTTCTCGTCGCGACCGGCCGCCAACCGAACGGCGACCGGCTCAACCTCGACTCCGTCGGCATCGAACTCGACGACGAAGGCCGCGTGCGCTGTGACCCCCACGGTCGCACCGCCGCTCGCGGCGTCTGGACGCTCGGCGACGTCAGCTCCCCCTACCAGCTCAAACACGTCGCCAACCACGAGCAGCGGGTCGTCCAGGCCAACCTGCTGAAAGGCTGGGACGCAACCGATCTCGACTCTTTCGACCATCGGTACGTCCCGGCTGCGGTCTTCACCCATCCCCAGATCGCCTCAGTGGGCCTGACCGAGGTCGAGGCCCGCGACGCCGGCCTCGACATCGCCGTCAAGGTGCAGGCCTACGGCGACGTCGCCTACGGCTGGGCCATGGAGGACACCACCGGATTCTGCAAGCTGATCGCCGAACGCGGTACCGGCAGGCTGCTGGGCGCTCATCTCATCGGACCGCAGGCACCCACCGTCATCCAGCCGGTCATCCAGGCGATGCACTTCGGACAGACCGCACACGAGCTGGCCCGCGGACAGTACTGGATTCACCCGGCGATGCCCGAAGTCCTCGAGAACGCGCTGCTCGGACTGGAGATCTGACGGGCGCGCGCCCGGCGAGAACCTCAGAAAATGGTTGAGCGCAGCGCGATCTCGCTGGCGAGGGCCGGAGCCGCATGTTGCGGAATCCAGTGGTCCACGCCGGCGAGCTCGCAGTAGCGGAAGTCCCCGTAGACGTACCGGCCGCTGCCCTGCGCCTGTTCGCGACCCAGCGCGGTGTCGGCGTCGCTCCACAGGAGCGTCGTCGGGATCTCCACCGGCGGGCACGCCATCGTCGTCTTGATGTCGCCGGTGAAGTTCGCGCGATACCAGTTCAGCGCGGCGGTCAGGGCCCCCGGCTCGCGCAGCGGGGCGAGTTCGTCCTCGGTGATCCCCACGGCCCGCAGTTGTGCGCCGTCGTCGGCGAGAAGTTTCTCCTCTGCCCCGTCGGCGACGAAATCGAGGATGTACGACGAGCGTTCACGCTGATCGCTGCCGACGAGAGCGTCGCGCATGGCCGACGGATGTCCGGTGCTCCCGACGACGAGTCCGGTGAACCGGTCGGGATATTTCCCGGCGAGATGCCACGCGACGATGCCGCCCCAGTCGTGCCCGACCAGGATCGCGTAGCCGATGCCGAGCGCGTCGAGCACGCCGATCACATCGGACACCAGGTGAGTGAGGCGATAGTCGTCCACCTCGGACGGACGCGCGCCCGGACTGTATCCGCGCTGGTCGATCACCAAGGTGCGCAGGCCCGACTCGTGGAGACGCGGCAGAACCTCGTCGTAGCAGCTTCCGTTCACGGGGAAACCGTGCAGCAGCAGAACCCACGGACCGGTCTCCGGTCCCCCGATCCGGACGTCGAAGGTGAGGCCGTCCACCGTCACCTGACGTGTCCCTTCAGTCATTGGGCCACGATAACCCGGCCGGGACCACCAGTCGACGGCGACCGCAGCGCCTACGAACGCTCGAGGTGGTGCCGGATGACCGGCGGATTGTGCGGCGGCCCTTGTTCGATGAGACGTGTCACGGCGGTGAGGTCGAGGTGTTCGGTGACGAGGTCGGCCATCTGATCGACCTGCCGGCGGCGCACGGCGTCCACATCGGTGTCGGGGGCCACCCGGAATCCACGGACCCCGGCCTCCGACGCCACCTCGGTGAGCAGACGGCGACGGAAGTCGTCGGACGCCAGCAGGCCGTGCCAGTGTGTCCCCCGCAGGGGCCCCCGGACCGCACCCTCGGGTCCGTGCCGATCGTCGACGATCCACGTGTCCTCCGCCGATCGGGTCACCCGGCCGTGATGGATCTCGTAGCCGCTGATCGGTACCCCGGATCTCGGCGGCCCGGTCGCGCTGCCATGGATGCCGGTGACCTGTCGCACGGTTTTGTCGGCATGGAACTCGATGTCGAGGTCGAACAGGCCGAGGCCCGGCACGCGTCCCCGACCGGACTCCACCCGGTCGTCGAGTGTTCGGCCGAGCATCTGGAATCCGCCGCAGACGGCGACGATCGGGCGTCCGCGCGCGGCGCGTTCGGTCAGTGCCTCACCGAGACCCCGCGCCCGAACCCACTCGAGGTCGGCGACGGTGGCGCGGGTGCCGGGCACGACGACGAGGTCGGCGGCCGCCACCCCGGCCGGGTCGTCGACCCAGGTGACGTCGACACCGGGTTCGCAGGCCAGCGCCTCGACATCGGTCGAATTGGAGATCCGCGGCAGGCGGATGGCGGCGACCCGCAACCGGGCGCCCACTGCGGCGCCGGATTCGGTGAACGAGCGCGGGGGCCCGACGCGTCGCCCGACCGGCGCGGCGAGGGAGTCCTCGGCGTCGAGCCACAGGTCGTCGGCGAAGGGCACCACCCCGAGCGTCGGCCGCCCGGTCAGCGCCTCGACCTGGCGCAGTCCCGGTTCGAGGATCGACGGGTCGCCACGGAACTTGTTGACCACGAACCCTGCGATCAGTCGTTGGTCGGCGTCGTCGAGGACTGCGGTGGTCCCGAACAGATGGGCCAGCGACCCGCCCCGGTCGATGTCGGTGACCAGCAGCACCGGCAGGCGGGCCGCCTGGGCGAGACCGAGATTCGCGATGTCGTTGGCGCGCAGATTGATCTCGGCGACCGAACCCGCGCCCTCGCAGAGCACGACGTCGAAGTCGCGTCGGAGACCGGCCAGCTCGTCGGCGACGACGGCACCCAGATGCGACCGCCACTCCAGGTAGTCGGCGGCACCGACGTCGCCGGCGGGCCGGCCGCGGAGGATGACGTGCGAGCGGCGGTCACTGCCCGGTTTCAGCAGGACCGGGTTGAACCGGGTCGACGGCTCGAGTCCACATGCGAACGCCTGCAACGCCTGCGCGCGGCCGATCTCGCCGCCGTCGAGGGTGACCACCGAGTTGTTCGACATGTTCTGCGCCTTGAACGGCGCGACACGCACTCCGGTGCGTCGCAGAGCCCGGCACAGGCCGGCAACGATCAGACTCTTCCCGGCATCGCTGCTGGTACCGCCCACGAGCAGTGCGCCACCGAGTCCGTCCACCCGGACAGACTAGAGGTGCCGACCGCAGTGGCGTCGTTCACACGACGCACCGTTGCACTCGCGGCCCCGCGGGGCTGGATACAGTGACCCCAACGGACAGGTCAACAGCCGGTCACGCGAAGCAATGGGGGGTCATCGGACGTGGAGGTCGTGAAGCCCGGATCCGTCTTCGCCGGGTATCGCGTTCTCTCGTTGCTCGGCCGCGGCGGAATGGGAACGGTCTGGCTCGTCGAACACCCGACCCTGGGACGGCGTGAAGCTCTCAAGATCATCTCGCCCAATCCCGCCGATCCCAGTTTCGCCGAGCGGTTCCGCAACGAGGCCCGCACCGCCGCGGCACTCGATCACCCCGGCATCGTGACGGTCTACACACATGGCGTGGAGAACGGCAGCCCCTGGTTCTCGATGACCTACCTCGACGGCGAGGACCTCACCGCCGCGTCGGCGCTACCGGTCGAAGACGCGGTGACGATCGTGGGCAAGGTCGCCGACGCCCTCGACTACGCCCACTCCCAGCGTGTGATCCACCGCGACATCAAGCCCGCGAACATCGTGATCGCCCGCGGCCCCGACGGCCGGATCACGCGGGTCACCGTCCTCGACTTCGGCATCGCCCGCCTGATGGACGGCGCGAAGATGACCGCAACCAATCTGTTCGTCGGCACCCTCGCCTACGCCGCACCCGAGATCCTCACCGGCGAGGCGGCGATCCCGGCGTCGGATCAGTATGCGCTCGCGTGCACCACGTTCCAGCTCCTCACCGGAGCGCAACCCTTCCCCGGGCAGACCCCGATGGCGTTGATCGCCGGTCACGTCAACACACCCGCACCGCGGATCTCCGAGCGTCGGCCGGATCTCGCCCACCTCGATCCGGTGTTCGCGCGCGCCCTCGCCAAGAATCCCGCCGACCGGTTCGCGTCCTGCTCCGAGTTCGCCGCGACGCTCGCCCGGGCGGTCGAGACCGCACCGACGAACCCCGGCACACGGCGGCCCGGCCCGTCCTCCGGGATGCCCGAAGGCTGGATCGCGACCACCCCCGCCCCGACGCCGTCGTTCCCGCGGAACCAACCGCCGGGTCAACATCAGCCCGCCCAGCACCAGCCCACCCAGCATCCGCCCACCCAGCATGCGCCGGTACACCCGGCCGCGGCTCACCGCCCGCAACCGCTCGCGGCCGGCAACTACGCCTCCTACCCCGCCTACGGTCCCGGCGGCGGCCCACCCCCCGGATACCCGACCGGCCCCGGCGGACCCCACGGTCCCGGTCCCGGACAGGGGCGATCCGGGTCTCGCACGGCGTGGATCATCGCCGCGGTGTTCGGCGTCCTCGTCCTCGTGATCGGTGTCGTCGGTGCCGCCATCGCCCTCAGCGGATCGGAATCGGATCCCGGGACGACGGCCGCCGGATCGTCGACGTCGGGGCCCAGCACCTCCGGCGGATCTTCCGGCGGCAGCGGCACTTTCGACTCGATCGCCTCCAGCGGCGACAGCACGTGCGCCGTTCGCGACGGTCGCCTGTTCTGCTGGGGCGGCAACGAGCGGGGCACGCTGGGCGACGGCACGACCACCGACCGTCCACGGCCCGTCGCGATCACCGGAATCTCCGACGTGTCCGCGGTCAGCATGGGCGGCCTCGGCACGACCTGCGCGATCAGTTCCGGCGACCTGTACTGCTGGGGTTACGGTGTCGGGCAGCCGGGACAGAATGTCCCCCTCCCCACGAAGGTGAACGGCCTGTCACGGGTGTCGGCGGTGTCGGTCGGATTGACGATCTGCGCGATCAGCGACGGTGATGCCTACTGCTGGCGCAACAACGCCAGCGGTCAGGTCGGCAACGGCAGCACCGGCTCGGTCGACGTGCCCACCCGCGTCGGGGGTCTGTCGGGCGTGACCGCGATCTCCACTTCGCACACCACGAGTTGCGCGATCTCCGGTGGCTCCGCGTACTGCTGGGGCAACAACCGAGAGGGCCAGATCGGCGACGGCACCACCATCGACCGTCTGACACCGACACGGGTTGTCGGGCTCGACTCGCCCACCTCGATCAGCACGAGCCTCTACTCCACGTGTGCGGTGGCCGGCTCGGGCAGCGTCTTCTGCTGGGGTCAGAACACCAGCAGCCAGCTCGGTGACGGCACCGAGCAGAACCGGCGCACCCCGACGAGGATCGACGTGCGCGGTGCCACCGAGGTGTCCACCGCCGCCTACGGCGGCTGCGCCGCTGCCGGTAGCTCGGCATATTGCTGGGGTTCGCGCAGCGATCAACCCGACAAGAGCCCGGACCGCGTCAACGGCCTGTCGGGGGTCACCGAGGTCACCACCGGTTCGGCGAACGTGTGTGCGGTCGCCGACGACGAGATGTACTGCTGGGGTCTCAACGGCAAGGGCCAGCTCGGCAACGGGACCACCACGACGAGCAGCGAACCGCAACCCGTCCGGTTCCCTTCCTAAGTCGACCCGCGCCGATCGGCCGAGGGCCTCAGTTGTCGGGCAGGGTGAGGATCTCGGCGCCGGTGTCGGTGACGACGAGGGTGTGCTCGAACTGCGCGGTCCACCTCCGGTCGGCGGTCACCACGGTCCAGCCGTCGTCCCACAACTCCCACGGCAGCGCACCGAGATTGATCATCGGCTCGATGGTGAACACCATCCCGGGCTCGAGGACGGTGTCGACGTTCGGCTCGTCGTAATGCAGCACGATCAGCCCGTTGTGAAAGGTCTCACCGATGCCGTGGCCGGTGAAGTCGCGCACGACCGTGTATCCGAAGCGATTCGCGTAGGACTCGATGACACGGCCGACGACATTGAGTTCACGGCCCGGCTTCACGGCCTTGATGGCCCGCTCGGTCGCGATCCGGGTCCGTTCGACGAGATCGACGGCCTCCTGGTCGACATCGCCGGCGAGGAAGGTCGCGTTGGTGTCGCCGTGTACGCCGTGGATGTAGGCGGTGACGTCGATGTTGACGATGTCCCCGTCCGCGATCACCGTCGAATCCGGGATGCCGTGGCAGATCACCTCATTGAGCGAGGTGCAGCACGACTTCGGAAAGTCCTTGTAGCCCAGCGTCGACGGGTACGCGCCGTGGTCGATCATGTACTCGTGCGCGATCGCGTCGAGTTCGTCGGTGGTCACGCCCGGGGCGACGGCCTTGCCCGCCTCCGCGAGTGCGTTGGCCGCGATCTTGCTCGCGATGCGCATCTTCTCGATGGTCTCGGCGGTCTGCACCCAGGGCTCGTGCCCCTCGTTGACCGTCGGTTTCCACACATATTCGGGACGCTCGATGGAGTCGGGCACGGAGCGGACGGGCGACACGATCCCAGGCGTGAGGGCACTACGAACTGGCATGCGACCAGACTATCCCTGCCCGTCGCGGCGAGGCCCGTGGGCGGACACGGGACCGGACGCCACTAAGCTCGCCGGTGGGCGCCGATGCCGGGCACCCGGTCGACGACGGAGGTGTGACGGTGCGGACCAGGGGGTTACGGGCGGTCCTCGTGATGGTGCTGACCGTCCTGAGCGTGTCGGCATGCTTCGTCACCCCGATCGAGCAGGACCGGCACTCGCCGGGCGCGCAACTGCGCAACGGCCCGCAGACCGCCACCCTCCCGGAGTCCGATGTCACTCCCGTCGTCGAGAACCCCACTCCCCGACTCCCCGCCTCCGTGGACTCGCTCCGGTACGGGAACGTGACGGTCGACGACGCCGACCGGATCATCACGGTCGACATCAACGGAACCCTCGGCAACATCGTGTACGCCCTCGGACTCGGGTCGCGCATGGTGGGCCGCGACACGTCGACCGCCTTCCCGGCGGCGAGGTCGCTGCCGGTGGTGACCAACCGCGGGCACAGCCTCAACGCCGAATCCGTTCTGGCACTCGACCCGAGTGTCCTCCTCGTCAGCGAGTCCACCGTGCCGACCGCCGCGGTCGACCAGATCCGCGACTCGGGGGTCGCGGTCGTCGTCCTCCCGGCCATCCGCAATCTGGAGTCCAACAACACCCTGATCCGCTCGGTCGCGGCCGCGCTCGGTGTCGCCGACGCCGGGGAGAAGCTCGTCGAACGGACCGACGCCCAGATCGAGGCCGCACGCGAGTTGGTCCCGGACCCGTCCGGGGATCCCACCATCGCGTTTCTCTACATCCGCGGCCGAAACCTGTTGCTCCTGGCCGGGCCCGGATCGGGTGCCGACGATCTGATCGAGGCGCTCGGCGGCCGGGATGCCGGCGCGGCGGCCGATCTCACCGGCGCATTCACCGCGATCAGCGCCGAGGCCATGATCACCGCCGACCCGGACGTCATCCTCGTGATGACCCAGGGCGCGGCGACCGTCGGCGGACCCGAGGGAGTGCTGACCTTGCCGGGCGTCGCCGACACCGAAGCCGGCCGCAACGGACGGGTCGTCCAGATGGACGAGAGTCAGATCCTGGCGTTCGGACCCGAGGTCGGACTGGTACTCGGCGCCCTCGCGAGGTCGATCTACGCATGACCGAACCCGCCCCGGCCGGCACACCGACCGAGCAGTCGACCCGGCCGACGCCCGCGTCCACCGCCGTCCCTGCTCCGGGCGGGACACCGCACCGGGTGCGCGATCTCACGGTGGTGGCCGTCATGCTCATCGCCACGCTCGTCCTCGTCATCGTGTCGGCCGGGTCCGGCAAGGTGTCGGTGCCACCGCTCGAGGTGCTCGGCAGCATCGCTCACCACTTCCACCTCGATCTCGGTCCGCTTCCGTCACACCCGAACGGCGAAGGCGCACTGTGGAACGTGCGATTCCCCCGCATCGTGCTCGGACTGTTCGTCGGTGCCGCGCTCGGCGCCGCCGGCTGCCTGCTGCAGGGGGTGCTCGCGAATCCGCTGGCGGAGCCGGGGATCATCGGCGTCTCCTCGGGTGCCGCGGTCGGCGCCTGCCTGATGATCGTGCTCGCCGGTGGCACCGCCGGAGCCGGTGGCGCGGCGGGCAACTGGGCCCTGGCCGGGGCCGCGTTCGTGTTCGGCCTGATCACCGCGGCTGCGGTGTACGTGTTGTCTCTCCGAGACGGCTCGTCGTCGGCGATCATGCTGGTGCTCACCGGTATCGCCATCAACGCATTCGCCGCCGGGATCATCGCGTTCCTCACCTTCGTGGCCACCACCGCCGCCCGTGAACAGATCATCTTCTGGCAGCTCGGTTCCCTTGCCGGCCGCACCTGGAGCGAGATCTGGGTCGTGGCGCCACTCGTCATCGTCGGTGTCGCCGCGTGCCTGTTCCTCGTCCACAAGCTCGATCTGCTCGCACTCGGCGACATCCAGGCCGCGTCCCTCGGCGTGAACGTGGAAGCCGTTCGCCGTCAGGCGATCGTCCTGACCGCGGTGCTCACCGCGGCCGCGGTCGCCTTCGCGGGGATCATCGCATTCGTCGGCCTGGTGGTGCCGCACGTGATGCGACTCATCGTCGGACCGCGCCACGCGATCCTGCTGCCGACCAGCGTGATCGGTGGTGCGCTGGTCATCACCGGCGCCGACCTCGCCGCACGGACGATGCTCGGTGACGCCGACCTCCCGCTCGGCATGTTCACCTCCCTCATCGGCGGTCCGGTCTTCTTCATCCTGCTGCGTCGCAGCCGACATGCGGGTGCCGGATGGTGACGGTCGAGACCCCGGCCACCCCGGTCCTGGGTATCCACGCGCGGGACGTGTCCGTCGTCCTCGGCGGACGCGAGGTCGTCCGCGGAGTGTCCCTCGACGTCGGGCCGGGCGAACTCGTCGCCCTCGTCGGACCCAACGGATGCGGCAAGTCGACGCTGCTGTCGGTGCTGTCGGGCACCCGTGCGCCGGCGCGCGGACACATCGAGGTCGACGGGCGGGACGTCGGGACGACCTCCATGCGCGAGCTCGCCCGCCACCGCTCGCTGGTCACACAACAGAACCGGGTGGACACACCCTTCACCGTGGCCCAGGTCGTCGCGATGGGTCGGTATCCGTGGCTGCGGACGTCCCGCGCCGCGAACTCCCCCGCCGTGATCGCCGATGCGATGGGGCTGTGCGAACTCGGCGACATCGCCGACCGGCCGTTCGGCCAACTCTCCGGGGGCCAGCAGGCACGTGTCTCGCTGGCTCGCGCCCTCGCCCAGGACACTCCCGTCATGATGCTCGACGAGCCGACCGCGGCACTCGACATCCACCACCAGGAACAGGTGCTCGACATCCTGCGCGTCCACCGCGATGCCGGCAATGCGGTGCTGCTGGTGGTGCACGACCTGACCCTCGCGGCCGCCTACGCCGACCGGGTGGCCGTGATGAAGGACGGCCGGTTGCTGGCGATCGGACCGACCTCGGAGGTCATGACGGTCGACCTGCTCAGCCGCACCTACGACCACCCCGTCGAGGTCATCGACCACGACGGGCGACAGGTGATCCTGCCGGTCAGGAGAGAGGGCGCACCGCGTACCCCGGCCCGAGACCGCCGAAGAAGTCACGGGTGACGGCCACCGCGTTGTTCGAGTCCCCGCCGCCCACGACGAGCGTCGCGAAGGCGATGTCGCCGCGGTAGCCCGCGAACCAGGCGTGTGACCCGCCGGCGAACTCCGCCTCACCGGTCTTGCCGAACACCGCTCCCTGCCCGTCGATCACCGACGCCGTACCGCTCGTGATCACGGCTCGCATCATCGGTCGGAGCTGGTCGTAGACCTCGGGGGCCATGGTCGGGGTCGGCCCCTCGACCTTCGTCGGCTTGTCCAGGATGAGCTGGGGCACGGGCGCCTTCGCGCCGTTCGCGACGGTCGCGGCCACCAGCGCGAGACCGAGCGGCGACACGAGGACCTTGCCCTGGCCGAAACCGTCTTCGCTGCGGGCGACGAGTTCGTTCTCGATCGGCACCGAACCGGAGACGGCGTCGAGCCCGGCGATCTCGTACTGCTGTCCGACCCCCATCGCCGCTGCGGCGTGCGCGAGGTCCGACGGGCCCATCTCGCTGGCGAGCTTGGCGAACGTGGTGTTGCAGGACTGCGCGAACGCCCGCAGCATCGACACGGTGCCCAGCGAGAAGCCGTCGTAGTTCGGGATCAGGCGCGGCCCGATCTGGATGGCGCCGGGACAGCCGACGGGCGTGTCGGGGGTGGCCATGCGATGACTGATCGCGGCGGCGGCGGTCACCATCTTGAACGTCGAACCGGGCGGGTACAGACCGGTCGTCGCGATGGGACCCTGCCGGTCGGCCGCGGGATTCTGCGCGACCGCGAGGATCCGCCCGGTCGACGGCTGCACGACCACCAGCGCGACCTGGAACCGGTTGGTGGCGTTGACCGCTCGCTGCGCTGCGTTCTGCACCGTCCGCGACAGGCTCAGCGAGACCGCCGGTGAGGGGTCGGGATCATGGTCGGCGAGCACGTCGGCGTCGAGGCCGTTGGGGTTGACCGTCACCACGCGCCAGCCCGCGCGCCCCGACACCTCGGAGTCGACGACCTTCTTGACCTCGGTCAGCAGGGCGGGCGCGAATCGCGGGTCCTCGGGGACCAGTTCGGCCTGTTCGTTGGTCACCACACCGGGGATCGCCAGCTGATCCCGCAGCCGGTCGAACTGTTCGTGCGAGAGCCGGGCGAGCGGGTACTGCTGCCGATTCGCGGTGACCTGTTCGGTGATCGTCTGCTCGTCGAGCGAGGGACTGAACCGGCGCAGCGCAGCCACCGCACTCGTCACCGACTCGGCGACCGACGCGCCCTGTTCGACGGCGGCGGACGCATCGAAGTTGACCCCGACGACGCTGCCGTTGACCATCACCTCCGAACCGTCGGCCTCGTTGACCGTGGCGCGCGGCGCCTCGATCACCTGCAGCGAGAGTCGTTGGTCGGCGCCGAGTTTCGGGTGGATGTTCGTCGACGCCCAGCGCACTGCCCAACCGTCGTCGGACCGGCCCATCCGCAGGGTGGCGTCATAGGCCCAGTCGCGACCCCGCGGGAGCGCCCAGTTGTAGTCGACGTCCACCTCGGCGGTGTCCCCGGTGACGCGGACCCGGCCCGCCTCCGAGTCGAGTGCCTCGGCGCCCAGACCGGCCCACGCCGACTCCATCGCGGACTCGGCAGCGGCCGGCGTGTCGGTCAGCGCGGCCGCGGCCACGACCTCGCGGTCGGCATAGGCCTGCAGGAAGCGCTCCGCGGCGCGGCGCGGGCCGTCGTCCTCGGAGGCCGAGCAGCCGACCGTGGCCACCGTCACGGCAGCACACAGCGCGACGATCACCGCCGGGGTCCATCGAGTTCGCATGCGCCACATCGGAGTCGAGTCTATGGTGGCGCGGTCGGATTCCCGCGGCGCCACGCGGGAAGGCGGTTCAGTCGACGAGAACGGTCGCGAAGGTGCCGACCTCGGTGAATCCGATGCGGTCGTACACCGCGCGCGCCGTGACGTTGAAGCTGTTCACATAGAGACTGGGGATGCGGCCGTGTGCCGCAACGGCCTCCGCAACTGCCGCGGTGCCGCCCAGTCCGAATCCTTCGCCGCGCCGGTCCGGATCCACCCAGACGCCCTGGATCTGGCCGACCCGCCGGGACAGCGAGCCGATCTCGGCCTTGAACACCACGTCGGGACCATCGAAGCGCGCGAAGACCCGCTGCGCTGTGATGAGCGAGGCGAGGCGCCGTCGATAGGAGCGACCGCCGTCGCCGGCCGTCGGATCGACACCGACCTCGCCGATGAACATGTCGATGGCCGCGGGCATGTAGGCGTCGAGGTCGTCGAGGGTCACCAGGCGTACGAGCGGGTCGGCGGGCACCGCCGAGCACGAGGTGAGCGCGAGCAGCGGCTGTACCGGCCTGACCTCACGCGCCGGCCCCCACACCGGCTCGATCTGTCCCCACATGTGCATGACGAGCTCGGCGCGGCCGACGATGGAGGAACACGCCCGCGGTGCGGCGATGGCGCGGTCGGAGAAGTGTTCGAGATCTTCGGGCGAGCCGCTGAGCGGGATCAGGTTGGCGCCGGAGAAACAGAGCGACGACGCCGGGTTGTGTGCGGTCCACAGCTCACCGCCGAGCAGCCGGGGATTGATGCCGTGCGTCTCGAAACGGGCCGCGACCATGCACATCGCCACCGGGTCCGAGGTGAGGACGCGTTCGACGGCAGCCGCATCGCGAGCGCCGAGCGGCTTGTCGCCCAGTAGCTTCAGCAACGCCGCTCCTCCCTCTCGAGCCTCCGGCCGACCTACGAAACGGTCACCACGGGTGAGCCCACATGAGTACCGTCTCCAGTTTCCCCTGATTCCTCGGCGATCCGCAGCGCTTCTTCGATCAAGGTCTCCACGATCTGCGCCTCGGGGACCGTCTTGATGACCTCGCCCTTGACGAAGATCTGTCCCTTCCCGTTGCCGGACGCGACACCGAGATCGGCTTCGCGGGCCTCACCCGGGCCGTTGACGACGCATCCCATCACGGCCACGCGCAGCGGGACCTCCATGCCCTCGAGGCCGGCGGTGACCTCGTCGGCGAGTTTGTAGACGTCGACCTGCGCGCGTCCGCACGACGGACACGAGACGATCTCGAGCTTGCGTGGGCGCAGATTCAGCGACTGCAGGATCTGGTCGCCGACCTTGATCTCCTCGGCCGGCGGTGCGGACAGGGACACACGGATGGTGTCGCCGATGCCCTCGCTGAGGAGCGCTCCGAAAGCGACCGCGGACTTGATCGTGCCCTGGAACGAGGGCCCGGCTTCGGTCACCCCGAGGTGCAACGGATAGTCACACGCGGCGGCGAGCTGCCGGTAGGCCTCCACCATGATCACCGGATCGTTGTGCTTCACCGAGATCTTGATGTCGCCGAAGCCGTGCTCCTCGAACAGCCCGGCCTCCCAGAGCGCCGACTCCACGAGCGCCTCGGGCGTCGCCTTGCCGTACTTCTGCAGGATGCGCTTGTCGAGGGACCCGGCGTTGACGCCGATCCGGATCGGGACGCCGGCCTCACCGGCCGCCTTGGCGACCTCCTTCACCCGGCCGTCGAACTCCTTGATGTTGCCGGGGTTGACGCGCACCGCGGCACATCCGGCATCGATGGCGGCGAAGATGTACTTGGGCTGGAAGTGGATGTCGGCGATCACCGGGATCTTGGACTTCTTGGCGATGATCGGAAGCGCTTCGGCGTCTTCGGGGCGCGGGCACGCGACGCGCACGATGTCGCAACCGGACGCGGTCAGTTCCGCGATCTGCTGCAGGGTGGCGTTGATGTCATGGGTCTTCGTCGTCGTCATCGACTGCACCGAGATCGGGTGGTCGCTGCCGACGCCCACCGAACCGACGAAGAACTGGCGGGTCTTGCGACGCGGAGCGAGCACCGGCGGCGGCCCGGCGGGCATGCCGAGTCCGATCGGCACGGCGTTCGCGGAAGTCGGGGCGTTCATCTCTTCACCTCTGGGGATCGGGAGTGTTGGTGTGCGTCGGTGAGTTCACCGGGTGTTCGTCGCGGGGGCTCACCACGGATTGATCGGGTTGACGATGTCGGCCGTGAGGGTGAGCACCATGAAACCGGCCATCACCACCACCGCCGCGTAGGTGATCGGGAGCAACTTGTAGTAGTCCACGGCTCCCCCGGGAGCGAGGCCGAACAGGCGGCGGATCGTGTCGCGGCCCTTCTCGTATCCGACGATCGCCATGTGACCGCCGTCGAGCGGGAGGAGCGGGACCAGGTTGAACAGTCCGAGGAAGAAGTTGATGCTGATCAGCAGCATCCAGAACATGTCCCACAGCCCCCGCTCGACGGCCTGACCGCCGAGCACCGAGGCTCCGTACACACTGACCGGGGTGTCGAGGGCGCGTTCTCCGCCGGTGACCGCCGTCCACAGCGCGCCGATCTTCGTCGGCAGCGACAACAACGCGTTCCAGGTCTCGACGGCCAGATCGCCGGTGAAGCCGATCGCGCCCGGGATGATCTCGAAGCCGCTGTAGCTGATGATCCCCGGCGGGACGTCGTAGGCGATCCCGACCATGTTGTAGCTCTGGGTCTCGCTCGTGCCGTCGGCGCGCGTCGCCGTGACCGTGACGGGCTCGGGGGTCATCGTCAGGTCGAGTCGCCGGCCGTCGCGGTCGACGGTCAGCGACACCGGCCCGGTGGACTCGCGGATGACCGGGGTCAGGTCCGATGCCTGTCCGACCGGCTGACCGTTGATCGCCACGATGTCGTCACCGGGGAGAAGTCCGGCGGCGCCGGCCGGACCGGAGCCGGTGCAGGGAGAGTTCTTCTGCTCGTTGCCGGCGATCGTGATGGTCGACGACACGCACTGGGTCTCGGCGACTCTCGCCGGGGTCGGACCCGGGTTGAGGTTGGGCAGTCCGAACGTCAGGCCGACGATGATGATCAGCACGAAGCCGAGGATGAAGTTCTGGGCCGGTCCGGCGAACAGCACGACCAGCCGTTTCCAGGCCTTCTGCTTGTACATCGCCCGGTCCTTCTCGTCCCAGGCCAGCTCTTCGTGCGGGGTCATCCCGGCGATGTCGCAGAAGCCGCCCAGCGGCAGCGCCTTGATGCCGTACTCGGTCTCGCCGCGACGGGTGGACCAGATCGTGGGGCCGAAGCCGACGAAGTAGCGCCGGACCTTCATGCCCGTCGCCTGCGCGGCCCACATGTGGCCACACTCGTGCCAGGCGACCGACAGCAACAGCGCCACCGCAAACAGCGTGACGCCGATCGCGAAACTCACGTACCTACTCCATCCGGATCACGGGACGTACCCGCTCACGAGAGCCGCCGATCAGGAGGATGCGGCCGCGACCAGCTGCGCAGCGCGATCCCGGGCCCACCGATCGGCGGCGAAGACCTCTTCCACAGTACCTGGCGTCCGGCGCCACTGATCCGCCTCGCCGAGCACCTCCTCGATGACCCCGACGATGCGGGGGAACCGGATCGCACCTGCGAAGAACCCGGCCGCGGCGGCTTCGTTCGCCGCGTTGTAGACGGCGGTCAGGCTGCCACCCGCGCTCCCGGCACGCCGGGCCAGGTCGATCGCCGGGAACACCGTGTCGTCGACGGGTTCGAACGTCCACGACGACGCGGTCGAGAAGTCGCACGCCGAGGACGAGCCGGGCACCCGATCCGGCCAGCCGAGCGCGAGAGCGATGGGCAGTTTCATCGACGGCGGTGAAGCCTTCGCCACCGTGGCGCCGTCGACGAAGGTCACCATCGAGTGGACGATCGACTGCGGGTGGACGGTGACGTCGATGTGGTCGTAGTCGACGTCGAAGAGCAGGTGCGCCTCGATGACCTCAAGCGCCTTGTTGACCAGGGTCGCCGAGTTGAGGGTGATCATCGGACCCATCGACCACGTGGGATGGCGGCCGGCCTGCTCGGGGGTGACGTCCTCGAGCTGCGCGCGGGTCCACCCACGGAACGGGCCACCCGATGCGGTGAGAACCAACCGGTCGACTTCGGCGGCCGTCCCCGCGCGCAGGCACTGCGCGATCGCGGAGTGCTCGGAGTCGACCGGCACGATCTGACCGGGCGCTGCGGCATCGAGGACGAGTGCGCCGCCGGCGACGAGCGACTCCTTGTTGGCCAGTGCGAGCCGGGCACCCGATCGGAGCGCGGCGAGGCTGGGTGCGAGTCCGATCGATCCGACGACCGCGTTGAGGATCACATCCACGCCGGTGTCCGCGATGACCGCGTCGATCAGGTCACACATGGCATCGGGCCCGCCGAGGATCGGGCCGCCGAGACGTTCGGTGAGTTCCGTCGCCCGTGCGGGGTCGGCGACGGCCACCCGCGCGGCCGGCACTCCGAACGCGGCGGCCTGCTCGGCGAGCAGGTCGGGGTTCGACCCGCCGGCGCCGAGTCCGGCGACCTCGAAACGGTCGGGATGATCGGCGATCACCTCGAGCGCCTGGACGCCGATGGAACCGGTGGAACCGAGGATCAGCACGCGTGTGGGCACCCGTTCATTCTGGACCATGTCGGAACCGGGACCGTTCGGCCGGTGGCACCGGACCGTTCGGCGCGTCGGGTATGCCGCTATGCTGATCGAGACCTACTACCGATCGTCAGAGATCTGACGTCCGCGCTGTGAGGAGTGCCTGTGGCAAGCACCGATGTGGAGCACACTGGTGGACACGCCGAAGTCGTCGACACCGGCTGGCGCCGTGAACCCGCCGAGGCCCCGTCGGCCCGGTTCGGCTGGCACGGAATGGCGACCAAGACCTTCTCCGGCGCAGCGATCTTCTTCGCTCTGTTCCTGCTCGCGATGATCATCGGCAACCACACCGGCCACATCGAGGATCTGTACCTCATCGCCTTCGCCGTCGGAACGCTCTTCTTCGCGGTCCGCGGATGGTGGATGGGCCGCGGGAAGTGGTCCTGACCGGCCACGACGACAGACTCACCAGAAACGCCGAGCGGTGATCCGCTCGGCGTTTCTGGTGTCAGGTCTCGTCTGACCTCAGCGTTCCTCGGCCGCCAGCTGCCCACACGCCGCGGCGATCTCCTGTCCCCGCGTGTCGCGGACGGTGCACGACACGCCCTGTTCGCGGACCCGCCGGACGAACTCGCGTTCGACCGGTTTGGGACTGGCGTCCCATTCCGAGCCCGGCGTCGGGTTCAGCGGGATGAGGTTCACGTGTACCAGCGACCCGAGGGCGCGGCGCAGCTTCTCCCCCAGCAGGTCGGCCCGCCAGGGCTGGTCGTTGACATCACGGATGAGGGCGTACTCGATCGAGACGCGCCGACCGGTGGTGTCGGCGTAGTAGCGCGCCGCCTCGAGCACCTCGGCGACCGACCATCGGTTGTTCACCGGGACGAGGGTGTCGCGCAGTTCGTCGTCGGGTGTGTGGAGGGAGACGGCGAGCGTGACCGCGAGCCCCTCGTCGGCGAGGCGACGGATCGACGGCGCGAGACCGACGGTCGACACGGTCACCGAACGTGCCGAGATCCCGAGGCCCTCCGGCGCGGGCGAGGTGATCTGCCGGACTGCGCTCACCACACGCTTGTAATTGGCCAGCGGCTCACCCATGCCCATGAACACGACGTTCGACAGACGCCCGGGTTCGCCGAGTTCCCCGTCGCGCAGCGCTCGAGCCGCGGCGCGGACCTGGTCGACGATCTCGCCGGTCGACAGGTTCCGATCGAGCCCGCCCTGCCCGGTGGCGCAGAACGGGCAGGCCATGCCGCAACCGGCCTGACTCGAGATGCACAGCGTGTTGCGCTCGGAGTAGCGCATGAGGACGCTCTCGAGGAGAGTGCCGTCGTGCAGGCGCCACAGCGTCTTGCGGGTGGCGTCGTCGTCGCAGGAGATGTGCCGGACCGGGGTGAGTAGTTGCGGAAAGAGCTTGTCCCGCACCAACTCACGGGAGGCAGCCGGCAGATCGGTCATCTCGTCGACGTTCCCGTTGAGACGCGCGTAGTACTGACGGGCCAGCTGATCGGCCCGGAACTTCGGCAGCCCCAGCTCGGCCAGTGCCGCGACGCGACCGGCGGCGTCGAGGTCGGCGAAGTGTGTCGGCGGACGCCCGCGTCTGGGCGCGTCGAACACAAGTGGCAATGAGGTCATTTCGCCATTGTCGCATGTCATGATGAACCAATGACGACACCCGAGGACCGACGGCACACAGGCTCGGTACCTGCATGGGGCGAACAGCCCGCCGGGTCACCGGTACCCGCGGCCGGCCACCCGCAGACTCCTGATCAGCACTCCCCCGACCCCGGCCCCGACCACCGGGCTCGGCGCCAACGCACGGTCGCCGACGTGGAACACACGCGGACGCGCGCCACCTGGTTCGGAGTGGTGATCGGCGCGATCATCCTCGTCCTGCTGCTGGTCTTCATCGTGCAGAACCTCGATTCGCAGACGATCGAGCTCCTGTTCTGGGAGGTGAACCTGCCGCTCGGTGTGAGTCTGCTCATCGCGGCCATCGCCGGCGCCCTGATCGTCGCGCTCGTCGGAGGTCTGCGGATGTTGCAGCTGCGGCGTGCGCTGAAGAAGACGGCCACCTAGCCCGAGCGGTCGACGTCCGGTCAGAGCAGCGCGGTCAGCACGACCCACACGACGAACGCCGACGGAAGCAGACTGTCGAGCCGGTCCATGATGCCGCCGTGCCCGGGCAGGAGCGTGCCCATGTCCTTGATGCCGAGGTCGCGCTTCACCTGCGATTCGACGAGGTCACCGAGCGTCGCGCAGACCACCAGGACCGGTCCGAGGATGATGCCGATCCACCAGTGGCTCCCGATCAGGTACACCACGCACCCGACGGCACCCACGGTGCCGACGAGGAGAGAGCCGACCATGCCCTCCCAGGACTTCTTCGGACTGATCGCCGGCGCCATCGGGTGCTTGCCGAACATCACACCCGCGGCATAGCCGCCGACGTCGGAGCACACCACGACGACCATCAGGGTGGCCACCCGCGCCGCACCGTCGTCCTGGACCACCAGGTGCGCACCGAACGAGGCGAGCAACGGCAGCCACGCGAGCACGAACACCGTGACGGCGAGGTCTCGCAGATAGTTGACCGGCGCGTGGTTGATTCCCTGACCCAGCAGCTTCCACACCATGGACACCAGGACCGTCGCCACGAACGCGACGAGCGCGCCGGTCGGCCCCCACGGCCAACTCGCCCAGATGATCGCCTGCCCGCCGATGAGCAGCGGCCACAGCGCGACCTCATAACCCCCGGTCCGGAGGCGTTTGACGACCTCCCAGGTGGCGATCGCGAAGGCGACGGCGACGAGGCCGTACCAGACCTTCGGCACGAAGATCAGGATCGCGATGATGCTGATGCCGAGTGTGCCGCCGACCGCGATCGCGGCCGGCAGGTCGCGACCCGCGCGCGACTTCTTCTCACCGCCTCGTTGCGGAACCTCGTTCACACCTCGAGCAATTCGTCTTCTTTGTGCTTGACCAGGTCGTCGATCTGATGCACATAGATCGCCGTGGTCTTGTCCAGTTCCTTCTCGGCGCGGGTGACCTCGTCCTCGCCCGCCTCGCCGTCCTTCTGGATGCGCTTGAGTTCATCGGCGGCCTTGCGACGCACGTTGCGGATGGAGACCTTCGCGTCCTCACCCTTGCCCCTGGCCTGCTTGGCCAGTTCGCGGCGTCGTTCCTCGGTGAGCTGCGGGATCGCGATCCGGATGATCGTGCCGTCGTTGGTGGGGTTGACCCCGAGGTCCGAGTTGCGGATGGCGGTCTCGATGTCGCGCAGTGTCGACGCCTCGTACGGCTTGATCACGACGAGTCGCGGTTCGGGCGTGTTGATGCTCGCGACCTGGGTCACCGGTGTCATCGAGCCGTAGTACTCGATGTTGACCTTGTTGAACATGGCCGGATTCGCGCGCCCGGTACGGATCGAACCCATGTCCTCCTTGGCGACGTTGACCGCCTTCTCCATCTTCTCCTCGGCGTCGAGCAACGCGTCGTCGATCATGTTCGTCCTTGTTCCGTTCGGTCGGGGTTCTCGTCGATCTCGGGGTGAGGCGTCGGGTTCAGGTGCTGACCAGGGTGCCGATGCGGTCGCCTGCGACCGCACGGGCGATGTTGCCCTGCTGGAGCAAATTGAACACCAAGATCGGCATCTTGTTGTCCATACACAGGCTGAAGGCCGTCGCGTCGGCGACCTTGAGTTCCTTGTCGAGCACCTCGCGGTGGGTGATCTCGGTGAAGAGCGTGGCGTCGGGGTTGGTGCGCGGGTCGGCGTCGTACACGCCGTCGACGGCCTTGGCCATCAGGACCACCTCGGCCTTGATCTCCAGCGCACGCTGGGCAGCGGTGGTGTCGGTGGAGAAGTAGGGCATGCCCATGCCGGCGCCGAAGATGACGACGCGACCCTTCTCCAGGTGCCGCTGGGCGCGCAACGGCAGATACGGTTCGGCGACCTGCCCCATCGTGATCGCGGTCTGCACTCGGGTCGAGATGCCGCGCTTCTCCAGGAAATCCTGCAGCGCAAGGCAATTCATCACGGTGCCGAGCATGCCCATGTAGTCCGATCGGCTCCGGTCGAGGCCTCGCTGCTGCAGTTCGGCACCGCGGAAGAAGTTTCCGCCGCCGATCACGACAGCGACCTGGACACCGGAATTGACGACGTCTGCGATCTGGTCTGCCACGGTACCCACGACGTCGGGATCGAGCCCGACTTCGCCGCCACCGAACATCTCGCCACCCAACTTCAGCAAGACCCTACGGAATCCATCCCGCCGGATGGGGTCGGACGCTTCACTCATCGGCTTCCTCACTCGTCGGTTCGGTGAACTATCGTACGTCGTCACCGGAACCGACCCGCGACACGCGTCGCGCGCGCCGCCGCGAGGTCACCCGCGCAGGGCCACCTCGAACTGCGGCCAGGCACGATGCAGTTCGTCCTGCCAGTACGGCCACGCGTGGGTGCCGCCCTCGTAGAGGTGGAAGGTCGCCGGGACCCCGAGAGCCTGCATCCGGCGCTGGAGGTTGCGCGTGCACTGGGCCGTGGCGGTCTCGATCACCGCACCGACCGCGATCTGATCGAACAGCTTGGAGCCGTTGCCGTCGATGCCGGGACCGTCGAGCGTGTCATATCGGCCCGGCATCCCGGACCCGTTCGACACGTAGATCGAGGTGCCCCGGAACGCTTCGGCGTGCAGGTACGGGTCGTTGGCGCGCCAGGCAGGATCGTCGGGCGGGCCCCACATGTTCATCACGTTGCCGCGGCCGCGGCCTTCGACGACCATCCGGACGACGGCCTGGCCCAGCGGATCGCTGGTCTGGGCGCACCCACTGAACGACCCCACCGCCTCGTACACCGACGGCGCACGCAGGGCCAGCTGGAACACCGACGTGCCCGCCATCGAGATCCCGGCGACCGCGTTGCGGCCGGTGCCGTCGAACCGCTCGTCGATCGTTCTCGGCAGTTCCTCGGTGAGGAAGGTCGCCCATTTCTGAGTCCCCAGCACGGGGTCGGGTCGGCGCCAGTCGGTGAAGTAACTCGCCGCACCACCCATCGGCACGACGACGGTCACGTTCTTGTCGGCGAAGAACGTCCGGATGTCGGTCCGGTCGAACCAGCTGCTCCCGCCTTCGCCGCCGGCGGCCCCGTTGAGCAGATAGAGCGTCGGCGCACGTCCGCCTCCGCGGGCCGGCCACACCTTGACCGGAACCACCCGTCGCATCGCCGCGGACCGGACGCCGATCTCGATCTCGCCACCTCGCTGTACCGCTTCGGAGACGATGCGCGCGGGCGCCGGCGATGCGGCGGCGGGCACCACCATCCCGAGAGTCGCGGCGACCAGCGACATCACGAGCACGGCGGTCCGCACCGTGGTGCGCCGGAGCCGTGGTCGATCCCCGTTGGCAGACCCCTCGTCCATACCCCTCACCTTCATTCGGGTGCGACCGGCGTCACACGCGCAACCACGGCAGTCTGCCCGACGCATCGCTCGATGTCCACATGGGTCAATCGTCCAGCAACGCAACAGTATTCGAGTCATCAAAGAGACGATGTGGCGCAGTGCGTCCCATCTCGACGATGTTGACCCGTTTCCCCGACCGTCGAGGTTACCGTGCGGTAGGGTGCGTCCCGGTCGGCCGCTCCACCGTCCGGGGGCTTCGGACATCTGTCCGTGTGGCGGACGCCAGACCCACTTTCCCGCAGGCGAATCGAGGTACACACATGATGAAGTTCGGCCTCATCGAGGAATGGGACCCCCGTCCCGGTCACCTGACCAGCTGGGTGGCCTCCCTCGCTTCGGTGACGGGTGCCGACCGAGCTCCTGTGCACCCCTCTCCGCCGTCCCACCAGCAGGAGGAGTACCTGCGGGTGGCGTGGCGCAATGAGTCCGCGGGGTTCCGGTTCGCCCGACTCTGCCTGATGGCCTTCGACGTCTCGGCCCCCCTCGACGTTTCGGCCATGACGACGGCGGTCAACGAGTTCGTGCGGCGCCATGACAGCTTCCGGTCGTGGTTCTCGATGGAGGACGATGGTTCGGTCCAGCGCCACCTCGTGCCCCCGGAGGTCGT
The DNA here is from genome assembly GCF_042743165.1 of Gordonia sp. NPDC058843. Classification (NCBI taxonomy): domain Bacteria; kingdom Bacillati; phylum Actinomycetota; class Actinomycetes; order Mycobacteriales; family Gordoniaceae; genus Gordonia; species Gordonia sp. NPDC058843. The sequence continues at coordinate 236,102 of NZ_JBHYNC010000001.1, forward strand.
CGAACTGGTTGCGGTCGCGCACGGCGACCGCGACGCATCGCAACTACGGACGCACGTTCAGGACGAGACCTCGGGACCGTTCAACTGGGACTGTTTCACCTTCGGCGCGATCGAGTGGGACGGCGGGTTCACGCTCTACGCCGCAGCCGACCATCTCAACACCGACGGGATCTCGCAGGCCATCACGTGCGTGGACCTGCTGACGCTCTACATGAACGCGGCCTTCGGAGGCGACGCCGAGCTACCACCGGTCGGCAGCTACCTCGATTACTGTGTGCGCGAACGCACCGTGTCGCGACAGCTGACGCGTCGGTCCCCACACGTGCAGCGCTGGATCGATCTGGTCCAGGCCAACGGCGGTCGCCTGCCGAGCTTCCCGCTGCCGCTCGGCACCGGCGCACAGACCTACACGCGCAGCGCGATCGTGAACTCGACCCTGTTCGACGAGTCCGCGGCCGCACGTTTCGAGCAGATCTGCCGCGACCTGGGAGCGAACATGATCGCCGGGATCATGACCGCCGCCGCCCTCGTGTATGCCGAGTTCACCGGTCAGAGTGAGTATTTCGGGATGACACCGAAGAGCACCCGATCAGGCGCCGGGGAGCTGAAATCGGTGGGCTGGTTCACCAGTCTGATCCCTGTCCCGCTCACCGTCGACGACGACACCACCTTCTGCTCCCTCGCACCCCAGGCCGCCCACAGTTACGAGTCCGGAAAAGAGTTGACCGACATATCTTTCCACCGGGTCCTCGAACTCGTGGAGCCCGACGACGACATCTCGGTCTCCTCCGGCTGGGCGGTACCGATGGTGTCCTACATCGACGTCCGCAAACTGCCGGGCGTGGAGATCTTCGAAGCCGGGAACGGCTGCCTCTTCGGCAATCGCGGGAGCAGCGAGGAGGTGTACATGTGGGTCAACCGGTTCTCCGGCGAGACCTCGATCACGTTGCTGTATCCCAACACCGAGATCGCGCATGAGTCGGTGACGCGGTACGTGGAGCGATTCGTCGCGGTGATGTCGGCGGTCGCCGACCAGGGCGACTATCGACCATCGCTGCCGGCTCTCGCACCGTGACCGCGGGCCCGGCCGCCGGCCGGGAGACGACCGGCGCCCTCGGCGAGCGCCCGGGCGCGTGGGCCGCCCTCGCGGGATGTCTGCTCGGGGTGTTCATGCAGATGCTGGACACCACCATCGTCAACATCGCACTGCCCGATCTCGCCCGGGATCTCGGCGCCTCGACGTCGCAGCAACTCCTGGTCCTGACCGTCTACACGCTGGCCTTCGCCTGTACCCTGCTGACGGCGGCGACCCTCGGGGCCCGACTCGGACGTCGTCGGATGTTCGTGACCGGAATGGTCGCCTTCACGGTCACGTCGGTGCTGTGCGGAGTGGCGGCCGGGCCGGGCGAGCTCATCGCGTTTCGCGGCCTGCAGGGCGTGAGTGCCGCCCTCATGTCCGCACAGACGCTGGCGCTCATCGCGGCCCTGTTCGACAAGCGACGCCACGGGCTCGTCTTCGGCGTGTACGGGGCCGTCGCCGGCCTCGCCGCCATCCTGGGCCCGGTTGTCGGCGGACTCCTGGTCGACGCCGATGTGTTCGGATGGGGATGGCGTGCAATCTTTTTCGTGAATGTCCCACTCGGCATCCTGTCCTGCCTGCTCGCCTACCGACGCCTACCCGAGGCTCGCGAACCGACACCGGGACGCTTGGACGTCCCAGGCGTGGTCATGTCGGCGACGGCATTGTTCCTGCTGCTCTATCCGCTGGCCCTCGGACGCGAGATGGGATGGCCACCGATCCTCTGGGTGATGATCGGGGCGGCCGGAATCCTGTTGCTGCTGTTCGCTGTTCACGAGGTGCGCGTCGACGCCCGCGGCGGCACTCCCCTGTTGAGACCACAGCTGTTCGCCTCCCGCCGGTTCTCGGTCGGACTGCTCCTGTCACTGTTGTTCTTCAGCGTGTTCGCGGGCTTCTTCTTCACCGTGTCGATCTCGGCCCAGTTCGGGCTCGACTACTCGGCGTTTCGGACCGGGATGCTGGCGCTGCCCTTCGCGATCGGCGCCGCCGTCGGCTCCCTGTTCTCACCAGGCGCGGTCGCCCGGTTCACCGCACCACACACTCTGATGGCCGGGTCGCTCGCCGTCGGTGCAGGATTCGTCTGGTTCGCCATGATCATCGAGCCGACGGCGGAAACCCTGCCGCTCCCCGGCCTCCTCGGTCCGCTGGTGCTCGGGGGCGTCGGTACCGGCCTGTTCATCGCCCCGCTCCAGGCCGTGATCCTCTCCGACACCACCGAGTCCACGGTGGGAACGGCCACCGGGACGATTCCCACGGTTCAGCAGATCGGCGCCTCGATCGGCCTGGCGATCGTCACCATCTTCTTCTTCGGTCAGGTCGCCGGCCAGACAGCCGAGACCGTTCCGGCGGTGCGATCCGAACTCGTTGCCGCCCTGCCGGAGTCACCGATCCGACCGCTGCTGCACAGCGCCGTGGCCGATCGTTTCGCATCTTGCGCGAGCGAGCAGCTGCGTTCCTCCCATCCCGAGCGGCCGGCTCCCGCCTGCGCCGGTGGGACGGCGTCGCCTGCGGTGGCGGCGATTTCCGCGCAAGCCCGGCCGTGGACACAGGATGCAGCGCGGTCGGTGACGGCTCGGACGTTCCTGGGCGCCCTGCGGACGACACTCGTGGCGCTGGGTCTCGTCGCCGTGGCGATCGCGGTATTGACTCTGGCGCTGAGGGCCGGACAGACCCGATGAACGCGAATCGCCCCGTCTCCTTGCGGAGACGGGGCGATGTGGAGCGACGTCGATCAGGTCAGGCCTGACCGACCTCGAACCGGGTGAATCCCTTGACGGTCACACCTGCGTCGTCGAGCAGGGCCTTGACGGACTTCTTCGAGTCCTGGACCGATGCCTGGTCGAGCAGCACGACATCCTTGTAGAAGCCGTTGACGCGACCTTCGACGATCTTGGGGAGAGCCTGTTCGGGCTTGCCCTCCTCCTTGGCGGTCTGCTCGGCGATGCGACGCTCGTTCTCGACGACGTCCGCGGGGACCTCGTCACGAGTGGCGTAGCGCGCCTTGAGAGCAGCGACCTGCATCGCAGCGCCGCGAGCGGCCTCTTCGGCGCCCTCGCCCTCACCGGTGTAGGACACCAGCACGCCGACGCCCGGAGGAAGATCCGAGGCACGCTTGTGCAGGTACACGGCCACCGGACCGTCGTAGTAGGCCACGCGACGCAGCTCGAGCTTCTCGCCGATCTTGGCCGAGAGTGCCGCCACGGCCTCGTCGACGGTGCCGTCGCCGAGCGGCGCCTTCTTCAGCTCGTCGAGGTCGTTCGTCTTGGCCGCGGCCGCCGCGTTCACGATGTCGTCGGCGAGCTGCTGGAACTCACCGTTCTTCGCGACGAAGTCGGTCTCGGAGTTGATCTCGATGAGCGCGCCGCCCTTGGCCGCGACCAGGCCCTCGGCGGTGGAGCGCTCAGCACGCTTGCCCACATCCTTGGCACCCTTGATGCGCAGCTCCTCGACGGCCTTGTCGAAATCACCGTCGTTGTTGGCCAGCGCGTTCTTGCAGTCGAGCATTCCAGAGCCGGTGAGCTCACGGAGACGCTTCACATCAGCTGCGGTGTAGTTCGCCATCGTCGGCGAGCCTCCTTCGGGAAGTGTGTTGGGACCGGACTGCAGAGCAGTCGGAACTACTGGGCAGCCGGGGTCTCGGTCGCGGTGTCGCCACCGGCCGGTGCCGCAGCCTGGGTCAGGAGTTCCTGCTCCCACTCTGCCAGCGGCTCACCGCTGCCGGCCTCGGGCTTGGCGTCGCCGCTGGCGGCACCGGCACGGGCCTGGACACCCTCGGCCACGGCCGAGGCCACGACGCGGGTGAGCAGAGCTGCGCTGCGGATGGCGTCGTCGTTGCCCGGGATCGGGTAGTCGACGAGATCGGGATCGCAGTTGGTGTCCAGGATCGCGATGACCGGGATGTTCAGCTTGCGTGCCTCACCGACGGCGATGTGCTCTTTGTTGGTGTCGACGATCCACACGGCCGAGGGAACCTTGGCCATGTCGCGGATACCGCCGAGCGTGCGCTCGAGCTTGTTCTTCTCGCGGGTGAGCATCAAGATCTCTTTCTTGGTGCGACCCTCGAAGCCACCCGTCTGCTCCATGGTCTCGAGCTCCTTCAGGCGCTGCAGGCGCTTGTGGACGGTCGAGAAGTTGGTGAGCATGCCACCGAGCCAACGCTGGTTGACGTACGGCATGCCGACACGGGTCGCCTCTGCGGCGATCGATTCCTGTGCCTGCTTCTTGGTGCCGACGAAGAGGATGGTGCCGCCGTGGGCGACGGTCTCCTTGACGAACTCGTACGCCTTGTCGATGTAGGTCAGCGTCTGCTGCAAATCGATGATGTAGATGCCGTTGCGGTCGGTGAAGATGAATCGCTTCATCTTCGGGTTCCAACGGCGGGTCTGGTGCCCGAAGTGTGCGCCGCTGTCAAGCAGCTGCTTCATGGTCACGACAGCCATGATCGTCCTTTTCTCGCAGTTGTCGTCGGCACCGTCGGTACCGACCCTGGCGCCCGCAACCGAGTGAACCCGGGACGGCATGGGCCGCTCCGGGACTGCTCACTTGGCGTGTGTTCGTCGACTGTGCTGGTCAGGGCGTTGAACCCCGGAGCGACAGCGAACTGAATGCAGGCGCGCGAAGTCACCTCACCAACGAGCGATGAGGTGCGTTCAGGAGTTTACGCCGCGGCGGAGGGAACACCAAAACGCCTTCGCCCACGTCGGAGGACGAATCCGAGGACGTGGCGCACCCAGCGGATCCCACTCGGCCTACGCTGCGTCCTAACAGAGTGCCAACCCCATCACCGCGTCCCCTCGCCGCGCTCCTCCTGGCTACCCTCTGGTCCGCCGGACCTGCACCCGCGGCCGCCGCCGACGGCATGTACTCGGCACCACTGTCGCCCCGACCGACGGTGGTGACCGCTTACGACGAGCCCGAGAAGCGCTGGCAGCCGGGCCATCGCGGCGTCGACCTCGCCGCCTCGCCCGGCCAGGCCGTCCGTACAGCGGGTGCGGGACGGGTGCGCTTCGCGGGAACGGTCGCCGGGCGACCTCTGGTCTCGGTGTCGCACCCTGACGGCGTGATCACGACCTACGAGCCGGTCGAGGCGATCGTCGCGGCGGGTGACCATGTCTCCCGCGGCGAGATCATCGGGACGGTGATCAGCGGACATCCGGGATGTCCGGTGATCGTGTGCCTGCACTGGGGTGCCCGGCGTGGCAGTGGTCGCGGGGCCGATTACCTCGACCCCCTGGGTCTGCTCGGCGCGGTGCGCGTCCGACTCAAACCGGTCGGCTGACCACTGAGGTCATCCGAACGGAGGCGGTCATGCCCGCGGGTGCGCCTGACGATGGACCGCGCGCAGGCGTTCGACGCTCACGTGCGTGTAGATCTGCGTTGTGGCCAGCGACGAGTGTCCGAGCAGTTCCTGGACGACGCGCAGGTCGGCGCCGCCCTCGAGCAGGTGCGTGGCGGCGCTGTGCCGGAGTCCGTGCGGTCCGGTCGCCGGCCCGCCGCTCGCGTCGACCGCGCGTGCCACGACGGAGCGTGCCATCCGCTGGTCGAGCCGACCACCGCGTGCGCCGAGAAGCAGCGCCGCGCCCGAGGATCCGACCGCCAGGGCCGGGCGTCCCCGGCGGAGCCAGACGTCGATCGCGCGCGCGGCCGGCTCCCCGTACGGCACCGACCGTTCCTTGTCCCCCTTGCCGATCACCCGGACCACCCGCCGATCGGCGTCGACGTCGCCGACATCCAGCCCGCACAGCTCCCCCACGCGAACCCCGCTCGCGTACAACAACTCCAGGATGACCCGGTCGCGGAGCGCGATGGGGTCATCGGGCGATCGATCCGCGCCGGTCGCCGCGATCGCGGCCTCGGCCTGGACCGGCGCCAGGACCGCGGGCAGCGTCCGGTGCGCCTTGGGCGCCTTCAGCCGCTGAGAGGGGTCGGCCGCCAGGTAGCCCTCACGGACCGCCCACGCACAGAAGGTCTTCGCCGCCGAGACCTGTCGGGCAACGGTCGTGCGCGCAGCCCCGCGCCGGGTCAGTTCCGCGAGCCACGCCCGCAGCAGCGCGAGGTCGATGTCGCCGACCGCGATGCCGCGGGCACCGGCGAACGAGACCAGAGCGCGAGCGCCACCGACGTACGCACGGATGGTGTGCTCACTACGCCCTTTCTCCAGGCGCAGGTGGTCGGCGAAGTCGTCGAGCATGGTCACGACCTCACCGTGTCGGACATCCGAGGGCAACCGCACACGCGGCGTCGTGACCTAATCGGTGCCCCGACGGCGGCGCTGAACGTGGTCAGCCCGGGGCGCGGACCCCTTCTTCCTCGGCCCGGAGATCGGCCTTCCACTGCCGGAAGCCCTCCTCGGTGCGTCCACGCCGCCAGTACCCGGAGATCGAGGCGTTCGCCGCGCTCACGCCGCGCTCCTTGCGGATGTAGGCCCGCAGGTTGTGCATCACCGCCTGCGCCTCGCCGTGGATGAAGACATGTGGTTCGCCGTCGAGCCACTCCGTCGCGCGGACGGCCTCGATCAGCGGGGCGTTGTCGCCGGCCATCGAGTCGTCCACATCGCCCGCAGGCCCGCCACGATGAACCCAAGAGATCTCTGCTCCGGCGGGTCCCCCGAGTTCCAGCTCGTCCTCGGGACCCGCGACCTCGATGACGACCTTCGCGACGGCGTCGGCGGGAAGCGCCTCGAGTGCGGCGGCCACCGCGGGGAGACCCGCTTCGTCGCAGGCCAGCAGATGCCACGGGGCGTCGGTGCGGGGGCGGTAGCCGCTGCCCGGCCCGATGAAGCGGATCGTCTCGCCCGGCTCGACCGCCGCTGCCCAGGGACCGGCGATGCCCTCGGTGCCGTGGACGACGAAGTCGACGACGAGTTCGCGAGCCTCTGCATCGATACGACGCACGGTGTAGGTCCGCAGCACCGGCTGGCGATCCGGCGGCTCGTTCGAGCGGATCTCCTGCAGATCGAAAGGCTCCGGGTAGGTGACCCCGGGCGGGGCGAAGATGAACTTCACATACATGTCGGTGTCCGGTTTCCCCGACTTGCCCAGCGCGGGCTGGAAGTCGTCGAACCCCTTCCCGCCCAGGTACAAGCGCACGAAGTGCGGACTGATCCGCTCACTCCGCAGGACCGTCATCGTGTTCACGCGTTTCGCCATCGAACCTCCCTTTCGGGTCAACCCTACGCCTACCAGATTAGGGGACCCTTAGCTTTAGCCGAGCGAACCACCTATCCGCGGTTGTAAGGTTTTTATCCGATCAAGCGATGTGAATCTGAGACTTTGCCATTACTAAAATCAGACGTCGTGAGACCCGACCAGAGGTGACTCCATGCCGGATCAGCCCGTGGATCAATCCACCCCGCGCCGTGGTTCGCGGCTGAGCGTGGACGACTGGCTGGAAGCCGCGACACAGATCCTGGTCGACGACGGCATCGACTCCCTCAAGATCTCGCGCCTGAGCGCGCGTCTCGGGGTCACCAAGGGCAGCTTCTACTGGCACTTCACCGACATCGGGGCGCTGAAGTCCGCTCTCGCCGAACACTGTCGGAATGCCCAATCCGCGGCGGCCGCGCGGATCGAGGCACTCGAAGCGCTGCCCCCGATCGAGAGGGTCGAGGGGATGGCGCGACTGCTGTCCGACCCTCGGCGCTGGGCGATGGAGTCGGCCCTGCGACGGTGGGCCGAGACCGACGAGTCGATCGCGGACTCCGTCGACGCGCTCGACAGCCGGATCTTCGCCATCGCCGACGCATCCATGCGCGAGCTCGGGTTCTCCGAGGCGGAGGCGCACGCTCGCGCCACGACGTTGCTGTACGCGGGCATCGGTTATGTCCACGCGCACGGCCGTCTGAACGAGGCGACCGTCGACGATCTGCACGTCATCATCGAGATCCTCACCCGCCGCTGAGGTCACGCGAGGCGCCATCGTCCATCGACATTGTGCACATGACCCTCGATGTCGAGATGTGCCAGCGCCGAGCGCACGACGCCGACCTCGAGCCCCGCGGCGAAAGCGATCTCCTCGATCCCCACGCCACCCCGGCCCGGGATGGCGTCATGGACCCGCAGTTGCTCGGCACTGAGCCCATCGGTCGATTTCGTTCGGCCGCGCCCGATGTCACCCCCTCCGTCGGGTCGTACCAGGTTGACGATCGACGAGACGTCCGACACCAGCACCGCCAGGTCGTCGGCGATCATCCGATGGCAGCCGACGGACGTTGCCGAGGTGACCGGACCGGGCACCGCCCCCAGCGGCCGGCCGAGCTTGCGCGCCCAGGCAGCGGTGTTCGCCGCACCGGACCGCCGACCTGCCTCGACCACCACGGTCGCGCCACTCATCGCGGCCACCAGCCGGTTCCGGGTGAGGAAGCGATGTTTGGCCGCTGTCGTGCCCGGTGGGTACTCGCTGATCACCGCGCCCGTGCGCGCGATCGCCGCCAGCAGGGCGGAGTGTGACGCCGGATAGTCCCGGTCGATCCCACATGCCATCACCGCCGCGGTGACCCCGCCCGCCGCGACGACCGCGCGGTGGGCGGCGCCGTCGATGCCGAAAGCTCCGCCGGAGAGCACCGCGAAACCCTGGGCCGACAGTCCCGATGCGAGTGTCTGCGTGACGTGTTCGCCATACGACGACGCGGCGCGGGACCCGATCAGTGCGACCGACGCGGCGGCCAGATCGTCGAGCCGGGCCGGGCCGCGCACCCACAGCGCGAGCGGTTCACCCCCGCGCGCCGCGGTGTCGGCCTGCCCCAGGGCCAGCAGCGACCACGCCGGCCATTCCGGGTCGCCGCGGGTCACCAGTCGCGCGCCGACCCGTTCGGCGGTGTCGAGATCCTCGATGGCGCAGTCGGAGCCGCACCGGGCCGCCGTCGCGTCGAGCACCGCCTCGTGACCCGCGGGCACCGTGCGCCGACGGATCGCTGACGCGGCCTCGACCGCACCGACGTCGTCGACGAGCGCGATGACCGCGGCACACGGCGGCTCGGTGACCCGCGCCAGGTAGGCCCAGGCGATCGATTCGGGTGAACGGGATTCCGGCGGATGGGTGGTGGTCACCAGGTCGCTCCTCGGTCTCGGTACAGAAGTGCCTGCGCGACATCGTCTTCGACGGGCCGGTCGGTGCCGCGCAGATCGCTGAGGGTCCATGCGAGCCGGAGTGCACGATCGGCGCCGCGGGCCGTCACGCGGCCGTCGCGGAGGAAGAGTTCGATGGGCCGGAGTACGTCGGGCGGCAATCGGAACCTCTGCCGGAGCGCGGACCCGGGAACCTCGGCGTTGGTGCGCCACCCGAACTCGGCCCACCGTTGGATCGCGGTGGCACGCGCTGCGGTGACGCGGGCCCGGACATCGGCACTGGACTCTCCGGCACCGCTCATCAGCGCTGTGTTGCCCGGCGGGTCCATGCGCACGCGGATGTCCACGCGGTCGAGCAGGGGCCCGGACAGCTTGCCCAGATAGCGCCGCCGCACGACGGCCGTGCACACACAGTCCACGTCGTGGGCGGGCGCGCACGGGCACGGGTTCGCCGCCAGGATGAGCTGAAAGCGCGCGGGATAGACCGCCATGCCGTCACGCCGCGGCACCCGGACCTCGCCGTCCTCGAGGGGCTCCCGCAGGGATTCGAGCGACTTGACACTCATCTCGGCGCACTCGTCGAGGAACAGCACTCCTCGATGCGCCTTGGACGCCGCGCCCGGACGGGCGAAACCGGTACCGCCACCGAGCAGAGCCGTCGTCGACGAACTGTGGTGCGGGGCCACGAACGGCGGCTCGGTGATCAGCGGACGCCCGGGCGACAACTCCCCCACCAGGGAATGGATCGCCGTCACCTCCAGCGAGTCCTCGAGACCCAGCGGCGGCAAGATACCCGGCAACCGACGCGCGAGCATCGTCTTGCCGATCCCCGGCGACCCCGTCATCAACACGTGATGCGCTCCGGCCGCGGCGATCTCGAGCGCGTGCCGGGCCTCCTGCTGACCCACGACGTCGGCCATGTCCGGGATCGGCGGCGGTGGTGTCGTCATCGCCGCGTGCACGGTGTCGAGCACATGGTCACCGGCCAGCCACTGCGCAACCTCCTTGAGACTTGTCGCCCCACCGACGTCCATCCCCTCGACGAGCGCCGCCTCGGCGACCGTCTCGATCGGCACGACGGCCCGGCAATAGCCCTCCTGCCGCGCCGCGATCACCGCCGGCAGGACCCCGCGGATCGGCCGCACGCTACCGTCCAGCCCCAGTTCGCCCAGGAAGATCGTCGACTTGAGCTTCTCCGCCGACACCTGTTGAGTGGCAGCCAGAATCGAGACCGCCATCGACAGGTCGAACCCCGAGCCGATCTTCGGCATGTCGGCCGGCGACAACGCCACCGTCACCTTCAGCTCGGGAAAACTGAACCCGGAATTCTTGATCGCAGCCCGTACCCGATCCCGCGCCTCCCGAACCGACGGATCCGGGTTGCCCGTCACCGCGAATCCCGGCAAGCCCGAACTGACGCTCGCCTGGACGTCGACCACGCGCGCGGCAAAGGCATTGAGCCCCACCGACTGTGTTTGCCCCAACATGGGCACAGTGTCGCCGGTGACACGCGTGGCGGGTCGTCCCGAATTACCCAGACAGCCGATCTGTGGACGGGGGCTTCGTTGTCCACTGTTGTCCACAGAAGCCCGACGTCACCAGACCATCGGCGTTCACACACGAGGGACCCGTACCGTCGATCGAGAGGCTTGACTAGGCTCGACACCCGATGAGCGACGGAACTTTCGACGATGCGTTCGTCGGTGATCTCGACCGACTGCTGCGGTGGCGACGCGACGTCCGTAGCTTCCGCCGCGAACCACTAGAACCCCACGTGCTCCCCAAAATCCTCGAGGCAGCCGAGTTGGCTCCGTCCGTGGGTAACAGCCAGCCGTGGCGCTGGGTCGAGGTGCGGTCCGCCGAAGCCCGGCAATCGGTGCGTGACAGCTTCACCCGCTGCAATGCCGACGCACTGGACGGTTATACGGGCGAACGCGCACAGCTGTACTCATCGCTCAAGCTCGCCGGTCTCGACGACGCTCCCGTCCACCTCGCCGTGTTCTGCGAACCCACTGTCGTGCAGGGCCGGGGACTCGGCCGACAAACCGTGCCCGAGACGCTGGAGTATTCGGTCGTCACCGCGATCTCCACGCTCTGGCTGGCGGCGCGGGCCCGCGGCATCGGCGTCGGGTGGGTGTCGATCATCGAACCCGACCAGGTGGCCGCGGCACTCGACGTACCGTCCGCCTGGAAGCTGGTCGCCTATCTGTGCATCGGCTACCCCGCCCACGACTCCGACATGCCCGAACTCGAACGTGTCGGTTGGCAGGCTCGGACGGGCGCCAGGGAACGCTTCTTCGTGCGCTGACACCAGATCGTGACCCCTCGAACCGCGCGATCTCGACGCAACTCCAGTAACAATAGTCACGTCATTAACATCTGTCACAACAGTTAATGGAGGACGCGCGTGTCGAGCCGTCTCACCACGAGTGTCCGGCTGGCGCTCGCCGGGGTCATCGCTTTCAGCGGGACCGCCATCGCCTTGACCAACGGCGCCGGCGTCGCGAATGCCGCGCCGTGCGGCAATTCGAGCACCGGGTCCAGCTTTCTGGGGTTCGGCTCGAGCGGTTCCAGCGGGTCGGAGGGTTCCTCGGGCAGCTCGAACATCCCGAACCCGGGTCCGCAGGCGCCGCTGGTGCCCTATGTCGGGTCCAAGTCCCGCACGGTCGGCTGGGTGACCGGGCCGCACAGCACCAACCGCACGTTCAGTCGGTTCGGCATCGGCGGCACCGACCTCGGCGTCGCCTGGGACAACGGTCGCGGCCAGACACTGATGGCCTTCGGGGACACCTTCGGCAACTGCAACGCACCGGGTCAGCAGTGGCGACACAATGTGCTGCTCCGCACCGACGACGACAACCTCGCCAACGGGCTGTCCGTTCCCGACGGTCGCGTCGGCGACGTGACGTCGGGAACGGTGATCGCGCCGGGCCAACCGAACTACGCGCAGGAACTGATCCCGTCGGTCGGCCTCTCCAATGTCGAGGTCACCACCATCCCCACCGCGGCCATCTCCCTCCCCCATGGAGACGGTTTCCGCCAGTACATCAATTACATGTCGGTGCGATCGTGGGGTTCGGCGGGCAACTGGGTCACGAACTTCTCGGCGATCGCCCATTCCGACGACAACGGACAGACCTGGATCACCGACCAGGACACCATCCTCATCAATGCGCCGGTCTCACTCCGACTGCCCGGCGAGCTCCGTCCGGTCGAGTTCAACAACGGCAAGTTCCAGCAGAACGCCTACGTGCGCGGCCGGCCCGGTACGCCCGAGGCGGACTACGTCTACCAATACGGAACGCCGAACGGGCGCTTCGGCGCCGCATTCCTGGCCCGATTCAAACCGGCCGACATCCTGAAGCTCGACGCGTACGACTACTGGGCGGGGAAGGATCGGGGTTGGGTGGACGATATCGCCGCCATCCCCGATGACGGCTCGGCGATCGTCGCCCGGCAGCCGGTCACCGAACTCTCGGTCGCCTGGAGTCCCTACCTCGAGAAGTACATCATGCTCGACGGCGACAACGACATCACGCTGCGCACCGCCGACCATCCCGAAGGTCCGTGGAGCGCACCGAAAACCATCGTGCCCCGCGGGGCACTGGTGCTGTACGGTCCGATGATCCTGCCCAACTCCCCTGCATTGCAGGGTGATTCGAAAGATCTGTATTTCAATGCATCACGGTGGAGCGACTACAACGTGATGCTGATCCGCACCGACCTCAGCAAACTCTGACCGGCCTCACACGTACACGCCTCGGTGATGTCGCACCCGCGCACGATCCAGGTCATCGGGCGCGGCTTGATCGAGCCGCACGCTGACGACGTCGAACCGGATCTGCGACCACCGGCGGTCCTGCCCGGCAAGCCACAACCGGGCGAGGCGACGCATCCGCGTGAGCTTCGTCGGCGTGACCGCCATGACCGGATCGTCGTACGTTCGGCTCGCACGGGTCTTGACCTCGACGATCACCAGGATGGAACCGTCGGCGGCCACGAGATCGAGCTCGCCGTAGCGGGTACGCCAATTGCGTTCCAGGACAGTCCAACCCAGCGAAATCGCGTAATCCGCCGCCACATCCTCACCGAGTCGGCCGATATGGCCACGTCGATCGGGGCGAGGATGTCCGCGCGGTTCGGTGCTCATACCGATCAGCGTCGCGCAGAACCGCTTTCGACAACCGTGTGAGCGAGCTGCCAGCCCCGATCTGTGGACGATGGGCGCGTTGTCAACAAGTGCCCGCGCGCGATCAGGGCTCGTCGGGCAGGCGCAGTTCGGCCTTCTCGAGCTCTTCGATGTTGACGTCCTTGAACGTGATCACGCGGACCTGCTTGACGAAGCGCGCCGGGCGGTACATGTCCCACACCCACGCGTCGCTCATCCGTAGTTCGAAGTAGACCTCACCGTCGGTGTTGCGTGGGATCATCTCTACCGAGTTGGCCAGGTAGAAGCGCCGCTCTGTCTCCACCACGTAGGTGAACTGTCCGACGATGTCCTTGTACTCGCGGTACAGAGAGAGTTCCATCTCGGTTTCGTACTTCTCGAGATCCTCAGCACTCATCCTGTCAGCCTATCCCTGTTGTCGTTTGCGCTGGTGACCACACGTGCCGCGACATTACGGTACGACATGCGGTGTTGTGGTGAGGGCCCTGCGGCGTCGATGCGCGACATGTGCAGCGCCGTGCTGTAGCCCTTGTGGATGGCGAAGTCGTACCCGGGCAGGTCGTCGTCCATCGCGACCATGATCCGATCCCGGGTGACCTTCGCGATGATGCTGGCGGCGGCGATGCACGCGGCTGCCCCGTCGCCCCCGATCACCGGCAAGGACGGCGCGGTCAGCCCGGGCACGGCGAAACCGTCCGACAGGACGTACCCCGGCTTGACGTCGAGCGCCGCCACCGCTCGCCGCATGCCCTCGATGTTGGCGACGTGGATTCCGATGCGGTCGATCTCCGCGGCCTCGATCACCACCGCACTCCAGCTCTGCGCGTAGCGGGTCACCGAGCGGTACAGCCCGTCCCGGGTGCGCTCGGTGAGACGCTTCGAGTCATCGAGTTCGGCGAGCGAGACCAGCTGGGTGGGTTTGAGCACGCACGCGGCCACCACGAGCGGCCCGGCGCAGGCCCCGCGGCCGGCTTCGTCGACCCCCGCGACGGGTCCGAGACCCTGCCGATGCAATGCGAATTCGAACGTCCGCAGCCCCGCGGCGCGGCGGACGGGAGAACGTGGTGGCCATCGAGTCGTCACAGCGGTCTCATCATTGCTGCGGATTGAACGACCCGACACCACCGATCCGCGAGAAGGGATAGATGATGGAACGGACCTTGCCGCGGATGTCGCTCACCGGAACGGTGCCCTGGTACTGGTCTTCGACGTGGTAGCGCGAGTCCTGCGAGTTCAGGCGGTTGTCGCCCATCACCCACACATTGCCCTCGGGAACCTTGATCGGACCGAAGTCCGGACCGAGACAAGGGGGCACCTGATCACCGGGACCGGCCACGCCGGGCCCGAACGATGCGACCGTCGCCTCCTGGAGCTTCATGTCGATATAGGGCTCGCGGAGCGGACGGCCATCGACCTTGACGCCGACGCCTTCGTCGTTGCGGCATTCGACGGTCTGACCGCCGGTCGCGATGACCCGCTTGACGAGATTGTTCTCGTCGGGTGGCGCGAAGCCGAACCACGAGAGCCCGTCCTGCACCTTGTGCATCACCGGGTTCGTCGAGCGCGGTGACACCCATGCGCCGTTCCACGACTCCGACGGTCCCTTGAAGACGACGACGTCGCCGGGGTGCGGATCACCGAAACGGTACGTGAGCTTGTCGATCACGATGCGGTCGTTCGTGCAACCGTCGCAGCCGATGAGGGTCGACTCCATCGACTCCGACGGGATCACATACTGCCGACCGATGAAGGTCTGCAGAACCCAGGTGAGGAGCAAGACGCACCCCACGATGATCACGACCTCGCGCAAGAGCGAACCAGATCCGGATTTACGCTCACCCCGCTCATCGGCGGGGTCGTCCCGGTCGGTCTTCAACCGCCATGGACGTTTGGCGTCAGAGTCGCGATCGCCGTCGGGGGCGTCGTGGGGTCGCTGTGTGTCGGCCACCTCGTCAGGTTAGACGCGTCAGCGCTTTTCCTTGATCTTGGCTGCCTTGCCGCGCAGATCGCGCAGGTAGTAGAGCTTGGCGCGACGGACGTCACCGCGGGTGAGGACATCGATCTTGGCGATGTTCGGGCTGTGCACAGGGAAGGTGCGCTCGACGCCGACGCCGAAGGACACCTTGCGGACGGTGAAGGTCTCGCGCACGCCGCCACCCTGACGACGGATGACGACACCCTTGAACACCTGGACGCGCTCCTTGCTGCCCTCGATGACCTTCACGTGGACGTCGAGGGTGTCGCCTGCGCCGAAGTCCGGCACATCGTCGCGGAGGGACTGCTTGTCGAGGAAGTCGAGTGTGTTCATATGTCGTGGTCCTTGTCTGGCGGAAACGTTGAGCAGAGGAACCTGGCGGCCCGGGGGCTCGACCGGTTCGTGCTCCGAGTCGTTGGCGTCACTGCCGACGGCGTCACTGACGGCCCCGGAGACGGGGCATCGTCGGCAGGCAACCCGACTATTGTGCCAGAGACAACCCGGTCCGACGAAATCGCCGTGACGCTACGGTCGCGGGCCCAAGACCACGATGTCGGCGGCGTGCAAGGCGGAGATGGTGGCGGGGTCCATCGGGGTCGCCGTGGCGACTGCTCTCGGGGTGACACCGGCGTGCGCCATGTGATCGATGATCGCGAGTTCCGGCGCCCGGCCGTTGGCGGTGAGCGCCTCGTCGTCGGCGAGTTCGACCCCGGCCCGCTGGTACGGCTGCGGGTCGTTGGTCCCCACGACGACCACCCGCGCACCGCGGTCACCGGTCCCCACCCCCACCGCCGTCCGGAACCACCCGGCGATCGACGTCGGAACCGTCGTCTGCAACCGCTCGGCTCGCGCCCGCAGCCAGGTCAGGTCTGTCGCGCCGAGCCCCTCTCGGTCGGTGCGCCCCCGCGCGCCGGCCAGTCCCCCGAGCCCCGCGGCCGCGGCGCCCATCGCACCCATCGCACCGAGCGGCATCATCGGCATCATGCCGCTCGTCGCCGCGGGCGCACCCGCGGCCTGACCGGCCTCACCCGATCGTTCGGTGTGGTCGTCGCCCGCGGCGGTGAGCGCCATCCGGCCGGTGCTCGCGGCGTCGACCCGCCAGGTGTCGTCGCCGATCGTGGCGTTCACCTCGGCGCGCAGCGCGTCGCGGTCGGCGATCAGGGCGACCACCGACATCTGCTGCTGGGTGTCGGTGACCGTCCGGGCGTACGCCTCCAGCGACGTCCCCAATGCCCGGAGTCGTTCCGCCACCCCGGGCAGATCGGTCCCAGCGGTCTGCCCGAGCCCATCGGCGACAGCCTGGTGGAACCGGCCCGCGGACGCGTCCTGCGCCGTGTACGAGTCGGTCGCCGACGCCACCACCGCGGCCAATCCGTCCACGGTCTCGGCGAGCGCACGAGCACGCCGCGCCGAGTCGTGCAGGGCCGCGGCATCGGCGGTCGGCCATACACCGGGGGCCAACTCGCCGGAGATCCGCTCGGCCTCGTCCGGTGTCATCACGTGTCCGTCCGATCGATCGACGCCGACACCTCGACGTCCGTGCCGACGAGGGCATCGACGCCGGCGACGAGATCGCGCCGGTGCTCGGCGAGGCGGTTCTCCGACTCGCGCAGGCACTCGGCGCTCGCTGCACCCGCAGGCGAGAAGCCCTCCCGGAAGGCCACGGCGGCAGCACCGTCGCCCACCGCCGCTTCGATGTCGAGGAGCAGTGCGGAGAGTTCAACTCGCACGGCCGCGACTCCCGCGCTCGCCTCTGTCAGGCGCGCCGCCAGGTCGGCGGCGGCGCCGGTGTCCGCGGCGATCCGCGGGGTGTCGGCCGCTGCCACTGATCGCAGATCAGGAATTGCCATCGGCCACCACACTCTCGAGGCGGGCGTCCGCGTAGTCGATGGGCAGATCCGGTACGCCGGCGAGCACTTCGGCGGACCTGGTGCGCAGCGCGGTGTCCGCTTCGGCGATCAGCGTCGTGAGCAGGGCCGACAACTGATCCGCACGGTAGCGTCGCAGTGCGGCGGGTTCGATCGTGATGTCCACCGCGAGGCCACGTGCATCGACCGTCACCGCGACGAGTTTATCGTGACTGGTGGCCCGAGAGGTCAGTTGCGACAACGCCTTTCGGACGCGTTCGAGTTCGGCGCGCTGCCGGTCGAGTTCGTCGACCATGGCCGAATACCCCTGCATCGTCCCCCGAACCCCCTGCGAGTCGACATCCCTGGCGAGATCCTAGCCGGAATCGGGGGGATGATCCGCGGAGGAGTCCACAGCGCCCGGGAGGAGATCGGGTCGACGTGCGCGCGTGCGCTCGAGAGCCTGTTCGACACGCCACCGGGCCACCTTCGCGTGGTCGCCACTGAGGAGGACCGGCGGGACGTCGAGTCCGCGCCAGGTCACCGGCCGGGTGTAGCTCGGACCTTCGAGCAGGCCGTCGGAGAACGAATCCTCCTGATGTGAACGGGGATTGCCGAGGACGCCGTCGAGGAGACGCACCGTCGCCTCGATCATGGCCATGACCGCGACCTCTCCCCCGATGAGGACGAAATCCCCCAGGGAGACCTCTTCGACGCGCACGCGGCGGGCCGCGTCGTCGAAGACACGCTGGTCGATGCCCTCATATCGCCCGCACGCGAACACCAGGTGCTTCTCGGCGCTCCACCGGCGTGCGGTCTCCTGGGTGAACGGAACACCTGCGGGGGTCGGTACCACCAGCAGCGCATCGTCGGGGCACACGTCGTCGAGACACGGCCCCCAGACGTCGGGTTTCATGACCATGCCGGGTCCGCCACCGTAGGGCGAGTCATCGACGCTGCGGTGCACGTCGTGCGTCCACGCGCGCAGATCGTGGACCTCGACACTGATACGCCCCGCGTCGATTGCCTTGCCCAGCAACGCAACCCGCAGTGGATCGAGATATTCGGGAAAGATCGATACGATGTCGAGGCGCATCAGGGCGCCTCGTCGAGCGAATCCGGGTCCAGCAATCCCTCCGGTGGCTCGATCACGATGAGCTCGCGACTGACGCTCGGCACGATCTCGCGCACGAACGGCACGAGCACGTCACGGCCGTCGGCGGTCCGCACCGACAGCAATTCACCTCCGGGGAGGTGCAGAACCGATTCGACGACGCCGACCGCGGCGCCGTCGGCGAGTTGGACCGGCACCCCTTCGAGTTCGTGGTCGTAGAACTCGTCCGGGTCGTCGGACGGCTCCACCTGCGATGTGTCGATGAGGAACAGCGTGCCGCGCAGGGCGTCGGCCGAATCACGGTCCGCGACGTCCGCCAGGGACACCAACAGCCGCCCGGAATGTTCCCGGGCGGCTGTCACGGTGAAGTCCCGTTCCCCGGCACCACGCGGCAGACGGCCACGCAGCACCGAGTTCGGGGCGAAACGCATCTCGGGCTCGTCCGTGCGGACGTCCACGACGACCTCGCCACGGATTCCATGTGACTTGACCACACGGCCGACGACGAGATCCACGATGCGCTCGGTGTTCGGGTTCTCGGTCAGCGGTCGGTGTCGACGATGTCGACGCGCATCCCGCGTCCACCGATCCCGGCGACCAGGGTGCGCAGGGCGGTCGCGGTACGACCGTTGCGCCCGATCACCTTGCCGAGATCGTCCGGGTTCACATGGACCTCGACGAGACGGCCGCGGCGGCCGGTGACGAGATCGACCTGGACGTCATCGGGGTTGGAGACGATTCCGCGGACCAGGTGCTCGACCGCGTCGGCGACGACTGCGCTCACGCGTCACCCTCGGTGGCGGGAGCCTCAGCGGCCTCGTCGTCCTTCTTGGCGGCCTTCTTCTTCGGGGTGGTCGCGGCGGCGACGGGCTCGTTGTCGGCAGCTGCGAGCGCGGCGTTGAACAGGTCGAGCTTCGAGGTCTTGGCCTCGGCCGTCTTCAGGGTGCCCTCGGCGCCCGGCAGGCCCTTGAACTTCTGCCAGTCACCGGTCACCTTGAGGATCGCGGCCACGGGCTCGGTCGGCTGCGCGCCGACACCCAGCCAGTACTGGGCGCGCTCGGAATCGACCTCGATCAGCGAGGGCTCTTCCTTCGGGTGGTACTTGCCGATGGTCTCGATGACCCGGCCGTTGCGGCGGGTGCGGGCGTCGGCGACGACGATGCGGTACTGGGGGTTGCGGATCTTGCCGAGCCGCGTGAGCTTGATCTTGACAGCCATGTCTACTTCTCTTTCGTGTGGTCACTGCGCAATTCAGCAGTCCGCCCCGAATGGCGGACCCGGTTTTGCGTCTGTATCGGTGTGACCGTCGGGCGGCCGTGACCGGATCCGACGAACCAGCGAGCCATTGTGCCAGACCGGACGGCGGACACCGAATCCGACGACAGGGTCGGCGATCGGAGTCGGAGTCGGGGGCGGAGGCGGGGGCGGGGGCGGAGACGGAGGACCGATGGACCGGCATGTGGTCACCCACCCCGCGAGGACGACCACATGCCGCGCGTCGCTTCTCCGTCACTGATCGGTGTCGGCTCATCGGCGTCCGAGCTCGCAATACCGCCGGAGCCTCCCTCGACCCCCGGCTCCGACGGTTCCGCGTCACCGGGTCCGGGCTGTCAAGGATCCGGCGTGGACTGATCGGCGGCGTTCATATGCCGAACCATTGCAACGCCGTTGCTACGTTACGCGGCGGTAAGAAGGGCAACCAGATGCCAACTTGTGTTGTTGCTCACACGAGGTGGCGGCCCGAGGACACCACTGCTACCGGGTGTCGCAACGCGGCCAGGTCGTCGCGCGGGTTGTCCCCGTACACCACGAAGTCGGCGCGATGCCCGTCCTCCAGGACGTCGGCGCCGAGCCAGCGCCGGGCATTCGTCGACGCCGCCGCAATGGCACCTGCGGGACCCAGGCCGATCTCGGAGAGCGCCTCGATCTCGTCGACGATGCGACCGTGCTCGACGAATCCACCGGCATCGGTCCCGGCATAGATCTGCACCCCGGCCTCCCGCGCCGCCTCGAACACCGCCGGCGCACCGGCGTGCAGAGCGCGCATGTGTGCGGCGTAGGTCGGGAAGCGCTCGGCGCCATCGGCGATACCGGGAAAGTTCTCGACCTGGATCATGGTGGGCACCAAGGCGATCGAGCGATCGACGAGCTGATCGACGAGATCGCCGGTCAATCCGGTGCCGTGTTCGATGCAGTCGACACCCGCGCCGATCAGGTCGACAAGCGCGTCGGTCCCGAAGACGTGCGCGGTGATCCGTGCACCGTGCTCGTGAGCCACCGCGACCGCCGACTCGATCTGCGCGCGGGTCCACAGCGGAGCCAGGTCCCCGACCTCGCGGTCGATCCAGTCCCCGACGATCTTCACCCAGCCGTCGCCGGCCTGCGCCTGCCGGGCCACTTCGGCCGCCAGTTCGTCCGGATCGTCGAGGTCGACGCCGTAGTCGCGCAGGTAACGCTTCGGCCGGGCGATGTGCTTGCCGGAACGGATGAAGCGGGGACACGCGGGATCGTCGTCGAGGGGGTGGGTGTCGAGCGGCGATCCGACCTCGCGGATCAGCAGGGTGCCGGCGCGCGCATCGGCATAGGCGTATCCGCGCGCCTGCTCGATGTCGACGCCCAAACCGGGCGCAATGCCCACGTGGTTGTGGGCGTCGACGAGTCCGGGCAGGAACCAGCCGCCGTCGATCGCCGTCTCGGCGCCGGGAACCGGTGTGGCACTGATGGTGTCACCACTGACCCAGAACTCGACGGGCTCCGCGGTCAGCGGGTCGGTGCCCCGATAGTGCGTCGGCGTCGGTGGCTGGTCCCTACTTCCGCCCACGCGA
Source organism: Gordonia sp. NPDC058843 (assembly GCF_042743165.1). Classification (NCBI taxonomy): domain Bacteria; kingdom Bacillati; phylum Actinomycetota; class Actinomycetes; order Mycobacteriales; family Gordoniaceae; genus Gordonia; species Gordonia sp. NPDC058843. The sequence continues at coordinate 257,175 of NZ_JBHYNC010000001.1, forward strand.
CTATTTCTTCTTCTTCGGCTGCTGGAACTGCGACACGTCGAGACCCTCGAGCCCCGGCGGCAGTTGGTCGAGGCCGGCCGGCATGTTCGACAGGTCCGGGAATCCCGCGGGCATGCCTCCGGGCATGCCCGGGAAGCCACCGCGCGCCCCCTTCGGCGGGGTGGGTCCGCGCCCCTTTCCCTTCTTGCCCTTGCCCTTCTTGCGGTTGGTCTTGCGGTTCATCGCGCCCATGCCCATGCGACCCGACATCTGCGCCATCATCTTCCGGGCCTCGAAGAACCGGTCGACGAGCTGGTTGACCTCGCTCACCGTCACACCCGACCCGTTCGCGATACGGATGCGCCGCGAGGCGTTGATGATCTTCGGGTTGTCGCGTTCGGCGGGGGTCATGCCGCGGATGATGGCCTGCACGCGGTCGAGCTGTTTGTCGTCGACCTGTGACAACACGTCCTTCATCTGGCCGGCGCCGGGCAACATGCCCAGGATGTTGCCGATGGGACCCATCTTGCGGATCATCAGCATCTGGTCGAGGAAGTCCTCGAGGGTCAGCTCGCCCTGCGTGATCTTGGCGGCCGCCGCCTCGGCCTGTTCGGCGTCCCAATGTTGTTCGGCCTGCTCGATGAGCGACAGCACATCGCCCATGCCGAGGATGCGGCTGGCCATCCGGTCGGGGTGGAAGACGTCGAAGTCCTCGAGCTTCTCGCCCGAGGACGCGAACATGATCGGCTGGCCGGTCACCTCGCGCACCGACAGCGCCGCACCACCTCGAGCGTCACCGTCGAGCTTGGTCAGCACGACGCCGGTGAACCCCACGCCGTCGGCGAAGGCCTCGGCGGTCGTCACGGCGTCCTGGCCGATCATCGCGTCGACGACGAACAGCGTCTCGTCGGGTGAGGTCGCGTCCCGGATGTCGGACGCCTGCTTCATCAGCTCCGCGTCGATACCGAGGCGGCCGGCGGTGTCGATGACCACGACGTCGTAGTGCTTGTTACGCGCCTCGTCCACGCCGGCCCGGGCGACCGAGACCGGATCGCCCGAGGTCACACCGAGCACACCGTCGCCGCCGACGCTCGTGCCCGGATGCGGCGCGAACACCGGTACCCCGGCACGTTCGCCGACGATCTGCAGCTGGGAGACAGCACCCGGACGCTGCAGGTCACAGGCGACGAGCAGCGGGGTGTGACCCTGCTGCTTGAGCCAGTTGCCCAGCTTCCCGGCCAGCGTCGTCTTACCGGCACCCTGCAGGCCGGCCAGCATGATGACGGTCGGCGGGTTCTTGGCGAACCGCACGCGCCGGGTCTCGCCACCGAGGATGCCGACGAGTTCCTCGTTGACGATCTTGACGACCGTCTGGGCCGGATTCAGCGCCGCGGAGACCTCGGCTCCCTTGGCGCGCTCCTTGATCCGGGCGATGAAGGACCGGACCACCGCGAGCGAGACGTCCGCCTCGAGCAGGGCGAGCCGGATCTCCCGGCAGGTCCGGTCGATGTCGGCGTCGGAGAGCCGCCCCTTGCCACGCAGATCCTTCAGGGCACCGGTCAACCGGTCGGAGAGGGAATCGAACATGGTCCCATCCTTCCATGCGGGTCCCGCAACGGAACATCTAGGAGATCGGCACTCCCGACCGCCCGGTCCCGCCGTAGGACTGCGGCCCGTCGCCGTCCTCCTCGCGGGCCGGCTGCGGGGGCGGGCAGACCGCGACGATGGCGTCGGTGAGCGCGGCCCGCGCGTCGTCGGTGTCGGTCGCCAGCCGCAGCCCGAAGATGTCCACGCCGGTGGCCCCCAGGGTCTCGACCTTGGCCCAGCGGATGTCGGCGCCGTGGCGCTCCAGCACGGCGCTGATCCGGCTGAGCAGGCCGATGCGGTCATCCGAACGCACCTCCAGCACCACCTCACCTGCCTGCGCCTCCAGCCACGTGACCCGCGGGGGCGCGACGGCGAACAGCGCGGGCACTGCGTTCTTCGGATGCCCGGCCCCGTCCACCTCTGGGTCGGTGCTGCCGGCGCTGGCCCCGAGGGTCACGACGGTGCCGGGGATGGTGGTGACGGTGCCGATCGTCGGGATCGGCGAGTCCCGTTCCCGGGCGTCGAGCCGCGCGAGGACGTCGATCTTCCCGTCGACCGCGGCGATGAGCTGCTGACGGAGCAGGCCGGCGTCGGGCGGGCTGCCGAACATCGGCACCACCAGGAACGAGTTGATCGCCTTGCCGCCGGCACCCTGCGCACAGGCCGAATGGGACCGCAACCCGCCGAGTGCGAGCACTCCGGCCATCTTCGACAGCAGCCCGGGTTGATCGGGCGCGACCATGGTGACGCGGTAGGTGTGCTGACCGTCGGCCCGGACGAGCCGGACCGCGTAGTCCCCCTCGGCAGCCGTGGCGAGCTGCTCGGCGGTCAGCGGTTCGGGCGCACTCGGCTCCTCCCCGTCGATGAGTCGCATCGACCGGCGGACGAGGTCGTGGATGAGCGAGGCCTTCCACTCCCCCCACACCCCCGGACCGGTGGCCAGCGAATCCGCCTCGGCCAGTGCGGCGAGCAGTTCCAGCAACACCCGGTTGTGTCCGAGGGTCTCGACGACGGATTCGGCGGTGGCCGGGTCGTCGAGGTCGCGGCGGGTCGCGACCTGCGGCAGCAACAGGTGGTGCCGCACCATGTCGGACAGGATCGCCACGTCCTGCGGCCAGAGCCCGAACCGGTTGCCGACCTGAACGGCCAGATCGGCGCCGACGATGCTGTGGTCGGCACCCCGCCCCTTGCCGAGGTCGTGGATGAGCGCACCGAGGACGAGGAGGTCGGGCCGGGACACCCGCGTCGTCATCGCACTGGCGTATGCCGCGGTCTCCACGAGGTGCCGGTCGACGGTCCAGGTGTGGATGGCGTCGCGCGGCGGCAGGTCGCGGACGGCTCCCCACTCCGGAAGCAGCCGACCCCACAGACCGGTGCGATCGAGTGCCTCGATCGGGTCGACCATGTGGTGTCCCGAGCTGAGCAGGACCAGCAGGTCACTGCGCGCCTCGGCCGGCCACGGCTCGCGCAGTTCCGGCGCGTAGTCGGCCAGCCTGCTCAGTGTCGACGCGCTGATCGGCAGGCCGGTTCGCGCCGACGCCGCCGCCACCCGCAGGATGAGCCCCGGGTCCTTGCTCGGGATCGCGTTGCGTGCCAACACGATTTCGCCACTGTGCTCGACCACGCCCTCGTCGAGGGGCCGGCGCAACGGCGAACGCCGCAACTTGGCCAGTCCTCGGCGCGGCAGGGCGTTGCCCGCGGTCCGCAGGCCGGCGTCGATCGAGTAGCTGATGGTGCGGGCGGAATCACTGATGACCCGCGCGAGATCGAACCGATCGCCGATCCGAAGGGCCGCACCGATCTCGTCGGCATCCTGGGCCTGCACGTGCTCACGCGGGCGGCCGGCGATGCGATGCAGTTCGGTACGGATGTCGAGCAGCCGTGTGTAGGCGACCTGCGGTCCGGCACCGGGCGAATCGGGGCGCAGGCTCGCCATCCCGCTGGTGAGCTGCGCAATCGCCAGGGCTCCCAGGAGCTGCACATCGCGCAGGCCTCCGCGGCCGCTCTTGAGATCCGGCTCGGCGCGGTGCGCGATGTCGCCGGCACGCCGCCAGCGGTCCTGCGCGTGCGAGACCACCTCGGGGAACCGGGTTCGGATGTCGTTGCGCCACTGCTGGCGGACGCCGCCGATCAGAAGGGTGGAGAGATCCTCGTCGCCGGCGATGTGCCGGGCCTCGAGCAGGCCGAGCGCCGCGGTGACGTCGTCGCCCGCGACCTGCAGCGCCTGCGGCACCGTCCGCACGCTGTGGTCGAGCGGAATGTTGGCGTCCCACAACGGATACCAGAGGCCGTCGGCGACCTCGGACACCCGCTCGGCGGGCATGTCGTCGTGCACCAGGATCAGGTCGAGATCGGAATACGGGAGCATCTCACCGCGGCCGAGTCCGCCCACGGCGACGATCGCGAAACCGCTGTGCGGCTTGATGCCGAGCTCGGCGCCCTTGCTGGTCAGCCAGAACTCGTGCAGGTCGACGAGCACCTGGCGCAGTGCCGGTGCATCGAGTTTTCCCGATCGGCCGGATTCGGTGAGTTGCCGTCGGGTCTTGGCCAGGTCTGCGGCGCTTACGACTGCCTCCAAAGTGTGTGGGAGAGAAACGATTCGAGCTGACGAATGGTACGGCCCCGCGCCCGACGGGTCGTCGGGCACGGGGCCGTTCACCGGGAGTTCGTCAACGCAGCACGGGCTCGCTACAGAGCGTCGCCGCCACGCTCGCCGGTGCGGACGCGAACCACGGACTCCACCGGCGACACCCACACCTTGCCGTCACCGATCTTGCCGGTGCGGGCGGCCTCGACGATCACGTCGACGACCTTGTCGACGGCGGCGTCGTCCACCACGACCTCGACGCGGACCTTGGGTACGAAGTCGACCGAGTACTCGGCGCCGCGGTAGACCTCGGTGTGGCCCTTCTGACGCCCGTAGCCCTGGACCTCACTGACGGTCATGCCCAGGATTCCGGCCTGCTCCAACCCGGCCTTGACGTCCTCGAGCGTGAACGGCTTCACGATTGCAGTGATCAGCTTCATTTGTTATCCCTCTCCACAGGAGTCAGCGTAGTAGCGAATGGCTCGAGCGTCATGCCAGCTCATAGGCCGTCTCGGCGTGTTCGGCCTCGTCGATGCCGGTCTTCTCGTCCTCATCGCTGACCCGCCAACCCAGCGGCTTGAGCACGAAGGCGATGATCGCGGTGAGGACACCGGTGAACACGAGCGCGAACAATGCGATGACGATCTGGACCACCAGCTGCTTGTAATCGCCGCCCCAGAACAGGCCCACGTCCTCGCCGATCAGGCCGATGGCCACGGTGCCCCAGAGGCCGGCAACGAGGTGGACGCCGACGACGTCGAGCGAGTCGTCGTAGCCGAACTTGTTCTTCAGGCCGATCGCGAGGGCGGCCAGAGCGCCGGCGATGACGCCGAGGATCAGCGAGCCGACCGGGGTCAGCGAACCACACGCGGGGGTGATGGCGACCAGACCGGCTACCACACCGGAGGCGGCGCCGACGCTGGTGGCGTGCTTGTCGCGGATGAGTTCCACCGCGAGCCAGCCGATGATCGCCGCGGCCGTCGCAGCGGTCGTGTTGACCCACACCTGACCGGCGAGCAGATCGGCGCCCAGCTCGGAACCGACGTTGAACCCGAACCAGCCGAACCAGAGGAGTGCTGCGCCCAGCATGACGAACGGGATGTTGTGCGGACGGTACGCGGTGCGACCGAAGCCGACCCGCTTGCCGATGATGAGAACCAGGACCAGCGCCGCGATGCCGGCGTTGATGTGGACGACTGTGCCGCCGGCGAAATCGATCGGCGCGACGTTGGCTTCGCCGTCCGTGGTGCCGAACATCTTGGCCGCCAGACCGTCCTCACCTGCGCCGAGGAGGCCGCCGCCACCGACCAGTCCTCCCCAGACCATGTGCGAGAGCGGGAAGTACACGATCGTCGCCCACAGGACGGTGAAGACCATCCAGGTGGAGAACTTCACGCGTTCGGCAAGCGCACCGCTGATGAGGGCGACGGTGATGACCGCGAAGGTCAGCTGGAATCCCATGAAGACGATCGCGGGGATCGACAGGCCGCCGGTCACGTACTGCTCGGTGTCGCCCTCGCCGATGGTGCTCATCAGCTGGTCGGAGCCGAACAGCGCGAACGGATTCGCGAAGATCCCGGCGATGTCGCTGTTACCGGTGATCCCGTCGCTGAACGACATCGAGAAGCCCCACAGCACGTAGACGACGCTGATCGACGCCAGGGCGCCGAAAGACATCATCATCATGTTCAGGACGGACTTGCCTCGCGCCAACCCCCCGTAGAAGAAGGCGAGGCCTGGGGTCATCAGCAACACGAGCGCGGCCGACACGAGCATGAATGCCGTGTTGCCCGTGTCGATCGGGCCAAACGATTCGTTTGGCAACTGAGCCAAATCCACTACGAAACCTCCTCAGGATGCGCCGACGGCTCGGCGCCTCCAAAGAGATTGTCGGCACTCGGTTTCAGCTGTGGTGCCCCGACGTTTCCGGCGCGTAACCCCCTGAGCGGTTTGTATTGCGCACATGTAACGTCCCAGTTCGGCTCTGAGCGGTCTCTCAGACTCCTCGACCGACGTCTAACCCGACATTTCCGATCGCAGATCCGGACTTCACGCCAGCGTCCTCGCGAAGTTCACAGGAGGGCGTCGACGAATGCGTCGGGTTCGAACGGCGCGAGATCGTCCGCACCCTCCCCCAGCCCGACGAGCTTGACCGGCACGCCGAGTTCCTTCTGCACGTGGAACACGATGCCACCCTTGGCCGTGCCGTCGAGCTTGGTGAGCACCACGCCGGTGATGTTGACGACTTCGGCGAACACCCGGGCCTGCATCAACCCGTTCTGTCCGACGGTCGCGTCGAGGACCAGCAGCACCTCGTCCACCGGCGCCTTCTTCTCGACGACGCGCTTGACCTTGCCCAGTTCGTCCATCAGACCGGTCTTGGTGTGTAGCCGACCCGCCGTGTCGATCATGACCACGTCGACACCGGTCTCGATACCGCGGTCGACCGCGTCGAACGCGACCGCCGCGGGATCGGCCTGCTCCTTGCCGCGCACGATCTCGGCGCCGACGCGCTCGCCCCAGGTCTGCAACTGGTCGGCGGCGGCCGCACGGAAGGTGTCGGCCGCTCCGAGCAGGACGCGACGGCCGTCCGCGACGAGCACTCGTGCGAGCTTTCCGGTCGTGGTCGTCTTGCCGGTGCCGTTGACCCCGACCACGAGCACGACGGCGGGCCGGCCTGCGTGCGGAAGGGCTCGGATCGACCGGTCGAGTGTGGGGTCGAGCTGATCGACCAGAACCCGTTTGAGCAACGCCCGGGCCTCGCCGGCGGTACGGACCGGGTTGGCCGCGAGTTCGGTGCGCAACGTCTCGACGACGGTGGCCGTGGTCGAGGCGCCGAGGTCGGCCATCACCAACGTGTCCTCGATCTCCTCCCAGCTGTCCTCGTCGAGGTCGCCGGCTCCGAGGAGCCCCAGCACGCCCTTGCCGATCGCGCCCTGGGACCGGGACAGCCGGCCGCGCAGACGACCGATCCGTCCCGCCGTCGGCGCGATCTCGTCCAGCGGTGCCGCCGTCGTCGCCTCCGCGACGTCGTCGGGCACCTGCGTCTGCGGTTCGGCGGTCGCGGGTTCGGGTTCGACGACCTCGGGTTCGACGACCTCGGGTTCGACGACCTCGGGTTCGACGACGTCGGGCTCGACGACCTCGGGCTCGACGACCTCCGGCTCCGCAGTCTCGGGTACTACCGTCTCGGGCTCTACCGTCTCGGGTTCGGCGATGTCCGGCTCGGGCAGCGACACCTCCGTGACGCCACGCCGGATCGAATCCCGCGGCACCGCCGCGTCGTCGCCGACACCCGGCTGTCCGTCGACGTCGGTGCGATCTCCCGGCGGTCGCACCACCTCGGGCGCGGGCGTCTGGGGTGCCGGTGCCTGGGGTTCGGTGATCCGGGGTGTCTCGGTTTCCGGCTTGCGTCGTGGCGGTTCGGCCAGGGCGGTGTCGCCCCCGGCCTCACCGCGGCTGAAGCTGAAACCCGATCCGGCCTGGTATCCCCCGGACCGGTCGACCTGGCGGGTCGTGCCGTCGACGACTTCCGGCTGGCGCTCGTCGGTCAGCGAGATGCGGCGGCGGCGCGTCAGCACCAGACCGAGCACGATCAACGCGATCACGACGAGAACCGCGACGACGATGCCGATGATGATTCCGGTGTTCACTGGCTGGTGTCCTCCTGTTGACCGACGGGCATGTTCACTCCGCGCATGCGTTGCGAGATGACCGTTGTGATGCCGTCGCCGCGCATGCTGACCCCGTAGAGCGCATCCGCGACCTCCATCGTGGGCTTCTGGTGGGTGATGACGATGAGCTGGGACTTCTCCCGCAGCTGTGCGAACAGTGTGATGAGTCGCCTCAGGTTGGTGTCGTCGAGTGCGGCCTCGACCTCGTCCATGACGTAGAACGGCGAGGGCCGCGCGCGGAAGATCGCCACCAGCATCGCGACCGCGGTCAGCGACTTCTCCCCACCGGACAGCAGCGAGAGCCGCTTGACCTTCTTACCCGGCGGACGCGCCTCGACCTCGATGCCCGTCGTGAGCATGTCGCCGGGGTCGGTGAGGACGAGGCGGCCCTCGCCGCCGGGGAACAGGGTCTGAAAGACCTGGCCGAACTCCCGCTCCACGTCGGCATAGGCCTCGGTGAACACCTGCAGGATGCGCGCGTCGACGTCCTCGACCACGTCGAGCAGATCCTTGCGCGCCGCCTTGACGTCCTCGAGCTGCGACGACAGGAAGTTGTACCTCTCCTCGAGCGCGGCGAACTCCTCGAGCGCGAGGGGGTTGACCTTGCCGAGCGTGTTCAGGTCCTTCTGCGCCTTCTTCGCGCGGGCCTCCTGGGTCGCCCGGTTGTAGGGCATCGGGGCCGGGGCGACGACCTGCTCGCCACGGTCCCTGGCCTGCTCGTACTCGGCCATCTCGAGCGCCGACGGCGGCATCGGCACGTCGGGACCGTATTCGGCGATCAGATCGTCCGGGGCCATCGCGAAGGTCTCGAGGACCTGCTCTTCGAGCTGCTCGATCCGCAGCGCGACCTGGGCTCGCGCCACCTCGTCGCGATGAACGGTGTCGCGCAACGAGTTCAGCGTGCTCGTCAGCTCCCCGGCGCGCACCCGGAGTTCGTCCAGGGTCGCGGTTCGCGCGACACGGATCTCCTCGAGCTCGTCGCGTCCGGCCTGTGCCGAGGCCACCGCGGCGGCCAGTCGCTCGCTCACCTGGGCGCCGGCACGTTCGACGGCTGCGGCGACACCGGCCGCCTGTCGGCGGATCTCGTCTTGGCGGCGTGCCCGCTCACGCGCCTCCCGTTCCCGCTGCGCGGCGCGACGGAGCGAGTCCGCCTTGCCCCGGACCGAGGCGAGTCGTTCCTCCGCGGTCCGCAACGTCAGACGCGCCTCCATCTCGGCGCTGCGAGCCACGCCGACGGCTGTCGCGGCGTTCGCGCGATCGGTGTCGTCGGCCGACACATCGGTGCCCACCTCGGACTCGTCCCGGGCGAGCCGAAGCCGCTCGGTGAGCTCGTGCAGCGATTGGAGGGTCTCCGCACGACCTTTCTCGAGGAGGTTCCGCTGTCGCGTCAGTTTGTCGGCCTCGGCCCGCGACGTCCGGATCTCCTGACCCAGCCGCGCCATCTGCTCGTACGCGGCCCCGACGCCGGCGTCGGATTCGTGCAGCCCGGCCAGCGCCTCTTCGGCCGCCTCCCGGCGTTCGTGCTGTTCGGTGAGCGCACCGTCGAGCGCCGCCTCGAGTTCTTCGACGCGGCGGCGCGTCGCGGTGAGCTCTGCGGTCGCCGCGTCGATGGCCGACTGCACCTCCAGTGTGGAGGGGCGCCGCGACGAACCACCCTCGACCGACGCCGCCGAGATGCGGTCACCGGCGGGGGTCACCGCGCGCACTCCGAGACGGCGGGCGAGCTCGAGTCCCTGCGCCGGGTCGTCGACGATCACGGTGTCGAACAAGACGGTGTCGATGGCGCCGCGGATCTCCGGCCGGGTGTCGACCACCGAGGCCGCCCACCTCGCGCCGTCGGGTAGTGCGGTGTCGTCCTGCCGAACCGGGCTCGTGAGCCCGCCACAGATCAGCGCGGCCCGTCCCCCGTCGCCGGACTTGAGGGCCGCCAAGGCCCGCACCGCGGCGATCCCGTCCACGGTGACGATGCCGTCGACCGCCGGCCCGAGTGCCCCGGCGATGGCCGTCTCGAATCCCGATTCGACCGTGACCAGCTCCGACATCGGTCCCAGCAGGCCGTCGGATGCGTTTTCCAGCAGCCACGCGCCGCCGTCGCCTCGTTCGAGTCCCATGGCGAGCGCGTCCACTCGCGCCGACAACGAGGCGATGGCGTGCTCGGCCTCGCGGTGCGCGGCCTGCAGGGTCGCCACACGTTCGTTGGACAGATTCAGAGCGGCGACGCAGCGTTCGTGGTGCTCGTCGAGGGCACGCTCGGCAGCCTCCAGTTGCGCCAGTTCGCCGGCCGCCGAGTCCTGTTGCGTCACCGCAGCTTCGGCGCGCTCCGTGGCGACGGAGATCGCGTCGGTGAGGCGCTGCGACTCGGTGTCGACCGACTCCGCGCGCGTCCGCAGGTTGTCCACCTGCCCTTCGAGGCGCGCCAGCCCCTCACGACGGTCGGCGATGGCTCGGACAGCCGCCAGGTGAGCGGCCTCGGCCGCCTCCGCGATCGACTCGCGCTCGCCGAGCACTTCGCGAGCGCTCTCGAGCTGCTCGGCGGCGATCTCGACGCTCTCGGTCAGCTCTGCTTCGAGTTCGGCGGCCTCGAGGGCCTGCTCGTCGAGTTCGTCCGGATCGGGCCCGGACGCCTCGCTCGACGGTTCGCTGAGATATCTACTGCGTTCGGCGGCCACCCGGCGGGTGGCGTCGACGCGCTCGGCCAGCGCCGACAACCGGAACCACGCGCGGTTCGCGGCGGCCGCGGCCGGTGTGATCTCCGCGAGATGCTGTTCGTGTGCGGCCACCTCCGCGTTCGCACGGTCCAGTTCGGCGGCCACTTCGTCCTGCCTGCGGCGGACCTCGTCCTCGACGGCGGCGTGCTCGGCCATCTCCGTCCGGCGGGTGACGAGATCGTCGGCGGCCAGGCGCAACCGGGCATCGCGGAGGTCGGCCTGCACGGTCTGGGCGCGGCGTGCCACCTCGGCCTGGCGGCCCAGCGGCTTGAGCTGACGACGGAGTTCGGCGGTCAGGTCGGTCAGGCGCGCCAGATTCGCCTGCATCGCATCGAGCTTGCGAACCGCCTTTTCCTTGCGCTTGCGGTGCTTGAGGACACCCGCCGCCTCTTCGATGAACGCGCGACGGTCCTCGGGCCGGGACTCGAGGATCGCCGACAAGCGGCCCTGGCCGACGATGACGTGCATCTCACGCCCGATGCCCGAATCCGACAGCAGCTCCTGCACGTCCATGAGTCGGCACGAACTGCCGTTGATCTCGTACTCACCGGCACCGTCGCGGAACATCCGGCGCGTGATCGACACCTCGGAGTACTCGATCGGTAGCGCGCCGTCGGCGTTGTCGATGGTGAGAGTCACCTCGGCGCGGCCCAGCGGCGGGCGGCCGGACGTCCCCGCGAAGATGACGTCCTGCATCTTTCCGCCGCGCAGCGCTTTGGCTCCCTGCTCGCCCATCACCCAGGTCAGGGCGTCGACGACGTTGGACTTACCGGAGCCGTTGGGCCCGACGACGCACGTGATACCCGGCTCGAAGCGCAGGGTCGTCGCCGAGGCAAACGACTTGAAGCCCTTCAGGGTCAGGCTCTTGAGGTGCACGACGGTACAGACTACTCACCATCGTGACGTGTTTCTCCGCCCCGCTCACCGTTCGACGAAGCCCTCGAGGTCCCCGCGCGGTTCATCCACACGCTCGACCACCAGGTCGACCCGTCCCGGAGTGGCGCCGGACCGCAGCGCATCGAGCAGAGCGACAGCGGAGTCCCGTGGCCCCTCCGCGACGACCAGCACCCGCCCATCGGCCTGATTCGAGGCATAGCCGACGAGACCGAGTTCGAGAGCGCGCGACCTGGTCCACCACCGGAACCCCACGCCCTGCACATGTCCGTGGACATGCGCGGTGAGCCGAATGCGGTCGGCGCCCTCGCTCCGGGTCTCGTCTGTCATGGCGTCAGTCCGTCTGAATCCGCAGATCCACCTCGGCGCCGGCCTTCACAGTGCGTCCGACGGTGCACACCGCGTCGATGGCGCGCTCGACGACGACGAGCAGGCGGGCCGCGGCATCGGGTTCGAGTTCGGACAGGTCGATCTCGAGGATCTCCTCGATGCGCGGGTAGACCTCGTTGTCGCGGTCTGCGTCGCCGCTCACCCGGATCGTCGCGTCGTAGTCGTCACCGAGGCGACGCGCCAACGGCCGGTCCGACGACATGCCGGTGCATGCGGCCAGTGCGATCTTGAGCAGTTCACCCGGGGTGAAGACACCCTCGACATCCTGCGAGCCGATCAGCACCTCGCCCCCGCGCGAACTGCGTCCGGTGTACCGGCGGGTGCCGGTGCGCTCGACCCAGAGGTCGGTGTGGACCTGATCGGCGGGGGCCCCGGACGTGGGGGCAGTTGCTTCGGTGGTCATCGAAGGCGGTCCTCTCAAAATTCTCCGGCAGGCGGCGCTGATACCGCGACCAATAGTAAGAGCTGCGGTTCAGAGATTGTTCCCGGTGCCGCACCACCGCTCACGGCTTCCGTTCCCGCTCACCGAAAAAGTCTGAGCAGGAACGGAAACAGTGAGCGACAGTCGGATGGGTCAGCGCGCGTCCGATCGTGCACTCGGTGGCCGCTGGCACCGCGGACAGAAGAACGAGCTGCGGTTCATGAACTGTTCCCGGCGCATGATCGCCCCGCAGCGTCGGCACGGCTCCCCTGCCCGCCCGTAGGCGTTCAGGGAGCGCTCGAAGTACCCGGACTGTCCGTTGACATTCACGTAGAGGGCATCGAAAGAGGTGCCGCCGACCTTCAGCGCCGCCGCCATCACGTCGGTGACGGCGTCGATCAGTTCGCGCAGTTTCTTGCGGCTGATCGTCTCCGCGATCCGGGCCCCGTGCAGGCGTGCCCGCCACAGCGCCTCGTCGGCGTAGATGTTGCCCACCCCGGAGATCACCGTCTGGTCCAGGAGGACGCGCTTGATCTCGGAGTGCTTGGCGCGCATACGGTTCACGACCCGTTCGACGTCGAAGGCCGGGTCGAAGGGGTCGGTCGCGATGTGCGCCACCGACACCGGGACGTCGGCGGTCGCCGGGTCGCCTGTGCTCGGATCACCCGGCAGCGCATACACATCCGGGGTGTAATCGTCGAGATGCCAACCGCCGAAGGTCCGTTGGTCGACGAAGCGGAGTTCGTTCTCGTCGTCGAGAACCGCACGGACCCGCAGATGGGTGTGGTCGGGCGTACCGGCCCGTGCGATCAGCATCTGGCCGCTCATCCCGAGGTGGACCACGAGCGCCGCCCGGTCGGCGCCGTCGGCGAGGTCGATCCACAGATACTTGCCTCGCCGACGGACCCCGGTCACCTGCTTACCGGCCAGTCGACCGATCAGATCCGGCTCACCGCCGATGTGACGACGGATCGCACGCGGATGCAGCACTTCCGTCGAGGTGACCGCGCGACCGACGAGATGGGACTCGAGACCGCTACGGACGGTCTCGACCTCAGGTAGTTCAGGCATGCCGCGCCGCGGTCAGCCGGTGCACTGGGCAGGAGTTCACGATGCGGAAGCGCGCTCGGTGAGCACTTTCCAGGCGTGCGCAGCGGCCTGCTGCTCCGCTTCCTTCTTCGTCCGGCCGACACCCTCGCCCAGACTCTCGCCGGCGACCAGCGCGGTGGCGGTGAACTCCTTGTTGTGGTCGGGCCCGGTCGCACTGATCTGATACTGCGGCGGCCCGAACCCGCGCTCGGAGCTCAGTTCTTGGAGCGAGGTCTTCCAGTCCAACCCCGCGCCGAGTCGGCCGGCATGGTCCAGTCGCTCGTCGAACAGGCGCAAGATGACGCGCTGTGACGTCTCGAGTCCGTGGCTGAGGAACACCGCGCCGAACAGCGACTCCAGGCCGTCGGCCAGGATCGAGTCCTTGTCACGACCGCCGGTCATCTCCTCACCGCGGCCGAGGAACAGATACTTGCCCAGTCCGCCCTCGTCCCCGAGACCGCGCGCGACATCGGCGAGTGCGTGCATGTTGACGACGCTGGCCCGAATCTTCGCGAGTTCACCCTCGGGCCGATCGGGATATCGCAGATACAGACGCTGGGTGATGACGACACCGAGCACCGAATCGCCGAGGAACTCCAGGCGCTCGTTGGTGGGCAGCCCACCGTGCTCGTACGCGTAGGACCGGTGGGTCAGCGCCAGGGTGAGGAGATCGTCGGGGATGTCGGTGTCCAGGGCGTCGAGCAGTGCGGAACGCGGACCGTCCTCGCGTACGGCCTCAGTCACGATGTCGTTTCCGGTCGGGATCTGCGGTCTCGGCGGCATCGCCTTCCGGAGCCGGATCGTTCGTCTCGAGGTCGGCGAACTTGTTCGCGAGGCCGGCCCAGCGCGGGTCGATGAGCTCATGGGCGTGGCCGGGTTCGGCGATCGCGAGACGGACTCCGCAGACCTGACACAGGCCCTGGCAGTCCGGTGAGCACAGCGGTGACATCGGCAGTTCGAGCGCCACGGCGTCGATGATCGATTGCTCGAGATCGATGCGGTCGTCGGCGATGCGGTGGATGTCGTCTGCGTCGGTCGTCTGCTCGGTGGCGCTGTCCGGGTAGGCGAACAGCTCGGTGAGGAAAACCGTCACCGTCCCGTCGACCGGCTCGAGACAGCGCGAGCACTGACCGACCGTCTCACCACACACCGTCCCGGTCACCAGGATTCCCTCGGACACCGCCTCGAGGCGGAGATCGAGATCGACATCGGAATCCGCGGGAATCCCGACCATCTCGACGCCGAGTCGCGCGGGTGTCCGGGCGGTGCGATGCACCTCGGACATGGTGCCCGGGCGGCGTCCCATCGAACGCACATCCAGCACGAACGGCTCGCGCTTCGGGTTCGAACCGGGACCGTGCGACGGCTCTGATGTCACAGCATGATCAGCCACAGACGCCCACCATACGCTCGCGCCCCGGAATGATCGACCGACGCCGACGGTGTGTGGAAAGCCGGGTCGCCGAGCGTGTCACACCGCGAGCGGCGAACCGTGGTCACGGTCGTAGGTGTGGCGGGTCGACGTCTCGCGCGATCGTGAACCGTCGCCTCGACCCTCGGACCGCCCGGACTCGTCGACGCCCCGCGGGTACTCGACATAGTCGTGCATCCCGGCGCCGGTGCGCAGCTGATGCCGACCCCGGTTCACCGAACGCAGCGTGCCGGTCAGGACCTCTTCGAACTGGGCGAGCTTCTCGTCGACATAGACGTCGCAGTCTCCCCGCAGACGATCCGCCTCGGCATGTGCGGCATCGATGATCCGCTCGGCCTCGGACTTCGCCGCGCCGACCACCTCGGTCTCGGAGACGAGGCGCTGCTGCTCGGCGATGCCGTCGGCCACGGACTTGTCGTAGGAGTTGTTGGCCGCGTCGATGGTGCGCTGCGCCTCGGCTCGTGCACGACCGGTGACCGCCTCGAACTCCCGCGCCGCACTCGTCTGCAGGCGATGGGCTTCCTCCGAAGCATCCTCGACGAGCGAACCGGAGTGTGCGCTCGCCTCGTCGACCATCCGGTCGGCCTGCGCCTTGGCCTCGGAGAGGATCCGGTCGGCCTCGGCGCGGGCGTGCGCGAGCACCGCCTCGGACTCCGAGTCCGCCTTCGACACCGTTGTCTCGGCGTGCTCGCGCGCATCGCCGATCAGCGTGTCGCGCTGATCGAGGACGTCCTGTGCGTCGTCGAGCTCGCCGGGGATGGAGTCCTTGATGTCGTCGAGGAGTTCGAGCACATCGCCGCGCGGAACGACGCAGCCCGCGGTCATCGGCACGCTCCGTGCCTCTTCGACGATCGCCACCAGCTCGTCGAGAGCCTCAAATACCCGGTACACAGCCACCCCAATCCGGCGCTTGCCTGGTTGCAACAATTGGTGAATCTGTGACTATTGTGCCGAATGATGCGCCTGTGACTCGTGAAGCGCGTGGGGTGTGTCGCGATCCGCGTCCCGGGTCAAGCCGACCGCTCTCCCGACAGTCGGCCCATCAGGCGGTCGTGCACATGTCCGGACAGGAACGGCGTGACGTCGCCACCCAACTTCGCCACCTCTTTGACCAACGAACTGGACACGTGGGCGAATCGCGGGTCGGTGAGGAGGAAGACCGTCTCCACGTCGGCGAGCTCGCGGTTCATCTGCGCCATCGGTACCTCGTAGTCGAAGTCGACCGCGGAGCGCAGACCCTTCACGATCGTGTGGATCGACTCCTGACGCAGATAGTCGACGAGCAGCCCCTCCCACCGGTCGACGCGCACGTTCGCCAGGTCCGAACAGTCCTCGGCGATGAGTTCTATCCGCTCGTCGACGCCGAACATGCCGCGCTTGTTGGGATTGACCACCACGGTGATCACGACCTCGTCGAAACACGCTGCGGCGCGTTCGACCACGTATCGGTGACCGAGGGTGAAGGGATCGAAGGAACCGGGACACACTGCCGTCGTCATGGCCCGAACTTACCGGTCAGACCAGGCGTGCGATCTCCACCCGGGTGTCGCCGTAGGACTTGCCGACGACCACCTCGTACTCCGGCGGCCAGACCTCTCCGGTCGATCGCGCCGAGCGCTCGAGGACCACCAGAGCGTCGTCGGCCAGGTGAGTGGTCAGCAGGGCGAGATCCTCGGCGACCCGGTCGGCACCGAGGTCGTACGGCGGGTCGGAGAAGACCAGCCCGAACCGTCGCTCCGGTGCGCCGGCGAGGTAGGCGGACACGGGACGCGTATGTACGGTGGTGGTCGAGGCCACACCACAGGCATTGACGTTCGCGGCGATCGTGGCGGCGGCCCGACGCCCGGAGTCGATGAAGGTTGCACCCTCCGCTCCACGCGAGATCGCCTCCAAGCCCAGCGCCCCCGATCCGGCATACAGGTCGAGCACCCAGACCCCGTCCAGATCGGATCTCGCGGCGAGCATGTTGAACACCGACTCTCGAACCCGGTCGGATGTGGGCCGAGTGCCCTCTCCCGGGACACGCAGCCGACGGCCGCCCAGCCGGCCGGCGATGATCCTCGTCATGGAGCCATTCTGCAACCCGGGGAGCCGCCCGAACCAATCGTGAATCACGTCTTTGTGACCCACTTCACATTGCACGTCTGATCAGGGACAAGGTAGGAGTTCAGCGGACCAATTTCCGCTGGTACATGACTTCCCCGACACGCGTTGTTAACGTCGAATGCGTTATGAGCCCTTCCCACACAAGATCGGCCCCGACAACCACCCTTGCCGTCGACTACCGCACACCAACGGTCGACGACGGCACCCGCCTCTGGGAAATCGCTTCGGACTCAAAGGTTCTCGACGTCAACTCGAGCTACTCCTACGTCCTGTGGTGCCACGATTTCGCCACTACCTCAATTGTTGCCGAAGTGGACGGCCGCGCAGTCGGTTTCGTCACCGGTTACCGTCGGCAGAGCGACCCCTCCACCCTGATGGTCTGGCAGGTCGCCGTCGACGACGAGGTCCGTGGACACGGCATCGCCGCGACGATGCTGCATCAGCTGTTCGACCGCGTCAACCGGCACGGCATGGTGGCCATGCACACGACCATCAGCCCGGACAACGTTCCGTCGCAGCGCCTCTTCGAGTCGGTGGCGAAGTCCCGCGGACTCCGTTTCGAGCGTCGAGACCTGTTCGCAGCCAACACTTTCCCCGACTCACACGAGCCGGAGGACCTCTACATGCTCGAGCCGGAGATCCCCGAGCCCTGAGGTTTTGAGCACTGGGTCCGCCTGCGCCGATCGCAGGTGGGCGCTGTGCGTCCGGGACTCCAGCCCGCACACCATTTATCGGACACAGACCCCGTGATCGATTGTCCCCGATGACATCTCGATCATCGGCCGACCCCGCCCCGTGGGGACCAGTCCGACCCGGCGATCGCAACGAAGCGAATTCGAGCCGGGCACACCTCAAGCCCCACGCTGTCACACCAGAAGGAAGCACAAGAAATGCAACTTCTCGACACCCAGATCGACGACTCCATCTTCACCACCCATGAGTCGGAGGTGCGCAGCTACTGCCGTAACTGGCCTGCTGTGTTCACCACCGCCAAGGGCTCGTACATCAAGGACCAGGATGGTCGTGAGTACCTCGACTTCTTCGCCGGCGCCGGTTCGCTGAACTACGGCCACAACAATCCGGTCCTGAAGAAGGCGCTCCTCGAGTACATCGAGGCTGACGGCATCACACACGGCCTCGACATGGCGACCGTCGCCAAGGGGAACTTCATCGAGAAGTTCACCAGCCACATCCTCGAGCCGCGTGGACTGGACTACAAGATCCAGTTCCCCGGGCCGACGGGTACGAACGCGGTCGAGTCAGCGTTGAAGCTCGCCCGCAAGGTGACCGGACGTACCTCGATCATCAGCTTCACCAACGCTTTTCACGGCATGACCCTCGGGTCGTTGTCGGTGACCGGCAACTCGATGAAGCGCGCCGGCGCCGGCATCCCCCTCGTCCACGCAACCCCGATGCCGTTCGACAACTACTTCGACGGCGTCATGGAGGACTTCCACTGGTTCGAGCGCGTGCTCGACGACTCGGGCAGCGGCCTGAACCGTCCGGCCGCGGTCATCGTGGAGACGGTTCAGGGTGAGGGCGGCGTGAACGTCGCCCGCGCCGAGTGGCTGCGTGCGCTGTCCGAGCTCTGTGAGCGTCGCGACATCCTGCTGATCGTCGACGACGTGCAGATGGGTTGCGGCCGCACCGGGGAGTTCTTCTCGTTCGAGGAAGCCGGTATCAAGCCCGACATCGTCACCCTGTCGAAGTCGATCAGCGGTTACGGGCTGCCGTTCGCACTGACCCTGTTCAAGCCGGAGCTCGACGTGTGGACCCCCGGCGAGCACAACGGCACCTTCCGCGGCAACAACCCGGCCTTCGTGACCGCGGCCAAGGCCATCGAGACCTACTGGGCCGACGACGCCCTGACCCGCGAGATCCACGCCAAGGGTGAGCGTATTTATGAGGTCTTCACCGACCTGTGCAGCCGCTACGACGGCATCTCGACCCGCGGTCGCGGCATGGTCCGCGGACTCGCGTTCGACGACCACACCGCAGCTGGCAAGGTCTGCGCGCAGGCCTTCGGGGCGGGACTGCTCGCCGAGACGTCCGGCCCGTCCGACGAGGTGGTGAAGCTGCTCCCGCCGCTGACCATCTCCCGCGAAGACCTCGACCGCGGCCTGTCCATCCTGTCCGATGCAGTCAAGGAGGTGATCGGATGATCGTCCGAACCACAGCCGAAATCACCGGTACCGACCGCGACGTCGCCGACCCGAAGGGCAACTGGCGCTCCAAGCGCATCGTCCTCGGTGGCGACCGGGTGGGCTTCTCATTCCACGAGACGACCATCGCTGCGGGCAGTGTCAACGAATTCCACTACGCCAATCACGTGGAGGCCGTGTGGCTCGTCGAGGGTACCGGCACCCTGCTCGACCGGGAGACCGGCGAGACCTACCCACTGGCCCCTGGCACGATGTATCTGCTCGACGGCCATGAGCGTCACACAGTGACCGCGGAGACCGAACTGCGCATGCTGTGTGTGTTCAATCCCCCGGTCGTCGGCACCGAGGTCCACGACGAGAACGGGGTGTACCCGTTGGTGACGGTGCCGCAGCCGACCGGCAAGCACGCCGACGAGGCCGTGTCCTCCTGATCGACTGACGCGCGTTCCCCAATCGCCACCCCGAGTGGCAGTCGCTAGATGTTCTCTGCGATTGCCCTCGGAGGTGGCGATTGTCGTTCGCTTGCCTTCCAGAAGGCCAGCACCGCGTCGACGGTCTGGGCGGGTTGCTCGACCGCCGGAATCACCCGGGCCCCGCGGACGGTGACCTCGCGCGCATCATGCATGGTGCGCGCCACCGCACGCGCCTCGTCGGGCGTCCACTCGCCCCGATCATCGGTCGTCACGAACAGGACCGGACACGAGATCGCCTCGGCCGCCCAGGTCAGGTCGGTGCGGTGCAGAATGGCGGTCCTGATGGCCGGGATCATCGACCGACCGGAGACCCGGACCGAACGTCGCAGCATGTCGATCGCCTCGGGATCGTCGCGGCGTGTGTGGTCGGTGAACAGTGTCGTCGCCATCGCCGACCACACCGGTCCGCGTGCTCCGATGACCCGGTAGATCGGCAGCAGGAGCCGGATCCGGCGTCGTAGGTCCCGATCGATCGGACCGGTCGGCGCGCTCATCGCCACCAGGGTGTTGACCAGCGCCGGCTCGACCGCGGCCAGGTGCATGCCGACATGCCCTCCCCAGGCGTTGCCGACCCAGTCCACCGCCGCCGAACCCGTCATCTCCCGAATCCTCGCGATGACCGCGAGCGCGGCGTCCACGCATGCCGCGATGTCAGCTGGCTCGGCCGACTTGTCACTCTCCCCACACCACGGCGCATCGACGAGGAACAGACGTCGGTGCGCTGCCAGCCCTGGGACGACGCGGTCCCAGGCCCCCGAATCGACGAACATGCTGTGCCACAGCACCGCCGGAGGTCCGTCACCCACGCTCCGGACGTCTATGCGCCCCAGCTTCGTCGGTACCTGGAAGTGATTCATCGTTGCTCCCGCCCGAAGTGGTGGCACCCGAGTCGGGCCACCAGCAATTCAAAGTACACAGTGTCTTTTGAATTTTGTCTAGACTCATCGTCGTGGCCAGGTCCTACTCATCGGAACTCCGAACGGAACGTGCCCGCGAGAACCGCACTCTCGTCCTCGACACCGCCACCGAGATGTTCTGCGAAGACGGGTGGGTGGCGACGACCATGTCGGGGGTGGCGACCCGCGCCGGACTCACCCGTCCGACCGTCTACCGACAGTTCGACAACAAGCTCGATCTGCTCGACGCCTGTATCGTCTCGGCCCTGCGGCGAGACGAGGATGTCCCGGTTCGCGACAGTGTCGGCTACCAGGCCATGGGACGCGGTGAGCGGCCCGCACGCATTCAGGCCGCCGCATCATGGCTGCGCGATGCCCACCTCCGCTCGGCAGCCATCCAGCACGTTCTCGACGAAGCCGCGGTCACCGACAGCGAGGCGGCCGCACTCCGCGACGCGCGCGAGCAGACCCGCTGGAACGAGGTCCGCTGGGCGCTCACGCTCGTGCTCGACCGAGAGCCGGACGATGTCACGGTCGATTCGATGTGGATGCTCGCCTCCAGGACCCTGTGGCTCCGTCTCGTCCGGGAGCGCGGCTGGAGTGCCGACCGATGGGAGCAGTGGTTCATCGCGCACACCGCAACGACGATCGCCCGGGCCGACGCGGTCTGAGTCGGGCCTATCCTGGGCAGGGTGCGTACTCGTCTTCAGCTCGGCTCCACCCCGGCCGAGCACACACCCCTCGACGACGACGTCGCGGACCGGATCGCGCTGGCCGCCGACATCCTCGCCGGTCGCCGTTTCGCGGTGCTGACCGGTGCCGGGATCTCCACCGACTCCGGCATCCCCGACTACCGGAGTCCCGGGTCACCGCCGCGGACGCCGATGACCCTCGAGATGTTCCTGTCCTCCGCCGACTTCCGGCGCCACTATTGGGCCCGCAATCACCTCGGCTGGCGGCACATGGACGCCGCCGTCCCCAACCGCGCCCATGCGACACTCACCGAGCTCCAGCAGCGCGGCTGGATGTCCCGGGTCCTCACGCAGAACGTCGACATGCTGCACACCAAGGCCGGCACGCGCGGTGTCATCGAACTCCACGGGTGTTACGGCCGCGTTCGTTGTCTGAACTGCGACTGGCGGATCTCTCGGCACCGGCTCGCCGAGGAGCTCGAGGAGGTCAACAGCGAGTTCGCGAGTCGGGTTCGCGGACACGGTGCCATCGAGGTTGCCCCGGACGCCGATGCCACTCTCTCCGACACCTCGGACTTCGTGATGATCGACTGCCCGAACTGCGGCGGAATCCTCAAGCCCGACATCGTCTACTTCGGCGAGACGGTGACCAGAGATGTTGTCGACGAAGCGTATTCGGTTGTCGACGACGCCGATGCGCTAGTGGTGGTGGGGTCCTCGCTCACCGTGATGTCCGGCCTGCGATTCGCGCGGCGCGCGCACCGCGCCGGCAAGCCGCTGGTCATCGTCAACCGCGGCGCGACCCGCGCCGACGAGCTCGCGACGCTCAAGATCGATCACGAAGCCGGTTTCGTACTCCCCGCGCTGGCGACGTTCTGACCCGTCGTGGTATTCCGGCCGTCGGCTCCCGAGGATCATTCCGCGGCCATGCTGTCGCGGAACCGCGCCGTACGCTCGGCGGCGTCGAGTCGGCAGCACCACGAGCAGAACTTTCCGTCCGGCGCGGCGTACCAGTGGCAACAACTGCGGCGGTCGTAGTGCAGTCGCGTCCCACGGGGGCCGGACAGACTCCGATAGGTCCCGCCTCGATCGAGTTCCGCATGGGTCGCCGCGAGCTCCTCCGCGCGACCACGGAGCATCTCGGCATCGTGGAATCGCGACAGCGTGCGAAACGCCCCGGCGAAACCGGCTGCGATGTTGCCCCACAGATTCCCGAGTCCGGGTCCGGTACCGGCACTCACCGACCGCGCCACGAGAAGCAGGTGCCCGTCGACCACGGTCTCGACGACGTCCTCTGCCGTGGCCTCCGGCCGGCCTGCCACGGCGTGTAGTTGGACGACGTCGGGGGTTCCGTCGACGAAGACCATCGCGGTGTTCGGTGCGGTGAGATCGAGAATCGCGTCATGCCGCACCCACGCCGCGACGGCCACGCCGCACACCCGATGGCAATACCGCTGGAACACAAGCGATCCGACGTGTCTGCCGACCGCCATTCCGCGGGCAGCTGCATGCCGCCGCACCATCCGATCAGCCTCGCCGTCCGCGGGATCGGCAAGCCGCGCCGCCTCGAAGACCTCCTGATCCGCGCCCGGAGCCGCGTCGTCGCCGCGACCCCGCACGCGAAACGGCGGGCCCAGGCGACTCAGGTCCGCCACCATGCCGTCGAGGTCCATCCCGCTCCGTTCAGACACGTCGGTATCCCTCCGTTCTGGGTAAGACGAAACGCTCGCCGCGGAGTTCCACGACGTCGGCGACCGGTCCGTAGAGTTCATGAACGAGGGCTTCGGTGACAACCTCACGCGTCGCGCCCTCGGCGTGGACACGCCCCCTGTCCAGCACGACCACCCGATCGCAGAAAGCGGCCGCGAGGTTGAGGTCGTGCAGGACGACGAGCACACCGACGCCCTCCGCACGCGCCAGATCACCGGCTGTCTGCATGATCTCCAGCTGATAGCGGAGGTCGAGACTGCTGACCGGCTCGTCGAGGAGCAGATACGGGGTCCCGATGGCCAGGGAACGGCCGATGAGGACTCGTTGCCGTTGTCCCCCACTGAGTTCCACCACACGGCGGAGAAGTAGATCGGACAGGTCGAGCCGGGATGCGACCCCCAGGACGACGTCGGCGACCGCGGCGGCACCGAGTGTTCGACGATCCAACCCGAGAGACAGGGAATCTGCGACCGTGAGTGCGCCCGTCGAGAACTCCTGCTGCGGAACGTATCCGAGCATCCCGGCTCGTCGCGACGGCCGGAGACGCATCACGTCCACGCCGTCGGCGACTACCGTCCCCGCGCGCGGGGTGAGTACCCCACACACCGACTTGACCAGCGTCGACTTGCCGCATCCGTTGGGACCCAGGACACCGACGACCTCACCGCGCCGGACATCGACGTCGACGCCGCGAAGCACCGGGGCACCGCGGCGACGGTATGCCGCGACGAGTCCTCGAACCTCCAGGGCGCGGCCTTCGACGAGATGACCGGTCACCGGGCCCACCGTCCTTCGCGGAGGATGAGCCAGACGAACAGCGGGACACCGACCAGCGACACGACGATCCCGACCGGGATGATCACCGGACTCAGCACGAGCCGTCCGACCAGGTCGGCGGCCAGTAGGAGGGCCGCGCCGACCAGTGCGGCCAGTGGCAGCCGATACCGCTCGTCGCTGCCGACGAGCATCGCAGCGATGTGCGGCGCGACCAGCCCGACGAAGCCGATGACACCGGTGATGCTGATGATCGTCGCGGCGACCACCGTGACGATCACGCCCACTTCGACACGTAGGCGTCCCACCGGCACTCCGAGCGAACGCGCCACCTCGTCGCCGGCGACCAGACGTGTGTAGTTGCGCGCATTGCTGAGCGTGTGCACCGCGGCGGCGCACACGACGACCGACGCACCCGCGATCTGCGGCCATGACGCCCGGCCGAGATCACCGAACGTCCAGTGGATGATCGATGCGAGTTGTTGCTCGTCGGCGACGTACTGCACGCTCGCGGCCAGTGCGGCGAACAAATAGCTCAGGGCGATGCCCGCCAGGATGAGGACCGTGGGTCCCATCCTGGTGACACCGGCGATGGCGAGCACCAGCAGCGAGCACAGGACCGCGCCGACGAACGCACACAACACGGTCCCCAGCATCGTGGACCCGGCCACGGTGAGCCCGCCCAGGATCGCCAGCGACGCGCCGAAGGCGGCCGCGTTCGAGATTCCGGTGGTGAACGGGCTGGCCATCGGGTTGCCGGTGATGATCTGCATCGTCGCGCCGCACAGTGCGAGGCCGACTCCCGCGACGACGGCCATCACGATCCGTGGGAGGCGCAGCTGGACGAGGGCGACCCACTCGGCCCGGTCGAGAGGGTCGGCGACGTGCTCTCCGGCCGGGAGAAGGGTCGCCAGCAACCGCGCCGAATCGATGTCGGTGACCCCGTTGACGATCCCCGCCCAGGCCAGCACCGCGGTCACCAGCACCGAGGCGGCGGTCACCACCCGGCGACGACGGCGCGCACCCGCCAGAATCGTTGCCGGAGGCGCCGTCTCGACGATCAGGCCCGACCCGGGGCGACGGTGTGGAAGTGTCCGTCGACCGGGGCCATACCCTGCATCGCCATCCAGTCGGCAAACACCGCGTCGGCGTCGACATCGGCCATCTGGGCCGGATAGAGAGCCTTCGCGAGGTAGACCGTCCCGATGACCTTGCCGAGGCCGCCGCCGGCGAAACCGGTCATGAGATGGACGTTGCCACCACGGACCGCGGCCAGGTCACCCCAGCCGGGCCGGTCGACCATCTCGCGACCGATCCTGGCGAACTCGCCGGCCGGCGGCGGTGTGTAGACGCCCGTGTTCTTCAGCGCACCACCGGATGTCGTCTTCAGAATCAGGTCGGGGTCGGCACGCAGGATCTGCTCGGGGTCGACCGTGTCGCCCTGGAATCCCGGATCGCCGAAGATGTTCACCCCACCCGCCGAGACGATCATGTTGTGCCATCCATCGTTCGAGGTGCCCGGGACAGCCGTGGTGTAGGGGTCACCATACTCCCAGTAGACCCGTTTGCGCGGGGCGATCCCACCGATCCGATCATCCACGGAAGCCTGTGTGGTGGTGAAGAAGTCGATGACCTTCCGCGCGCCGTCGGGATTGCCGAACGCCGTACCCAGGATGTCGACCTGACCCACGATGTTCTCGTTGTCCCATCCGGTCACGGTCAGGACGTTGATACCCGCGGGCGTCAGCTTCTGCGCGTACTCCTCGACCCTGCCGTTCCGGGGAAGGATGAGTACGTCGGGGTCGAGCTCGATGATCTTCTCGAGGTTGAGCTCGCTCTGGCCCTTGCCGATCACCTGGTCCGGGTCGAATCGGCTCCAATAGGCGCGATCCTGTGCGGTGTTGGTGTCGACGGCGACGACCTTGTCGATCGAACCCATGGCACGGATGAGCTCACTGTTGTACCGATTGGCGACGACCGCCGTGTCGATCGGGCCGTCGAGTGTCACGGTGCGACCCGCATCGTCGACGATCGTGATCGGGTCCGATCCCGGGCTCTCTCCGGTCGAGGCCGGCGCCGAGCAGCCCGCGGTGATCAGTGCGATGGCCACCGCGGTCGCGGCTACCCACCGGCGCGCGAGCACGCGCCAGTTCATGTCGTTCTTCATTTGTCCGGCTCCTCGGCCACGTGTGTCGCGTCTGCGCTGATGCACAGGCGGCCGGCAGGTATTCGGACTCGGGGCATTCCTCATCGACGGATGGACGTCCGCCGAGGGTGGCCTCCGCCGTCGCTTCCCGGGCTCATGCCCAGTGCTTGATGACGGCGTCGTTCCCTCTCACCGCTGCGGGACAGTTCCGGATTCGCACCGGATTCCCTCTTGCGCCCACGAGGTCGAAGTCGGCGACCCGTGCAGGACACGGTTCGCTCGGATCGGCCATCGTTGGACCGGCACGTGGAAGGGTACCCGTGCACGATCTCGTCGCGTCGCCGGGTGCCGGTGATTCGCGCGTCAGCGCGACACGACCACCAGGTCGTCGGCGTGGACCACCGCACGCTGCAGCTCGGGTGGGAGGTCGCGCGTGGAACGGCCGACCATCGACGTCACGTCGTCGATCCCGTAGGCCGCGACTCCCCTGGCCCGCACGGTGTCGTACTGGTCGACCAGTTCGACGACGTCACCCTCGAAGAACTTGCCGGTGACCCCGACGATCCCCGCGGCGAGCAGCGAACGCCGCCTGCGGGACACCGCGTCCACCGCACCGTCGTCGAGCACGATCCGTCCGCGGGCATCCGCGGCGTGACGCACCCAGAAGCGTCGAGCGGACAACCGCTCGGCGCGCGCGGCGAACACCGTTCCGACCGACGCGTCGGCCAGCGCCTGTGCCGCGGACGATGCCGCGGCCAGCAACACGGGCACACCCGCATCGGCCGACAGTCGCGCGGCGGCCAGTTTGGATGCCATCCCACCGGTCCCGAGCGCACCGCCGGAACCGGCGATCACCCCGTCGAGGTCCTCGGGGCCGTTGACCTCCGGGATGAGGCGGGCGCGACGGCCGTCGACATCGACCTTGCGTGGGTCACCGTCGTAGAGGCCGTCGACATCGGAGAGCAGGATGAGCGCGTCGGCTCCCGACAGGTGGGCGACGAGCGCGGCCAGTCGGTCGTTGTCGCCGAAGCGGATCTCGTTGGTGGCCACCGTGTCGTTCTCGTTCACCACCGCGACCGCACCGAGTGAACGCAGACGATCAAGTGTGCGTTGCGCATTCGCGTGGTGACTGCGGTTGGAGATGTCGTCGGCGGTGAGCAGGACCTGACCCACCGTACGGCCGTACCGCGCGAACGACGTGCCCCACGCATGCGCGAGGGCCAATTGTCCTACGCTGGCTGCTGCCTGCTTCGTGGCGAGGTCGGTCGGGCGTCGTTTGAGTCCGAGGGGTGCGATACCGGCGCCGATGGCCCCGGACGACACGACGATCACGTCCGACCCGGCCCGCATCCGCGCCTCGAGAGCGTCGGCCAGGGCGTCGAGGCGATTGCGGTCGAGTCCCTCGGCGAGATCGGTCAGCGCCGACGACCCGATCTTCACGACGACACTGCGCGCGTGTGCGATCCGGTCGCGCACCGACCCGTCGTGGACCTGGTCGGCGAACCCGGCGGTCACGGGAGGTCCCGTTCCCCGCCGTCCTCGTCCGGTAGACCGCGCCGCAGCCGCCGAGCCTGTTTGCGCTCGGCAGCGCCCACCCGGTCGGAGCGGTCGAGTCGGATGTCGGTGCCGCGGCCGGTGACCGGGACGTCGTCGCCCATCGGGGTCGACGGTTCCCAGTCGAAGGTGACGGCCCCGATCGTGACGGGAGCGCCCGGTTCGGCACCACGGCGCACCAGTTCGTCCTCGACGCCGAGCCGGTTGAGCCGGTCGGCCAGGTAACCCACGGCCTCGTCGTTGTCGAACTGCGTCTGCGCGATCCAGCGCTCCGGGCGCGTACCCCGGACGATGAAGCCGCCCTCGTTGTCCGGATCTGCCTCGATCGTGAAGCCGGTGTCGTCGACGGCCTTGGGCCGGATGATCGCGCGCCGAGCGACCTTGGCGGGCTGCGCTTCCCGGTACTCGCGCACCATCCG
This sequence comes from Gordonia sp. NPDC058843, assembly GCF_042743165.1. Lineage (NCBI taxonomy): Bacteria > Bacillati > Actinomycetota > Actinomycetes > Mycobacteriales > Gordoniaceae > Gordonia > Gordonia sp. NPDC058843. The sequence goes on from NZ_JBHYNC010000001.1 coordinate 284,868, forward strand.
AGCGAGCGCGAACGTGAGCTCACGCAAACCTTCGTGGGCGACGGCCGAGATCCGGAACACCGGCCACCCGCGTTCTGCCAGTTCGGGTTCGATCAGATCGGCGAGCTCGGCGGCGTCTGGAACGTCCAGCTTGTTGAGGATCACCACGCGGGGGCGGGATGCGAGATCGCCGAGTCCGTGGTCCTCGTCGAGTGCCGGCACGTAGGCGGCCAGCTCGGCCTCGAGCGCGTCGATGTCGGAGATCGGATCGCGCCCGGGTTCCAGTGTGGCGCAGTCGACCACATGCGCGAGCACCGCACAGCGCTCGAGGTGACGGAGGAACTCGAGTCCGAGGCCGCGGCCGGTCGAGGCTCCCGGTATGAGACCGGGGACGTCGGCGATGGTGAACACATCGCCCGCGGTCTGCACGACCCCGAGGTTCGGGACGAGGGTGGTGAAGGGGTAGTCCGCGATCTTCGGCTTGGCCGCCGAGAGCACCGACACCAGCGAGGACTTGCCCGCCGACGGGAACCCGACGAGACCCACGTCGGCCACGGACTTGAGTTCGAGGACGAGCGAGCGCTGTTGCCCTTCCTCGCCGAGCAGTGCGAACCCGGGAGCCTTGCGGGCCCGGGATGCCAGCGACGCGTTGCCGAGCCCCCCGCGGCCACCCTGCGCAGCGTCGAAGGTCGTACCTTCACCGACGAGGTCGGCCAGGATCGCTCCGTGATCGTCGAGGATGACGGTACCGTCGGGGACCTTGAGGACGAGGTCCTCGCCGGTGGCGCCGTCGCGGTTGTCACCCGCTCCGGGTCTACCGTTGCCCGCCTTGGCATGTGGGTGGAAGTGGAAGTCGAGCAGCGTGTGCACCTGGGGGTCCACGACGAGTCGCACCGACCCGCCGTTGCCGCCGTTGCCGCCGTCCGGTCCACCGAGCGGCTTGAACTTCTCCCGGTGCACCGAGGCGCAGCCGTGGCCGCCGTTGCCCGCCGCGACATGAATGGTCACGCGGTCGACGAACCGTGACATCGAATCCTTCTTCCGTTCAATAAAACAAAACAGGGCGGGCGGGGTACGTGATGACCCTGCCCGCCCTGTGAAAAGGCTTGTCGTGCCGGTTGCTCAGGTCAGACCGAAGCGGTTTCCGGGACGATGTTGACCGTCTTGCGGCCACGCTTGGAGCCGAACTCCACCGCGCCGGCAGCCAGCGCGAACAGGGTGTCGTCGCCGCCGCGTCCGACGTTCACGCCGGGGTGGAACTTGGTGCCGCGCTGGCGGACCAGGATCTCGCCCGCGCTCACCTGCTGGCCGCCGAAGCGCTTCACACCGAGCCGCTGGGCGTTGGAATCGCGACCGTTGCGCGAGCTGGACGCGCCCTTCTTGTGTGCCATGTGTCAGTCCTCCTGAGGTCTTCTCGAAGCTGTCGAACTACTTGATGCCGGTGACCTTGAGGACCGTCAGCTTCTGACGGTGACCCTGGCGCTTGTGGTAGCCGGTCTTGTTCTTGAACTTGTGGATGCGGATCTTGGGGCCCTTGACGTGCTCCACGACCTCGCCGGTGACGGAGATCTTGGCCAGCTTGTCGGCATCGGTGGTGAGGTCCGACCCGTCGACGACCAACGCGACCGGCAGGCTCACCGTGGTGCCGACCGCTCCGTCGATCTTCTCGACCTTGACAGTGTCGCCCTCAGCGACCTTGTACTGCTTTCCGCCGGTCTTGACGATCGCGTACGTTGCCATCGAAGTATTCCTCTTACTCGTCTACTCGGACCCTCGAAGCGCGGGCGCTTCTGGGGCGTTTGTGTTGTGCGTGCCGGGGCGGGCCGCAGGGCACCCGGTCACGTGGGCCGGGGAAGCTGCGGTTCGCACCAGAGGGCCTGCCGACGGGATTCGCACCGTTGCCGTGCCGAAGCGGGCAGAACAGCGCAGACCCTCCGCGGGAGGCGACTTTCCAAGGTTACGGGAACGCCGGTCGTCGGGTCAAACTCGTCCGACTCCCGGCCCGTCCCCCGGTGTCAGTCGTCGGCCGGGGGCGGTCCCGCGGGCCGCCCGGCGCTTCGCTTGCGCGGTCTGCGTCGTACCGCGACCGCCGCCTCCCCGGACCCGGAGGAGACCGGACCGGAGGTCGTCGTCGGGGTGTCCGGAACCACATCCACCACCGCCGTCATCACGACGTTCTCCGGCGCTGTGGTCGTCTGCGCAGGACGCCGGACGACCCGACGCCGTCGCCGTGCGGCTGCCGGCGCCTGCCCCTCGGAGCCCGAACCGGCAGGCTCGACCGGTGCCGACTTCGCGGCCGATTCCGTTGCGACCGGTTCGGATGCCACCGGCTCGGATGCGACGAGCTCTGCCGACGTCTCGGCCGCAGCAGCGGTCGTGGTGTCGATCGCGGTGCCGGTGACCGATTGCTGGGACGACACCTCGACGGTCGGCACCGCTGTGTCATCGGAACGATGCTCGGTGTCCCCGTCGTGATGCGCCGCGCCCGATTCCTCGCCATGTTCGTCGTCGTCGTGGGCGTGCGCCGCCATCGCCCGGAACATCGGGTGCTCGGCCGGCTTGTGGGCGGGTGCGACGGCCGGTGCGACTGTCTCCGGCTGCGCGTCGGCTTTCTTCTTGCCCCGACGGGACCGCTTCGACCCGGAACCCTCGGCGCGAGCGGAATCGTCGGACCTCACCTCGACGGGATTGGCGTGCACGATGATGCCGCGACCACTGCACGCGGTGCAGGTGGTCGAGAATGCTTCGAGCAGACCGGTTCCGAGGCGCTTACGGGTCATCTGGACGAGACCGAGCGAGGTCACCTCGGACACCTGATGGCGGGTGCGATCACGTGCGAGGGCCTCGGTGAGCCTGCGCAGCACCAGATCCCGGTTGGACTCGAGCACCATGTCGATGAAGTCGACGATGATCATGCCGCCGATGTCGCGCAACCGCATCTGCCGCACGATCTCCTCGGCGGCCTCGAGGTTGTTGCGCGTCACCGTCTCCTCGAGGTTGCCGCCGGACCCGGTGAACTTGCCGGTGTTGACGTCGACGACCGTCATCGCCTCGGTGTGCTCGATGATCAGCGTGCCGCCGGAGGGCAGCCACACCTTGCGGTCGAGCGCCTTCGCGAGCTGCTCGTCGATGCGGTGCACCACGAACGAGTCCGGCGCATCGGCATGCGGCTTGTCGAATTTCTCGATCCGTTCCATCAGATCCGAGGCCACGGAACTGACGTAACCCTCGACCAGGTTCCACGCCTTGTCGCCCTCGACGACGAGCTTCTTGAAGTCCTCGTTGAACAGGTCACGGACCACTCGCACCAGGAGATCGGGCTCCTCGTACAGGGGCTTGGGGTTCGACGACCCGCCCTTCTTGGCCTGCGTGACGGACTCGTCGATGGTCTTCCACTGCGCCTCGAGGCGTGCGATGTCGGCACCGAGTTCCTCGGCGCTGACTCCCTCCGACGCGGTGCGGATGATCACCCCGGCCTCGTCGGGGACGAGTTTCGCCAGGATCTGCTTGAGTCGCTTGCGCTCGACGTCGGGCAGCTTGCGGCTGATCCCGGTCGACGATCCACCCGGCACGTACACCAGGTATCGGCCGGCCAGCGAGATCTGCGTCGTGAGGCGGGCACCTTTGTGTCCCACCGGGTCCTTGCTGACCTGCACGAGCACGTTGTCGCCGGGCTTGAGCGCCTGCTCGATCTTGCGCGAACCGCCGTCGAGTCCGGCGGCATCCCAGTTGACCTCGCCCGCGTACAGCACGCCGTTGCGTCCGCGACCGATGTCGACGAACGCGGCCTCCATGCCCGGCAGGACGTTCTGGACACGGCCGAGATAGATGTTGCCGACCATCGACGACGACGTCGCGGTCGTCACGAAATGTTCGACGAGGACGCCGTCTTCCAGCACCGCGACCTGCGTGTAGTCCTCCACCGCGGCGTGCTCGTGTCCATCGTTGCCGGAGATGCGGCTGTTGGCACTGCGCTCGCGGACGACCATCACACGGTCGACGGCCTCGCGGCGCGCCAGGAATTCGGACTCGGTCAGGATCGGCGGCCGTCGCCGGCCCGCGTCGCGTCCGTCGCGACGGCGCTGGCGCTTCGCCTCCAACCGGGTCGATCCCGAGATCCCCTGCACCTCGTCGCGGGCCCGCTTGCTGCGCGGCTCGCGCTCATGCACCACGGTGTTCGGCGGATCGTCCGGAGATGCCTCGTCACCGTCGCCCCCACCCTTGCGCCGGCGACGGCGACGCCGGCGGCGGGTCGACGACGAATCGCCCGAGTCGTCGTCGCCGGATGCGTCGTCGTCTGCACCGTCGGCGGTCTCGGAGTCGTCGCCGGACTCACCGGCGCGGTCGCTCGATGCTCCGGAGGTGGACTCCGAGTCATCTGACTTGTCCGATCCCGAGCGGCGGCTGCGGCGCCGGGTCCGCTTGCCCGACGGTCGGCCGCCCTCCGACTGCGAGTCGTCGGCCGACTCGGCATCGGACGAGGTGTCCTCGGAATCCGCCTCGGCGGTGCCGGCGGCGGCGTCACGGGGTCCCTCGTTGCCCGACTCCTCGGCATCCGGGTCCCCGGAGCCCGGCTCGCTGGTGTCGGAATCGCTGGAGTCGGACTCGTTGGTGTCCGATTCTCCGGCATCCGACTCGTCGGTGTCCGACTCGCCGTCTCCACCCTGGTCTCCCCGGCCGCGCCCTCGTCCGCGACGCCCGCGCCGACGTCGGCGGTTGCGACCCGAACCCGAATCGTCGGCGTTCGAGTCGTCGGCGTTCGAGTCGTCGGCGTTCGAGTCGTCGGCGGAGTCATCGCCGATGGACTCGTCGGTGTCGTCCGAGGAGTCGGCGGTGGTCGAATCGCCGGCCTTCGCCTCGTCGGTCTTGGACCTGTCGGCATCCGACCTGCCGGCATCCGACTTGCCGTCTGCCGGGGCCTTGGTGCCGGACACGCCGGTGGGCGCGTCCGCTGAGTCGGATGTCGCGACCGCAGGAGTCGTGTCGTCAGCCGACACCTCCTCGACGCGCGACTGGTCCGTGGTGTCCCGTTGGCTCTTGGCGTCCGCGTCGGCCTTGGGCTTCGCACGCCCCGACCGTGCGGTGCGTGGCTTCTCGGCCGGCGCCTGCGGCTGCAGGAACAGCGGCTGCGCGCCCGCGGACGCATCTGCCTCATCGGCCGGAGTCGTCACCGGCGCGTCGTACTGAGCCGACGCCGCCGAGAACAGCGTCGGGACCTCGGCCGCGGGCGTGTCGTCAGTGGGCGTGGTCGTCGCCTCGGTGGTTTCGGCCACTGGAGACTCGGCCTCGATGGCCGACGCCTCAGCCGCCGACGTCGCTGTGGGGGCGTCCTCGGCCGGCGCCGAAGTGGCGCCGTTCTCGTCGACGCCTGCGCGCACCCGCTCGGCCACAGATTTCGCCAGGTCGCGGTCGACGCTGGACTGTGGGCTGCGGGTCTGCACGCCGAGATCGGCCAGGTGAGCCAGCACCTGGCGACTCGTCAGGCCCAGAAAGCGGGCCAGTGCGTGCACACGAAGTTTGCTGGGAAATTCTTCCGCCGATTCCGACGCTGCGTTCGCGTCAGCCGGCGACCCGTTGTCGGTCACTCAGTCTCCTCGAACCCCCGGGCGCGTCGGGCTGACGCGGCCACGCGAGGGTCTGCTCTGTGTCCCGGCCCGAAGCGGACCGGTGTTGTGTGGTCTGCGCGTCGTCGTGGCGGTCCGTCTCGCGGGTCGCCCGACGACGCTCTTGCTGTGTCGATGACCGCGTCCCCGGACGCTTTCCACGCCACCGGGCACAGGGAGAACCTGAGTGTTCGGCTGCTGGCAGCAGTGCGAACTCGGTGGGGTCAGCTGCGGTGCCGTGGCGTCGCGGTGCGTTGGTGCCGCACCGCGACGCGCCGGTACCAGGGCGCGTCATCCGGTTGTCGTCGACAAAGTGTGTCGGCGATAACTGAACAAGTATCCCACACTGCGGTCCGATGACCGCAAAGGATGAGCGTTTGACGGCGCGCGTCGAGTTGAGGAGGCCCGATTCAGACGTCGAGTTCGGGGAACCAGAGAGCGATCTCACGCTGCGCCGATTCGGGCGAATCGGACCCGTGCACCAGGTTGTACTGGGTGTTGAGCGCGAAGTCGGCGCGGATGGTCCCCGGCACCGCCTTCTCGACGGGATCGGTGCCGCCGGCGATCTGGCGGAACGCGGCCACCGCGCGGGGTCCCTCGAGTACCGCGGCGACCAGCGGACCCGACGTGATGAACTCGAGCAGCGAGGGATAGAACGGCTTGCCCTCGTGCTCGGCATAGTGCCCGCGGGCGACCTCGTCGCCTGCGGTCTTGAGCTCGAGAGCCACCAGGGTCAGGCCCTTGCGCTCGATGCGGCTGATGATGTCGCCGACGAGGCCGCGTTCGACGCCGTCGGGCTTGATGAGTACGAGAGTGCGTTCAGTCACGACTCACACCCTATCGACCGGCTGCGGAAGCGCACCGCTCAGGAGCAGTACTCACCCGCGACCGGAAAGAAGCCGTAATTGAACAGGCTGCCGGTACGCGAACGCGGATCGACGACCACCTGAACGCAGCCACCGGGCGACGCGAGCGCACCTGCGAGCGCGAGATCGAACTGCTGCGCCAGACCGAGATTCGCAGGCCGGTACTGGGCCGGCACCGGCAGGCTGGCGATCGCCTCGGGCGCCTTCATCGACGCGGCACGCTTGGTGATCGCATGGGTGGCCACATAGCTGTACTCCCCTGGCCCGACGGGCACGGGCGCGTCAGCGACCGGCGTCCCCGTGAAGTTCGCGATCGCGGTCGGGGCCTGCTCGTCCTCGGGAGCGGCAGCGGCCGTCGCCGGGACGGTGAGCGCGAGAGCGGCGGCGGCAAGGAGAACCGACGCCGGCGCAGAGCGGCGGGTGCGGTCGGAGATGGCGGTCCGGGAGAGCTGGAACTGCACGTATGTCCTCACATCAGGTGATCGGGGGGGTGGGATTGCACAGGCTGCGAGGAACGACCTGTCGCCCCCGCGGCTTGGGACATTGTCGCAGCAAGCCCCCGGCACCGTCCCGGTTCGGCGATAACGGTCCGGCCACAGGTCTTGCGGCCACCAAACCCCGGCCTGAGCAACGAGAACACGGCTGGTCAGGTGACACGGACCGCGACGCTCGGGCCGGATCGCTACTCGATCGGTTCCTGGCCGGGAAGCATCCCGCGTTCGACGCGTTTCTCCACGTCGGCCTTGATGTACCGGATGTAGAGCCAGACCGACCCGAAGACGACCCCCACCACCGCGATCGACCAGTGGAAGATCCCTCCGGCGATCACGACGACCTGCAGGCCGAGATCGAGGTTGATCGCGTATGGCCTCCCCTGCATGCCCGCGGCCAGGATCATCGCGATGACGACCAGCGTGAGGTAACCGCCCGACAACCAGGTCAGCCCGTCGCCCAGGCGCCACACGATCGGGAACGCCAGGATCACCACGATGACCTCGAGGATCATCGTGCCGGCCATCACGCCGCGCAACCCCTTCCAGGGATCGTTGGTGGGCGGGGTGTACCGGGTCGTCATGAGGGTTCCTTACCGAAGAGGGTCCGCGCGGCACCGGCGGTCACGACGGAACCGGTGATGACCACGCCGGCGCCCGACACACGCTCGCCGTCGGCCTCCTCGGCCAGTGCGATGGCCTCTTCGACGGCGTCGGGCAGGAAGGGTTTGATGACCACTCGGTCCTCACCGAACACCTCCCGCGCATATTCCGCGAGCGTCTCGGGGTCGAGCGCACGCGGGGAGCCGTTGTCGGTGACGACGACCGCGTCGAGCACAGGCTCCAGCGCTTCGAGGACTCCGCGGGCGTCCTTGTCGCCGAGCACGCCGACGACGCCGATGAGACGACGGAAGTCGAACTCCTCGGCCAGGGCTTGCGCGAGCGCGGCAGCACCGTGCGGATTGTGCGCCGCGTCGGCGAACACCGTCGGCGCGCTGCGCAGACGTTCGAGCCGCCCGGGGTTGCCGACCGAGGCGAAACCCGCACGGACGGCATCGATGTCGAGCTGGCGGTCGGCACCCGCGCCGAAGAACGCCTCCACCGCCGCGAGGGCCACCGCGGCGTTCGCCGCCTGATGCGCGCCGTGCAATGGTACGAAGATCTCGTCGTAGACACCGCCGAGTCCCTGGATGGTGAGCATCTGCCCGCCGACGGCGATGACCGCGTCGAGGACCGTGAACTCCGACCCCTGCCGGGCGACGATGGTGCCCGCTTCGACGGCCGCCCGCAGCAGGACGTCCATGACCTCGGGACTCTGTTCGGCGATGACCGTGACGGGGTCTACGGCCCCGGCCCCGTCGGGTTCATAGCCATCCGGTTCGGCGGACTTGATGATGCCCGCCTTCTCCCCCGCGATGGCGGTCAGAGTGTCCCCGAGATAGTCGGCGTGGTCCATCGCGATCGGTGTGATGACCGAGACCGTGCCGTTGATGACGTTGGTCGCGTCCCATCGCCCGCCCATGCCGGTCTCCACGACGGCGACGTCGACCGGCGCCTCGGCGAACACCGCGTAGGCCATCGCCGTGAGCACCTCGAACTTGCTCATCCGTGGTCCACCCGCAGCCGTCGACGAATCGTCGACCATGGTGATGTACGGCTCGAGCTCCCGATACGTGTCGACGTAGGTGCGCGCCGGAATCGGTGTGCCATCCACGGAGATCCGCTCGGTGACCCGCTGCAGGTGTGGACTGGTGATGCGGCCGGTTCGCCGGTGCAACGCCGACAGCAGGGCGTCGACCATACGGGTGACCGACGTCTTGCCGTTGGTGCCGGCGATGTGGATCGACGGGTACCCGTGCTGCGGGGAACCGAGCAGGTCCACCAGTGTGGAGATCCGGGTCAGCGACGGCTCGATCTTCGTCTCGGGCCACCGGGTGTCCAGCTCGGCCTCGACCTCGGCGAGTTCGGCGAGGTCGTCGGCACTGTCTGTCACACGCAGCGACGCCGGCTCGGCGTCGGGGTCGGGTTCGTCCTCGTTCAGGATCGCCCCCAGACCCAGGGGGTCACCCGCCGCATCCATGCCCAGGACCGCGGGATCTTCTTCGGGGAAACCCGTCTCGTCGCTCACGCGCCGGCCAGACTCGCCAGCTTCGCGTTCAGCCGCTCGACCTCTTCGGTCGCGATGCGCTGACGGTCCCTGATCTTCGCGACCACCTGGTCGGGCGCCTTGGCCAAGAACTGCTCGTTGCCGAGCTTCGCCGAGGTCGTCGACAGTTCCTTCTCGGCGACTGCCAGGTCCTTCGTGAGGCGCTTGCGCTCGGCTGCGACGTCGACGGTGCCCGAGGTGTCGATCGCGACGACCACGGTCGCCACGCTGAGACGGACCTCGACGGTTGCGGTGGCACCGAAGTCGGGTCCGGCCGGATCGAGGCGCGCGAGCGAGGTCACGTACGGCAGAAGCGGTTCGAGCCCCGCCTCGCCGAGTCCGTCGAACTGGACGGCGACGCGCTGCCCCGGACGCAGACCCTGATCGCTGCGGAAACGTCGCACCTCGGTGATCAGCCGCTGCAGGTCGTCGATGCGGGCCGCCGAATCCGACGACCACTCGCGCCCGGAGGTGGTCGGCCACGGGGCGACCACGAGGGATTCGCCACCGGTGAGCGTCTTCCACAGCACCTCGGTGACGAACGGCATCACCGGCGACAGCGCTCGTAGCAGCGGGTCGAGGACCGCGCCGAGCACGAGTGCAGTTGTCTCCGAACGCTTCTCGTCGTTCTCCGCGATCTGCACCTTGGCCAGTTCGAGGTACCAGTCACAGACCTCATCCCACGCGAAGTGGTAGAGCGCCTCGCAGGCCTTCGAGAACTCGTAGGACTCGAACCCGGCGTCGATCTCGGCGAGCACCTCGTCGAGACGTCCGAGTATCCATCGGTCGGCGTCGGTGAGCGTCTCCGCGTCGGGCAGCCGGCCGACCTTGGCGCCGTTCATGAGCGCGAACTTCGTGGCGTTGTAGAGCTTGGTCGCGAAGTTGCGCGACGACTGGGCGTGATCCTCGCCGACCGAGATGTCCGACCCGGGGTTGGCGCCGCGGGCGAGCGTGAAGCGAAGTGCGTCGGCACCGAAGCGTTCCACCCAGTCGAGCGGGTCGATGCCGTTGCCCTTGGATTTCGACATCTTGCGACCGTGTTCGTCGCGCACCAGACCGTGCAGGAACAGGTTGTGGAACGGGATCTCGTTGCCCGGCCCCAGGTCCTTGCCGACGTAGGTGCCGAACATCATCATGCGCGCGACCCAGAAGAACAGGATGTCGTACCCGGTGACGAGAACCGAAGTGGGATAGAACTTTTCGAGGTCCGCCGTCTGATCGGGCCACCCCATGGTGGAGAACGGCCACAGCCCGGAGGAGAACCAGGTGTCGAGGACGTCGGTCTCCTGCACATACCCCTCGGGGGCCTGCTCGTCCGGTCCGACGCACACCACGTCCCCGTCGGGTCCGTACCAGATCGGGATGCGGTGACCCCACCACAGCTGTCGCGAGATGCACCAGTCGTGCATGTCGTCGACCCAGCTGAACCAGCGCGGTTCCATCGACTTCGGGTGGATCACCGTCGACCCGTCGCGCACCGCGTCGCCGGCTGTCGCGGCGAGCGTGGAGACCGCCACCCACCATTGCATCGACAGTCGCGGTTCGATCGGCTCACCGGTTCGTTCGGAATGACCGACGCTGTGCAGGTACGGACGCACCTCCTTGACGATCCGACCCTGCGCGGCCAGCGCCTCACGCACCTTGACACGCGCCTCGAACCGATCCATGCCGTCGAATTGCGTTCCGGTGTCCGCGATCCGAGCCGATTCGTCCATGATCGTCGGCATCGGCAGATTGTGCCGTTGCCCGAGCGCGAAGTCGTTGGGATCGTGCGCCGGGGTGATCTTCACTGCGCCGCTGCCGAATTCGGGGTCGACATAGTCGTCGGCGACGATAGGGATCATCCGGTCGACAAACGGATGCGGCAGTTCGGTGCCGACGAGGCGGGCATACCGTTCGTCGTCGGGATGCACCGCGATCGCGGTGTCGCCGAGCATCGTCTCGAGCCGCGTCGTCGCGACGACGATGTGGGGTTCGGCGTCGTCGAGCGACCCGTAGCGGAAGCTGACGAGCTCACCCTCGACGTCGGCGTAGCTCACCTCGATGTCGCTGACGGCGGTCTTGAGGACCGGCGACCAGTTGACCAGGCGCTCGGCCTGGTAGATCAGCCCGTCGTCGAACATCTTCTTGAAGACCGTGTGCACAGCGCGCGAGAGGCCCTCGTCCATCGTGAATCGTTCGCGCGTCCAGTCGACGCTGTCGCCGAGCCGGCGCATCTGCTCGCCGATGTTGCCGCTGATCTCGGCCTTCTCCGCCCACACGCGTTCGATGAACGCATCCCGGCCGAGGTCGTCGCGCGTCTTGCCCTCGGCGGCGAGCTTGCGCTCGACCATCGTCTGCATCGCGATCGCCGCATGATCCATGCCGGGCAGCCACAGCACCTCGTAGCCCTGCATACGACGCCGGCGCGAGAGCGCATCCATCAGCACATGCTCGTAGGCGTGGCCCATGTGCAGCGAACCGTTGACGTTCGGCGGCGGGATCACGATGGAGAACGGCGGTTTGTCGCTCGTCGCGTCCGCGGTGAAGTACCCGGCGTCCACCCAGCCCTGGTAGAGCGACGCCTCGTGCTCAGCGGGGTCCCACGACTTGGGCAACCCGGTCTCGGGTACGGCAGTCCGGGGCGACGCCGTCTCGGGCAACGCGGATGTCTGGTCGGGTGATGTCACGGGCGCTATTCTATGTTTTCGCCGGGCCGGACCTCGCCGGCGGTCCTCCCTCCCCGGCGGCATCGAAGGACGTTGTGGCGACCCTCACCCTGGCACGTGGCCAGAACACCGGCCTGCCCGCGACGGACGTCGTCACGATCACGGTCTCCGACACCGGCCTCGACCTGCTCGCGTTCCAGCTCACGACCGGCAACCGGGTCCGCGACGACGGTGACTTCGTCTTCTACAACCAGCCCTCATCGCCCGAGGGTGCGGTGACTCTCGTCGACGGCGGCGAGATCACGATCAACCTGCATGCCGTGCCCGACGACGTCGAGCGGATCGCCGTCGCCGTCACGTCAGATCAGCCGCTCGGCTCGGCAGGGCTCACCGCACGAATCCGGGCGGGCGACGTCGTGATCGACTCCCCCGCCCATGGCCTCATCACCGAACACGCCGCCGTCCTGGTCGAGATCTATCGGCGGAACGGCTGGTGGAAGGCGCGCAGCGAGTCGTCCGGTTGGGACGCCGGATTCCCGGCGCTCGTGCGATCGCTCGGGGTCACCGTGGACTCCGACCCCGCGTCCGGCGCCACCTCTGTTCCGGCGGGCAGCCCCGACCGGAGTCCGTCGATCCGAACCGTCGACGGCGAGGACAAGCTCTCCTTGCACAAGCGCCAGACCCTGGACCTGCGCAAGAAGGCGGTCCATCGGGTCTTGCTCACCAAGGGGGTCGCGGGCCGAGACGCCCGGGTGATCGTCGTGATCGACAAGACGCTCTCGATGAGCGCGCTGTACCGCCGCCGTACCGTACACCGGGTCATCGAGCGCATGATCCCCGTCGCCACCCAGCTCGACAGCGATGGCAATCTCGAAACCTATTTGTACGCCCGCAGTTTCGCGAAACTTCCCGATGTGACCGTGGCGAATGCCGAATTGTGGATCGAGACCTTCGTGCATCTGCGGGGACGCCACGGTCCGCCGCTGTGCCAAGAGATCGACTACGACAAGCACATCGGCGGTGCCAACGAGGAACTGCCCATCATGCAGGCCGTCCTCGATGATCTGCACGATGACCAGCCCGTGCTGGTGCTGTTCTTCACCGACGGCGGTTTCCACTCCAAGGTCGCCGCCATTCGCGCGCTGATGGCCGAGGCCGCTGCGCAACCCGTGTTCTGGCAATTCATCGGTCTGGGCGACAACAACTTCGGGACGCTCGCCTCACTGGACACTATGACCGGTCGTGTGATCGACAACGCCGGGTTCTTTCAGGTCGACGACATCGACGAGCGTTCGGACGATCAGCTGTACGTCGAACTCCTCGGCGAGTTCGCCGACTGGATCGCGGTCGCGATGGACCTCGGCATCGTGGCCCGCCGTTAACCCGCCGACACGCGCAATCTGTGCAGGTCCTCGGGTGCGTTGACGTTGACGAGCCAGTCCGGGTCGGAGATCCCCACCCGATGGGTGTTGAGCGCTTCGATCGCGCCCAGCATGCGTCGTTCGCCGCTCGCGACGATGTCGGCGATCACCGCGGCCGCATCCGTGCGGTAGATCCCCGCCATCGGATGATCGCGCTGTGCGTCGTGCGCGATGACCGCCTGAGTCGAGCCGGTCATGCCCAGTCGCAGCTCGTCGATCAGCTCCGGCGCGATGAGGGGCATATCCGTCGCGCACACGAAGGCGAGCTCGGCGCCCGCGGCGGCGGCGGCGGACAGTCCGGCGACGAGCCCGCCCAGGGGGCCGGTCCCCTCCTGCTCGTCGGTCACCCACCGCACCTTCGACGAATCGATCCCCGGTGCCGCACGGTCGCGGATGTCCTCGACCCCGCGGAACGCCGCAGACGATTCACCCGCGACCACCAGCACCGGGTCGCATCGCTGCGACACCACCCGCACCACCCGGGCGAGCATCGGTTCGCCCTCCCAGTCCAGCGCTGCCTTGTCGCTGCCCATCCGCCGGGACCGCCCGCCCGCCAGCACCAGAGCGGCGAGCACCGATGTATCCAGTTCGTCGTGAGTCACATCGCCCAGTGTGCGCGATACGGCACACCCGCGGGGCAAGATGGACATCATGAGCAACACTCACGACGGCGACTCCTCGACGACGCACTCGGTGGACGAGCCACGCGAGGTCCGGCGCGCACACCCCAAGTCCTATGCCGCCGGGGTCCCCGCAGTCGCGGTCGCCCTCAAACGCGGACTCGAGCAGATGGGCGCGGTTCGGACCGCGCAGACCCTGATCAAGCTCAATCAGCGCGACGGTTTCGACTGTCCCGGATGCGCCTGGCCCGAGACACCGGGGCACCGCAAGCACGCCGAGTTCTGTGAGAACGGCGCCAAGGCCGTCGCCGAGGAAGCCACGAAGCGCGCGGTGACCCCCGACTTCTTCGCCGCGCACAGCGTCGAGGACCTCCGCTCACGCAGCGGTTACTGGCTTTCCCAGCAGGGCCGCCTGGCCCACCCGATGTATCTCGCACCCGGCGACACGCACTACCGCCCGCTGAGTTGGGATCAGGCCAACGCGATCATCGCCGACGAGTTCGCCGCGATGGATTCGCCCGACGAAGCCGTCTTCTACACCTCGGGTCGTACGAGCAACGAAGCCGCGTTCCTGTACCAGCTCTTCGCTCGCAGCCTCGGTACGAACAACCTGCCCGACTGCTCGAACATGTGCCATGAGTCGTCCGGTGCCGCGCTCGGCGCATCGATCGGTATCGGCAAGGGCTCGGTGACCGTCCCCGATCTCGAGGCCGCCGACCTGATCCTCATCGCCGGCCAGAATCCCGGCACCAACCACCCGCGAATGCTCGCGACCCTGGAGAAGGCCAAGCACAACGGCGCCAGGATCGTCGCGATCAATCCGCTTCCCGAGGCGGGCCTGATGCGCTTCAAGGACCCCCAGAAGGTCGGCGGGGTGGTCGGTGCGGGCACCAAGCTCGCCGACGATTTCCTCCAGGTCAGGCTCGGTTCGGACATGGCGCTCTTCCGCGGCGTCGCCCGTCTGCTCCGCGACGCCGAACGAGCCGCCCCCGGAACCGTCTTCGATCACGAGTTCCTCGACGAGTCGTGTGCCGGCGTCGACGAGTATCTCGACCTCCTCGACGAAGTCGATCTCGACCACATCGCCGAGATCACCGGTCTGTCCACCGGGCAGATCCACGACCTCGCCGACGCGGTACGGACCTCCCAACGCATCGTCCTGTGCTGGGCGATGGGACTCACCCAGCACCGGCACGGGGTGGCAACCATCGCCGAGGGCACCAACGTGTTGCTGCTGCGCGGCATGATCGGCCGTGTCGGCGCCGGGCTCTGCCCGGTTCGTGGTCATTCCAACGTGCAGGGCGACCGCACGATGGGCATCTTCGAGAAGATGCCGGAGTCCTTCCTCGCCGCGCAGGACGCCGAATTCGGGATCACGTCCCCACGTGAGCACGGGTACGACACCGTCGCCGCCATCACCGCGATGGCTGCGGGCAGGGTTCGCGTCTTCGTCGGGATGGGTGGCAACTTCGTGTCGGCCTCGCCCGACACCGACGCCACGGCCGACGCTCTCCGGCGCTGCGCACTCACCGTGCACGTGTCCACCAAACTCAACGAGTCCCACCTGGTCACCGGCCGCGGCGCACTCATCCTCCCGACCCTGGGCCGCACCGACCGGGACGTGATCGACGGTGTGGCGCAACGTGTCTCGGTCGAGGACTCGATGTCCGCCGTGCACCTCTCGCGTGGATCCCTGCCACCGGTGTCGTCGCATCTGCGCAGCGAGGTCGCGATCATCTGTGACCTGGCAACCCGAGTTCTCGGCACCGGCCATCCGGTTCCCTGGCAGGAACTCAAGCGCGACTACGACCTGATCCGCGACCGGATCGAGCGGGTGATTCCCGGCTTCGACGACTTCAACATCCGCGTCCGGCGCAGCGACGGATTCGTGCTGCCGCACCCGCCGCGCGACACCCGATCGTTCGACACCCCCAACGGCAAGGCCAACTTCGCGGCGTACCCGCTCGAGTCGGTGACCATCCCGCGCGACCGTCTGATCCTGCAGACGCTCCGCAGCCACGATCAGTACAACACCACCATCTACGGGCACGACGACCGCTACCGCGGCATCTCCGGCAACCGGCACATCGTGATGGTCAATCCCGACGACATCACCACGCTCGGTCTACGCGCCGGACAACTCGTCGACATCGTCTCCGAGTTCGACGGCGGCAACGGCGTCGAGGAGCGCCGGGTCCGCGGCTTCGAGGTCGTTCCCTACGACACACCCCGCGGCAACGCGGCCGCGTACTACCCGGAGACGAATCCGCTCGTCCCGCTGGGTTCGGTGGCCAAAGAGTCGAACACACCGGTGTCCAAGGCCGTGGTCATCCGGTTCGAACCGACCCGATCCGACCGGTAGACAACAGCAGAGAGCCCCGCCCGGTCTGGCCGGGCGGGGCTCTCTGGTCTCGTGGGTGTGGGGTGTGTTCGCGAATCAGGCGCTCTTGTCGCGACGCTCGTCGCTGGAGGCCTTACGAGGCACGATCGTCGGCAGCACGTTGTCCCGGACGGTCTCCCCGGTCACGACGACCTTCTCGACGTCGTCCCGGCTCGGGATGTCGTACATCACCGGCAGCAGGACCTCTTCCATGATGGCCCGGAGACCACGAGCGCCCGTGCCACGGTGGATTGCCTGGTCGGCGACGGCCTCGAGCGCGTCCTTGGTGAACTCGAGCTCGACGTTGTCCATGTCGAACAACCGGGTGTACTGCTTCACCAGCGCGTTCTTCGGCTCCGAGAGGATGCTGACCAGCGATTCCTTGTCCAGGTTCGTCACCGACGCGACGACCGGTAGACGTCCGATGAACTCCGGGATCAGGCCGAACTTGATCAAGTCCTCCGGCATGACATCGGCGAACTGATCCGACGTGTCGGCCTCGTCCTTGCTCGCCACCTCGTTGCCGAAACCGAGGCCGCGCTTACCGATTCGCTCGGACACGATCTTCTCCAGGCCGGCGAAGGCACCGGCCACGATGAAGAGCACGTTCGTCGTGTCGATCTGGATGAACTCCTGATGCGGGTGCTTGCGGCCGCCCTGCGGCGGCACCGAAGCCTGCGTGCCCTCGAGGATCTTGAGGAGCGCCTGCTGGACTCCCTCACCCGACACATCGCGGGTGATCGACGGGTTCTCGCTCTTGCGGGCGATCTTGTCGACCTCGTCGATGTAGATGATGCCGGTCTCGGCGCGCTTCACGTCGTAGTCGGCGGCCTGGATCAGCTTCAGCAGGATGTTCTCGACGTCTTCGCCGACATACCCGGCCTCGGTGAGGGCGGTCGCGTCGGCGATCGCGAACGGCACGTTCAGCATCTTCGCCAGCGTCTGTGCCAGATACGTCTTGCCACATCCGGTGGGGCCGAGCATGAGGATGTTCGACTTCATCAGCTCGACGGTCTCACCCGTCCGGGCGTCCTTCTTCTCGCCAGCCTGGATGCGCTTGTAGTGGTTGTACACAGCAACTGCCAGCGTCCGCTTGGCCGTGTCCTGGCCGATGACGTACTTCTCGAGGAAGTCGCGGATCTCCGCCGGCTTGGGCAGCTCGTCGAGCTTGACGTCGCCGTTCTCCGCCAATTCCTCTTCGATGATCTCGTTGCACAGATCGATGCACTCATCGCAGATATACACGCCGGGGCCGGCGATGAGCTTCTTCACCTGCTTCTGGCTCTTGCCGCAGAAAGAGCACTTGAGCAGATCGCCGCCGTCTCCGATTCGTGCCATCTCGCGCTGTACCTACTTCCTCGTTGCCGGACTGTCGTGTTTGGTCCGTCGCGTCGCACGCAGCCGGGCGTGGGTCATTTGATCGACACTCGAATGCCCAGTAACCCGACGGTACCCGCGTGCCGCCCGAACTTCGACCGATAAGGCCAAATGTCGCGGCAGAAAATCACCAGGACTTGTGTACTGCCACAACTACTTCTTCACCACGACTACTTCTTCATGGACTTCTTGCGGTACTCGAAGACCTCGTCGATGATTCCGTACTCCTTGGCCGCCGCGGCGGTCAGGATGTTGTCGCGGTCGGTGTCCTTGCGGATCTTGTCTTTGTCCTGGCCGGTGTGGCCGGCGAGGATCTCGTCGAGACGTTCGCGGATGCGCTCGATCTCGGCGGCCTGGATCTCGAGATCGGAGACCTGACCCTGGTAGGCGCCGCCGGTGCGCGGCTGGTGGATGAGGACAGTGGCGTTCGGCAACGCGGCACGCTTGCCGGGCGTTCCGCCGGCGAGCAGGATCGCCGCGGCCGATGCGGCCTCACCGAGGCAGACGGTGACGATGTCGCAGTGCACGTACTGCATCGTGTCGTAGATGGCCAGCATGTCCGGCACGCTGCCGCCGGGCGAGTTGATGTACATCGTGATGTCGCGGTCGGGATCCTGCGACTCGAGCACGAGCAGCTGCGCCATGACGTCGTTGGACACCACCTGGTCGATCGGGGTCCCGACGAACACGATCCGCTCCTCGAACAGCTTGGCGTACGGGTCGTACTGACGCTGGCCGTTCGGGGTGTGCTCGATGAACGACGGCAGGATGTAACGCGCCTCGATGTTCTTGAGCGCGAGCGCCGACGCGGGGATACCGGCGGCGACCTCGGCCGACATGCCGTCCAGAGAAAGGGAATTGGTCATCTGTTGCTCCAATGAGTAGGTATGGCTCGAAGGTGGCTGGATCGCGCGATCGTCGGATCTGCCGGTCACTGACCCGGACGCGAGATCACCTTGTCGACGAAGCCGTACTCCAGGGCCTGCTCCGCGGTGAACCACTTGTCGCGGTCGGCGTCGGCCTCGATCTTCTCGAGCGGCTGACCACTGAACTCGGCGTTGAGCCGGTTCATCTCCTTCTTGGTGAGCGCGAACTGCTCGGCCTGGATGGCGATGTCGGAGGCGGTGCCACCGATTCCGGCAGACGGCTGGTGCATCATGATCCGCGCGTGCGGGAGCGCGTGACGCTTGCCCTTGGCGCCGGCTGCGAGCAGGAACTGCCCCATCGACGCCGCCATGCCCATCGCGTAGGTCGCGACGTCGCACTGGGCGAGCTGCATGGTGTCGAAGATGGCCATACCCGCTGTGACCGAGCCACCGGGCGAGTTGATGTAGAGGTGGATGTCCTTCTGCGGATCCTCGGCGGCGAGCAGCAGGATCTGCGCGCACAGTCGGTTGGCGATGTCGTCGTCGACCTGGGTTCCCAGGAAGATGATGCGTTCGCGCAGCAGACGCTCGAATACCGAATCGGACAGGTTCAACCCAGCCACACCCGAGCTCATCGTGGGTGTGTGGATGGTCGGCTCGCTCACAGGTTCCTACCTTTGCCTTGTTGTCATGTCCTGCGCGTCACCCGCAACGGGTGTCGCACACGTTCCGATCTGTCTGATGACGTCCTCACCGACACTAACCAATCGACACCCGCGGACACTCCCGAGGACACGCCTCTTCGCTGAGAGCAGAACCACGTTCGGCACCGTGAACGGTCCATGCGCCATGGTGGACCGACGGCAATCGCCGGCCCTCGTGCGTGAGGACCGGCGATGTGCGTCGAACTGGTGGGGCGCTCAGGGCCGCGGTGGACCGATCAGTTGTCGGAATCGGATTCCTCGGGCGCGGACTCCTCGGCGTCGTCTTTCCCACCGAAGTACTCGGCGGTGTCGACGGCTGCGCCGTTGGTGTCGGTGACGGTCACATCACCGACGATGCTCGCCAGCGACTTACCGCGACGGACGTCGGCGTAGACGGCCCCGACCTGGTTGGCCTGGGTCAGCTGCTGGATGAACTCCTGCGGCTGCATGCCGTACCGCTGGGCGGTGAAGATGATCTGCTGGGTCAGCTCGTCCTGGCTGACCTCGGTGTCCTGCTGATCGGCGATCGCGTCGAGCAGCAGCTGCTGCTTGACCGACTTCTCCGCCTCGTCACGGGACTCCGCATCCCATTCCTCGCGCGTCTTGCCCTGCGCCTCGAGGAACTTGGCGACCTGCTCGTCATCGTGACCGAGGGCGTGGATGACCTGGTGCTGCTGACCCTCGACCTCTTCGTCGACGACCTTCTCGGGCACCGGGATCTCGACGGTCTCGAGCAGCTTCTCGAGCACTGCGTCGCGGATCTTGTTGGCCTGCTCCAGCTTCGCCGACTGCTCGGCCCGCTCGGCGAGGCTGGCACGCAGCTCCTCGACGGTGTCGAACTCGCTGGCCATCTGCGCGAAGTCGTCGTCGACCTCGGGCAGCTCGCGCTCCTTGACCGACTGCACGGTGACCTTGACGAGCGCTTCCTCACCGGCGTGATCGCCGGCGACGAGCTTGGTCGTGAACTCCTTGTCCTCGCCGGCCTTCAGACCGATGAGTGCCTCGTCGAGTCCGTCGATGAGCTGACCGGAGCCGACCTCGTGGGACAGACCCTCGGTGGTGGCCTCCTCGACGGGCTCGCCGTCGACGGTCGCGGCCAGGTCGATCGAGACGAAATCGCCGTCCTGCACGCCGCGCTCGACGCCCTTGAGGGTGCCGAACCGGGCGCGCAGCCCCTCGAGCTGCTCGTCGACCGCGGCCTCGTCGACCTCGATCGCGTCGACCTCGACCGACAGGGTCGAGTAGTCGGGCAGGCTGATCTCGGGACGGACGTCGACCTCGGCGGTGAAGGTCACCGACTCGCCGTACTTCAGCTCGGAGAGGTCGATCTCGGGCTGGCCGATCGCCTTGGTCTCGGTTTCCGCGACAGCCTCGGAGTACTTGGCGGGGATCGCGTCGTTGACGACCTGGGCGAGGATCGAGTCGCGTCCGACGCGGGCCTCGATCAGCTTGGCGGGCGCCTTGCCCGGACGGAATCCGGGGATCCGGATCTGCTGGGCCAACGACCGGTAGGCCCGGTCGAAGTCTGCCGACAGCTCCTCGAACGGGACCTCGACGTTGAGCTTGACCCGGGTCGGGGTGAGTTGCTCGACAGTGCTCTTCACGCCTGAATGCTCCTTATATCTGCGGTGGTGGAAGTTCGGTCGTTCGCGGGCCGTACACCGGGTGACCGGTCAGGCCACATCGATCAAGTCGGGATGACAGGATTTGAACCTGCGACCCTCCGCTCCCAAAGCGGATGCGCTACCAAGCTGCGCCACATCCCGCGGTCCGTACACGCGACAGAGCCCCGGAGGGCGACCGCGCATCAGGGCCAACAAGAGATAGTACGTGCCATCTCGGCCGACCCCGCGCACGGGTGTCGGAAGCGACCCCGGACCGTGTGGGCGCCCGACCGGTGCGGCATGGTCCGCCGACCCCGATTTCGGTTACGGCGCCACTGCCGGTACAGTCACTCATCGCACGCGACGCCGGAATTCCGACGGCGACCGAGCAACGCGGGTGTAGCTCAATGGTAGAGCCCTAGTCTTCCAAACTAGCTACGCGGGTTCGATTCCCGTCACCCGCTCCACCGGGTCCGGAGGCATCACGCCTCCGGACCTTTGACGTTTCAGGGCGTCGGCGGTTCGTCCCACGGCAGCGGCAACGGCACGTACTCGTACTCGATCTCCGGCGCCGCCTCCTCTTCCGGATGTCCAGGCGTCGACGGATCCCCGGGGCCGGTCGAGACGATCGGCGGCGGACAGGGCGCGAACTGACCGTTGCCGACGGCCATCTTGCAGGGTTCGGCATCAGCGAGTCCTGCACTCCCGATGAACGCCGCGGCAGCGAATGTTAGTGTTGCTATGAGTCTGGTCATCGACCTTCCTTACAGTGAGCCACCTCTCGTGCCGGAGAGGTTGCGAGGGTGAGAAGCACACTCCTTTCCGAGGACGCTGTGAACCGCCCTCACCGTCGACGTTCCTCCGCGACGCGCGGACCACATGCGATTCCGCTTGCGACGTCTCAAATCCCCGCCTGAGTCACCCGACCGGACCACATCTGAACGCATGCGGTCGCCCTGTGATCCAGACCACACTCGGCGTACCGTTGACACATGTCTTCCAGCCACACGAAAACTCAGCGCAGATGTGAATCCTGCGGGGCGCCCCTGTACGCACGACGAGACGTCACCGAGTCGGAGGCAGGCATTGGCCGCGTCGATGTGATGCTCGTGTGCCGGGATGAGGCGTGCTCGCAGCCGGCACGCCACGTCCGCACCGAGCACCCCCAGCCCGCGTGACCCACAACCCAACGGTTTTCAAAGGCCAAGTAACACTGGGACAAACGATCCTGTTGACATTGCCGAGACATCGACGAGGATGAGTCCCAGCCGCCGCCGTCGGGGCATGCGGTGACTCGAATGTGATCACCGTCACATGTGGGATGGCCGACTACGCTCACCACGGGTTTTTGCCACGTCGTACTGGCTGTTCGTGATCGCGGCGTCTGTCGGCGCGCCCGGCTCCTTGGACCCCAGGCAACGGTTGTGTAACGATGGATTCGCGCTCAGGCCGATGCGCGGAAAGAACCATCGAACCGAAGGTACGACCTGTGTTGAATTCCCACCCGCCGATCCCGCGCGCCCCGCGCCGCCGTTCGGCACGACGCCTCACGGCTGTCGTCTTCGGCGTCCTGGCAATGGCCCTCGCACTCCCCGGCGTCGCGAACGCCGTTCCGGTCACCGTGATCCCCGGCCTGCCGCCGGTCGAGATCCCCGCGATCCCCGGTCTGCCGACCCCGCCGGCGCCGAGCACCCCCGAGGCGCCGCAGCCGCCGCCGTCGACGACGACCGAGGAGAAGCCGGCCGGCCCGGCCATCCCGAACGTGAAAACCGAGACCGGTTACATCGCGCTCGCCGACGACAACACCCACACCATCACCTGGTGGCACAACGGCAAGGTTGTCCGCACGATGCCGATCTCGATGGGTTCGGACAAGAACCCGACGTCGAACGGCGTCTACTACACCAAAGAGAAGTACCGCGACATGTACATGGACTCGTCCACGTACGGTGTCCCGGTCGACTCCGCCGAGGGTTACCGCACCTACGTCGAGTACGCCACCCGGATGTCGTGGGACGGCATCTTCATCCACGCCGCTCCCTGGTCGGTCAACCAGCAGGGTCGCAGCAATGTGAGCCACGGCTGCATCAACGTGACCACCGATCATGGCAAGTGGGTCTACGACAACGTCCCGCGCAACACCCCGATCGTGGTGCGAAACACCATCGGAGGGAAGTACCAGAACACCTAGGTCACGAGCTGACACCAGAGGGCCGGTCACCGTCGGGTGACCGGCCCTCTGCGTTGCGTTCGATCCGCGATGCAGCGCTAGCCGACGGCGCGGGCGCCGAAGGTCGCCTGAACCTGTAGCCATCGCGCGATCACCTGGCAGCCGGTCGATGCGGGATCGGTGACCGAGGTCCGGCGGTAGGGCTCGCTGTGGTACGACGTGTGCCGCCCGCCCGCTGCATTCGTCACCCACAGGCCGCTGACGCGTATCCGCGGCGGCAGGTAGCACCTGATCTCGCGCCACGCCGCCACGAGTCGCCCCGGGTCCCGTCGCCACTGGGCCGGGCGCACGGATGTCCGGCGGGCGTTCTGCAAGTCGTTGGCGCGCAGCACTTTCCACGCGCTCCTACCCCACCGACCGAGTCCCGCGAAGGTCATCGAACCGGTGAGATCGGCGACGTCGCGGACCAGTGAATCGGCGTCCGCATTGCAGATCATGTCCTCGGAGGCGCCCACCCAGTGCACCGGGAGCCCTGCCGGGAGGTCGACTCCCGGGCCGGCCACGCCCCACCCGTGGCAACCGGGCACCACACCCGGCGGCTGGTGCGGATCGGCGACGAGCCCCACACCGACTATGCGATCCAGATCGGGGCGATCCAGATCGGGGTGATCCAGATCGGGCGTGCCGGTGGCTGCCAGGTCGGCGAGAGCCATCCGGATGACCACCGCCCCCTGCGAGTAGCCCACCAGTGCGATCGGACCCGCTGCGCCCCGGATGGCCGTGCACAGTCGAGACGCGCCGATGGCGACGCTGTCGACGAAACTCATCCCAGCCGAGTACGGCGCGGGTCCGTAGCTCGCCGGATATCCGACCCAGCGGCAGACGAAGCGATCGTCGAGTTCATCCGCCACGCCCGTGAGCAGACCCGACACCTCGATCCGGGCGTCGCCGGGGAAAGACTCCCCTGTTCCACCGACCACGAAGACGGTGATCGCCGACGACGAGTCGTCCGGCCGCATGATGCGGGTCCCTACACTCTGCTGCACCTCATCCATCCTGGCGACCGGATGTGTGAACAGTCCCCGAGCGCGCTGAGGGTCGGCTGAGATTCCTCCGCGGCCGGAGCCGCATCGGGGTCAGGACGCCTGTGCAGGCGGCGGTTTCGCGACGTAGTCGGCGGTCTCGATGATCGCCACGAAGAATCCGCTGCCCTCGATCACGTTCGCGCTGTGCACAAGCCCGGCCGGGATGTAGATGCTCGCCGGAGCCTCGACCTCGTAGACCTCGTCGCCGAGTGTGATCTCGTAGACGAGACGGTCGAGCGACAGCAGGATGTTGATCTCCGGGCAGTCGTGCACGTGGGGTTCGCAGTACTCACGCGCGGCGGCCGACACCGCCCGCATCTCGTGCGCCACGACACGCTTCTCCGCTTCGGGGAACAGGTCACCTCCCGCCAGCACACGTCGGGTGATCGGCGCGTCCGCGGCGCCGTGGAAAGGAACGTCCTTCAATGGAGACACCTCGCCCCGCGAGATCAGTCCGGCATGGGACCGGATGCTTTCGCTGACTGTCACACTGCCCCCTCTTGTCATCCCCCGACCCTTCGCAAAAGTAAGGACCTCACGGTCCCGCACGATGCTACTAAGGTTCGGCTATCCACACCGACCGGGGAGTAACTTGTCAGGTCTGGCAGACGGGGCACCAATAGAGCTTTCGGCCCTCGAGATCGGCGATCAGAACGGGGGTTCCACAGATCCGGCACGGCTCGCCGGCCCGTCGGTACACGTACGTTCGCGGCCGATTCGGCGCGTAGGCAGGTGCTCCGGAATCGTCTTCCGGGCGGATCACGTGGATGCGGCCGCGCCGCACACCGACCCTCATGAGGTCCACCAGATCGGACCAGAGCGCGTCGAATTCGCTTCGGAGAACACGCTTTCCGGGCCGCATAGGATCAATGCCGGCCCGGAACAGGATCTCGGCCCGATACACGTTGCCGATTCCGGCGATGACTTTCTGATCCATCAGCAGGGCGCCGACGGGGCGGGTGGAACGCGAGATCGCCGACCATGCCCGCTCGGCGTCGGCGTCGCGGCGGAGCGGATCCGGACCGAGCCGGGCGATCAACGACTCCAGGTCGGCAGGGTGGTAGATCTCACACGCCGTCGGGCCGCGAAGGTCTGTGCCCGCGGTCTCGGTCTCGATGCGGAGTCGAACCTGACCCACCGGTTCGGGCGCGGGTACGGCGAGCTCGGTGAAGGCGCCGTAGAGGCCGAGGTGGATGTGCACCAAGCGTTCGGCACGGCCGTCTCGATAGCGATGCACGAGGTGCTTGCCCCAGGCCTCGGCGGAATGGAACGTCAGTCCGTCCAACTCCGCTGCGCCGTCGGCGAAGCGGCCCTGCGGGCTGGTGACACGGACCCGTTGTCCGCCGAACAGACGCTGCTGTCGGCGCGCGAGCCGATGGAGAGTGTGACCCTCGGGCACGGCCTCGGCCTGTGACCTACTGGGCCGGAGCCCCGGGCACCTCGGGAGCCTCGCCTGTGCGCTCGTACTCCGCGAGGATGTCGATACGGCGCTGATGTCGCGCTTCCTCCGACCACGGGGTGGCCAGGAACGCGTCGACGATGGCGAGTGCTTCGTCGGTGCTGTGCATACGGCCACCGATGCCGATCAGCTGCGCGTTGTTGTGCTGGCGCGCGAGCTGGGCCGTCTCGACGCTCCACGCGAGCGCGCAGCGCGCGCCGGGGACCTTGTTGGCAGCGATCTGTTCGCCGTTGCCACTGCCGCCGAGCACGATTCCCAGGCTGCCGGGGTCGGCGACGGTCCGGGCCGCCGCGGCGATGCAGAACGCGGGGTAGTCGTCGGCGGGATCCATCTCATGGGCTCCGCAGTCGACGACCTCGTGGCCGGCCGCCGCGAGATGGTCTGCGATCTGGTTCTTGAGTTCGAATCCGGCATGGTCGGCACCGAGGTAGACACGCATGGCGCCACTATAGATTGAGGGCGTGGACACGCCCCTGCCCATCCCCCGCGAGCCGGTCGCCGGCGCACCCGTCTCCCGGGCGCCCATTCCGAATGTCCCGGGTGTCGCCGATCCGCCGCCGCCCGCGCCCACCGATCCCACCCGCCGGTGGCTGCGCCCCGCCCACTACGCCGCGCGGCCGCAGCTTCATCCCTGGGAGATCCCCACACTCGTGGTGGTGATCCTCGCGACGGTGCTGGGCTATGCGGCCATCATCGCGCTCGTCGCACTGGGCACGCTCGACCAGATCCTGTTGGGCGCGTTGCTTTTTCCGCTTCTACTCTTCGTGATCCGCGGCCTGACCTACGCATCGCCCCGGGTGAACGGTGTGCAGATGACACCGACTCAGTTCCCGGACGGCCACCGGATGGTCGTCGAAGCCGCGGCGCGCTTCGGACTGGAATACGTGCCCGATGCCTATGTCGTCCTCGGCAACGGAGCGATCAACGCGTTCGCGTCCGGGCACGGATTCCGGCGGTTCGTCGTCGTGTACTCCGACCTGTTCGAGGTGGGCGGCGCGGCCCGGGACCCGCAGGCGCTCGAGTTCATCATCGGCCACGAGGTCGGTCACATCGCCGCGGGGCACACCTCGTACTGGCGGCAGTTGTCGACGATCGTCGGCATGAACATCCCCGTTCTCGGCGCCGCGTTGTCCCGCGCCCAGGAGTACAGCGCCGACAACTACGGGTACTACGCCAGACCCGCCGGGGCGCCCGGGGCGATGGGCGTCCTGGCCGCGGGCAAGTACATGCTCTCGGCAGTGGACTTCGACCAGTTCGCCGACCGGGCGACCCACGAGCGTGGCTTCTTCACCTTCCTGACCAACGCGATGTCGTCGCATCCGGTGCTGACCTGGCGTGCGGCCGCGCTCCGCGATCGCACCCGCGCGGGGGCGATGCTGCTGCGTCCGCGCCGGATCGTCCGAGGTGTCGGCAGCGGGAACGTGGTGGCGGTCCCGCCGCCACCACATCCGGCCTCACTCGCGCCCGGCGGACTGCCCAACGGGATCGAACCCCCGCCACACTTCTGACGCGAGGTGCGTTGTCGCCCGGACGAATTGATCCGGGCAACTGCTCAATCGAACTGCGGGTCCTCGGTACGCGTGCGCTTGAGTTCGAAGAAGTGGGGGTACGACGCCAGCGCGCGCGCACCATCCCACACTGTCCCGGCGTCCTCTCCGCGCGGGATACGCGACAGGACCGGGCCGAAGAATGCGACGTCGTTGACGTGGATGGTGGGCGTGCCGACATCGTCGCCCACCTTGTCCATCCCGGCGTGATGACTCGTCCGGATGGCGTCGTCGAACTCGGTGCCGTCGGCCGCCTCCGCCAGGGAGGCGTCGAGGCCGAGCTCGTCGAGCGCACCGGCGATGACCTCGTCGAAATCCTGGATGCCCTGGTTGTGGATGCGGGTACCCAACGCGGTGTAGAGCGGCGCCAGGATCTCGTCACCCTTCTGCGCGGCGGCGGCCGCGATGACGCGGACCGGGCGCCAGGCGTGCTTGAGTCCCTCGCGGTACTCCTCGGGGATGTCCTTGCCCTCGTTGAGGACGGCGAGACTCATGATGTGGAAGTGCACGTCGATCGGGCGGACCTGCTCGGCCTCGAGAATCCAGCGCGAGGTGATCCAGCACCACGGGCAGAGCGGATCGAACCAGAAATCAACGCGATCGGCGGTCTGGGACTGCACTGACATGGAACGTCCTCTCGAGAGTCGGCTGTTCAGCGGGCACCGGCCGGGCGGCGCCGTCGGAGGCATCAACATCGCGGTGCACAGAACTGTTCCCCCGATCACGACTGCTCCCCGATCACGACTGCTCCCCGATCACGCCGAACGCCGAGAAGGGGCTGGGGATCAGGCACGCCGATACCGGACGCGGTGTGAGAGGGTGCAGGGACCGCCGAGGAACAGGACCCGGGATGCCGTCGCCACCACCCTCCGATCCGGACGAGCCGATCCAGGCGGTTCGGCGCGGCCGCGCGGTCGTACCCAGGTCCGTCGGCCAGAGATCGGCGCAGATCGTGCGGGCCGCCACTAAACTCTTCCAGGACGCCGGATTCCGCAACGTCAGCATCGAGCAGATCGGCGCCGCAGTCGGTCTCACGGGGCCGGCCGTCTACCGGCATTTCCCCGGCAAACACGACATCCTCTCGCAGGCGCTGACCACCCAGGTGGAGCTCGTCCGGCGGCTCATGACCGACGCGGGGGTTCACGGCCGCTCGCCCGACGAACAGCTCTCCCTCTTCCTCGACGGACTCGGCGACCTCACCGCTCATCGAGACGTCTCGACGCTGTGGCGGCGCGAACAACATCATCTGCAGCCCGCCGAACTCGGCGTGATGGGTGAGTATTTCGAGCAGCTGAGCGGGCATTTCGCCTCGCTCATCGCCGCTACGCGACCCGAGATCGCGGCGTCGGACGCGGAGGCGCTGGCAGCGGCGGTGCTCAGCGTGTTCTCCAACACCTCAGGGATGCGCGGCTCTCTCCTGCCGACCCGCCTCATGCAGGTGCAGCGCGCGGTGGCGGACTCGATCATCACCTGCGAACTGCCGCCTGCGCCCGACCCGGACACCGGCGGGGAGACCCCACCCACGCGCCGACACCCCGCCTCCCGCCGCGAGCGGATACTCGACGCCGCCACACAACTGTTCTCCGAGCGCGGTTTCCCCGACGTCCGTATCGATGAGGTCGCCCGCGCCGCGGACGTCTCGGTCGCGACGCTGTATCAGGAGGTCTCCAGCAAGTCCGATCTCCTCCTGGCCGTCCTGTGGCGCGGAGTCCAGGGCATCCTCTACGTGTCGAGCCACGCGCTGACCAATGTTGCGCCGGCGGACGCGCTCGACGTGTTGATCCGGGTGTTCGTCGAATACTCCCTGGGCGTCCACGGTCGCATCATGCCGGTCTTCACCGGTGACCTGATGTACCTTTCCGACGCCGACCAGACGCGACTGCGCAACGCGCAGGCGGACTATCGATCCGAATGGATCGACGCGATGCGAGCCCACAATCCACTGCTGACGGCGGCCGACGCGAATGCGCTCGCCCAGGCGCTCTTCGGCTTCACCTGTGAGGTCATCGAGTCACCCCGGTTGCGGTCCAGGCCCGGGATCGCGGACGAACTCACGGCCATCGCCCGGGCGATCCTGAACCCGGCCGGGCTGCGTGGAGCGCCGCCCGCGTCCTGACCTGGATAAGCTGGCCTGCGTGACTGCTCCGAACCTCACCAGAGACCAGGCCCGCGACCGCGCAGCGATTCTCGACGTGTCGAACTATCAGATCGAGCTCGACCTCACCGACGGTTCCGGCGCTCCCGGGACCGCGACCTTCCGGTCCACGACGACAGTGCGGTTCACCGCGACGGAGGGCAGCGAGACGTTCGTCGATCTCGTCGCACCCACCCTGATCTCGGCAACCCTCAACGGTGCCGACCTGGACGTGTCCGGCTTCGACGAGTCGGTCGGAATCGCACTGTCCGGCCTCGCCGCCGACAACACGCTCACGTTGGTCGCCGACTGCGCCTACTCCAACACCGGTGAGGGTCTGCACCGATTCGTCGACCAGTCCGACGACTCGGTGTATCTGTACTCGCAGTTCGAGACCGCCGACGCCAAGCGGATGTTCGCGTGTTTCGACCAGCCCGATCTCAAGGCGACCTACACCGTGACCGTCACCGCTCCCGCGGACTGGAAGGTCATCTCCAACGCCGCGCACGCGGAGGCACCTGGCGAACCGGACGGTGCCACGACCGCTGTGGTGCATCGTTTCCGGGAGACCGTCCCGATGAGCACCTATCTCGTCGCCCTCATCGCCGGGCCCTACGCGGAATGGACCGACGTCTACTCCGACGAGCACGGCGACATCCCCCTGGGCATCTACTGCCGCGCATCGCTCGCGGAGTTCATGGACGCCGAGCGACTGTTCACCGAGACCAAACAGGGATTCGGCTTCTACCACCAGAATTTCGGAATCCCCTACGCCTTCGGCAAGTACGATCAGCTGTTCGTTCCTGAGTTCAACGCCGGTGCGATGGAGAACGCGGGCGCAGTCACCTTCCTCGAGGACTACGTCTTCCGGTCCCGCGTCACCAAGTACCTCTATGAGCGGCGTGCCGAGACCGTGCTGCACGAGATGGCCCATATGTGGTTCGGCGACCTGGTCACCATGCAGTGGTGGGACGACCTGTGGCTCAACGAGTCCTTCGCGACCTTCGCATCGGTGCTGTGCCAGTCCGAGGCGACCGAGTACACCAGCGCGTGGACGACCTTCGCCAACGTCGAGAAGTCCTGGGCCTACCGTCAGGACCAGCTGCCCTCGACCCATCCGGTCGCCGCCGACATCCCCGACATCGCCGCCGTCGAGGTCAACTTCGACGGGATCACCTACGCCAAGGGCGCGTCGGTCCTCAAACAGCTGGTGGCCTACGTGGGACTCGAGGACTTCCTCGCCGGGCTGCGCAGCTACTTCGCCGCACACGAGTTCGGCAACGCCACATTCGCCGATCTCCTGGGCGCACTGGAGAAGTCGTCGGGTCGCGACCTGTCGGACTGGGGCGATCAATGGTTGCGCACCACAGGCATCAACGTCATCCGGCCCGACTTCGAGGTAGACGACTCCGGCGCCTTCACCCGGTTCACCATCGTCCAGGACGGCGCCGCCCCCGGCGCCGGTGAGACCCGGGTGCACCGCCTGCGCGTCGGCGTCTATGCCGACAACGGGTCCGGTGCCATCGAGCAGACCCACAGTGTCGAGCTCGACATCGAAGGTGAACGCACCGATGTCACCGATCTCGTCGGCGTGGACCGCGGAGATCTGGTACTGCTCAACGACGGGGACCTGACCTACGCCTCCGTCCGCCTCGACCCGGAATCGCTCGCGACCGCGACCGCGCGGATCGGTGACATCAGCGATCCGATGCCGCGCACCCTGGTGTGGTCGGCGGCATGGGAGATGACCCGCCAGACCGAGATGCGGGCCCGCGACTTCGTCGAACTCGTCCGTCGGGGCATCGCCTCGGAATCGGAGATCGGCGTGGTGCAGCGAGTCCTGTTGCAGGCGACGACGGCGATCGAGTCCTACGCCGACCCCGAGTGGGCGGCGACCACCGGCCGCCCCGGATTCAGCTCCCGCATGCTCGAACTCGCTCGGGCTGCTGATCCGGGTTCGGACCACCAGCTCGCGTTCGCGAACACGTGGCTCGCCGGCCGGATCAACGACGACCAGACCGAGGTGGCCCGCGCCCTGCTCGACGGCGCGGACCCGGCCGACCACGGACTCGACGGTCTCGCCGTCGACACCGACCTGCGGTGGAAGCTGGTGACCGCGCTGGCCACGGCCGGGGCGATCGACACCGACCCGGCGTCGACGCCGGTCATCGACGCCGAGGCCGAGCGTGACAACACCGCGACCGGTACCCGGTCGGCGGCACTGGCACGTGCGGCTCGTCCGCTCGCGGAAGCCAAGGCGGACACCTGGACTCGGGCCATCGAGGACGACACGCTCTCGAATGTGTACACCCGCACCATGATCGGCGGGTTCGCCCGCCCCGGGCAGGGCGACCTCCTCGACCCCTACGTGGAGAAGTACTTCGAGGCCGTTCCGAAGGTCTGGGCACGCCGGTCCAGCGAGGTCGCGCAGACGGTCGTCATCGGCCTGTACCCGAATTGGGCGATGTCGCAGCACGCCCTCGACCTCGCCGAGGAATTCCTGTCCGGGGACCATCCGTCTGCGCTCAAGCGCCTGATCTCCGAGGGCCGTGACGGTGTCGCGCGTTCGCTGCGGGCTCGGGCATTCGACGCCGCAGGCTGACGTCTCAGCGCACCTGGCGAGCGCCCGCCACGTCACTGGCCGCCGTGTCGATGAGCGTCGCGGCCGACTCGGTGTTGGTCGAGCCGGTCGCGCGGGTCATCGTGGCACGAGCCACCTCCGGGTCGGTGTCCACGCCGATCACCGTCACGGTGAGCGCGCCGCCGGGACCCATGAATCGAACGATGCCGGGAGTCCACGTCCGGAAACCCTCGAGCCGCACCGTCTGCCCGTCGAACATGAATTTGCCGGACGCTGCCGAGTCCCAGTCGACCAGGTGATAACCGACCCGTTCGAGACGGGTCAGCCGGCGACCGACCACCTGGGTGATGGCGGACAGTTCGGACGCGAGATCGTGCGTCCTGGGCCACCACGCGCCATCCACCGAGCCCCGCGCCGAACCTTCGGGCTTGAGCGAGAAGCGTTGTTCATCGGAACCATCGACCACCGGTTGGTCCGCTGCGGTGTCGGCTCCGGCGTCGCGCACCGTCGAGTTCCCGGACATGCGCGTCACCGACTGGCCAGTGGGTGACGCCAGCTGCGTGACGACCCGGCTCGATGTGGCTGGTCCGAGGTGTCCGTGGCGGTGTCCGGGTGATGGTGCGCCCGGACGTCACCCCCGCTGTCGTATGTGGCGACACGGCGTTCGGATCGTTTGAGTTCTTGCCGTGCCACGCGTCCCCGGCGAGACGAGCGTCGGGCCCCGGCGAGGATCATGGCCAGACCCAGCATTCCCAGGGCGCCCAACACGACTCCGTGAAGAAGGAGCGCGCCGGTCGTTCCGGTGACGTGATAACCGAAGACGGCGAAACTGTCCGGGGGCAGTGTTTGCGCGCTGCCGTTGTTGGCGATGAATCCCACCGCCGCCGCGAGCACTGCCGCGACGAGGATCACAACTCCGATGATGACCGTCATGACGGCCCCTTTCCATTGCCCCGACGGCATTGGATCCACCGCCGGGAAGGGTGAATCGGCGCTCAGCGAGTCAGCGCGCTGCCGATGATCTGGTCGTTCTCGAGTTCGGTCACCGCGTTGACGACAAGTGAGCGCATCTCGTGGAGCACGGCGACGGTCTCGTCGTCGAGCCCACTGGCGTGCACGCCCTCGGCCAGACGGTTGTTGAGCCGGCGAGCAATGGGTGGGAGATCCATTCGCGCAGCCATCAGTGCACCGACTCTTGGTGTCCGAGAGGGAGATCCGAGAACGTCCCACCCCGATCGAGGTGGTCGGGTCGCACCCGCTGGTCGTCATGCGCGTCGGCACGAGGACGGTGTCGGGGAATGGTGGTGAGGAACCGGGAGGTGGTGATCATGTCGAATGCCTGACTCCGCCGCAATCGTGCGGTCGGAGGGCCGGTGCTGCGGGCGGTGATTCCGCCGAACTCGTGCCGGTCCTGTACCACCACCGTACGCCTCATTCGAGATCGCGAAGCAGAGGGTCGGCCGGATCCTCCGATCTTTGGCATACTGACGGGGCCGCCGCGACCATCTGTGTCCGGTTCATGAATTTCGTGACGCGCTCCGGTTTCCCTACCGAAGGCGCACCAGGCCCCCACAGAAGGCCACGAGGACCAACATGTCCCCGATCGACACACCCTCCGTCAACCGAAAGTTCGTGAGCTCCTACACGGACCTCGCCGCCGAGGTCCGCGCATCCGGACTCCTCGAGCGGCGACGGGCTTTCTACATCCACCGGATCACCGTCACCGTCCTCGCTTTCCTCGGCGTCTGGACTCTCGTCGTCGTGCTCGGCGACACCTGGTGGCAACTCGTCCTCGCCATCGCCCTCGGCGTGATCAGTACGCACTTCGGGTTCCTCGGCCACGACGGCGCGCACCGGCAGATGTTCAGCTCGGCCGGCGCCAACGAGTGGGCGGCACGACTTCTCGCCGCGTCGGGGGCAGGGTTGTCGCTGCACTGGTGGCGGGGCAAGCACAACAAGCATCACAAGGCGCCCAACCAGATCGGCGTGGACCCCGACATCGCCGACGGAGCCATCGCCTTCGTGCCCGAGTACGCCGCGGCCCGCACCGGTTTCTCGCGCTGGTTCGCACGACGTCAGGGGTGGCTCTTCATCCCGCTGCTCACGCTCGAGGGCGTGTCCCTGCACATCGCCAGCCTGCGCGGGCTCGCCGAGCGCACGCCGGTACCGCACCGTGCACTGGAGATCTCCCTCATCGTGGCGCGCCTGGCACTCGGCGTCGCAGTGCCGTTCGTGGTGATGACACCGATGCAGGCGATGTGCTTCATCGGCATTCAACTCGCCGTCTTCGGCATGCTGCTCGGCGGCGCCTTCGCACCCAACCACAAGGGAATGCCGTTGGTACCGAAGGACTTACGTGTGGACTTCCTCCGGCGCCAGGTGCTGATGTCCCGCAACATCAGGGGTGGACGACTCACCGATTTCATGATGGGCGGGTTGAACTATCAGATCGAACACCACCTCTTCCCGAGCATGCCGCGACCCAATCTGGCCAAGTTGCAGCCCCTCGTCCGTGCCCATTGCGCCCGGCACGGCGTGACCTACACCGAGACCTCCCTACTCACGTCTTACGGCATCGTGATCCGCTACCTGAACCAGGTGGGTATCGGTGAGCGCGATCCGTTCACCTGTCCCCTGGTTCGCACCTACCGCTAGCGGCGGACATCATTCACGCCCGCCGTGTCGGCCCCTCACCGGAGCGCATCGCCTGCCGACCGACCGTCAGCGTCGTCGCCATCGATATCGGACCTGCGGGCGGCCCGCGGAGCCGTACTGGGTGTCACGCTCGAGGACGTGGTCGTCAGCGAGCCGCTCGAGGTAGCGCCACGCGGTGACCCGCGACGATCCGAGGGCGCGGGCGACCTCCGAGGCGGTGAGACCGTCGGTACTGTCGCGGACCGCCCGGCTCACCGCGTCCTCGGTCTGCGGTGCGGCACCCTTCTTCGCCGACCGCCGGGTGTCGCTCGTGCGCAGTTCGGCCAGCGCACGGTCGACGTCGCGCTGGCTGACCGCGTCGGCGTCGCCGGTCAGGGCCTCGCGGTAGCGCAGATACTGCTCGATCTTCTCCCGGAACGCGGCGAAGGTGAAGGGTTTGAGCAGGTAGAGCAGCACTCCGCGGGACATGGCGCTGCGGACGGTCGCGAGGTCGCGCTGAGCGGTGATCGCGATGACGTCGGGTGCGGGACGTACTCCCGACAGCGCGGAGGCGAGGTCCACCCCGCGGGCGTCGGGCAGACCCAGGTCGAGCAGGACCAGGTCGACCGGTCCCGCGGTGGCCATGCGCAGCGCCTCCTGCGCCGTCGACACCGCCCCCACGACCTCGAATCCGCCCAGTCGGGCGAGATAGTCCCGGTGCGCCTCGGCGATCACCGGTTCGTCCTCGACGATGAGCACGCGGATCACGGTCCGTCCTCTCCCGCGTCGGTGCGTACGCGCACCGAGATGACCGAACCGTAGGTGTTCTCGGCACTCATCGTCCCGTGTCGGCGAGCGACGACCTGGGCGACGAGAGCGAGGCCCAGTCCGCGGCCGGCGGCGTCGCCACCCGCCTTGGTCGAGTAGCCCCGGGTCGTCGCCAGGGCGAACAGGTCTGCATCCATTCCGTCGCCGCTGTCGGCGACGACGATGTCGAGCATGCGGTCGTCGCCGACCACGGTCACCTCGACCCACGGGTCGACGGGGTCGCACGCATCCAGTGCGTTGTCGATCAGGTTGCCCACCACGGTGATCATCTCGCCGGGGCTCAGAACCCGGGTGGCGGCATCGCTCACCTGGGATTCCTCGGTCAGCGAGAGCGGGATACCGCGTTCGGCAGCCTGCGCTGTCTTGCCCAGCAGCAGGGCGACCAGCGCGGGCTCGGCCACTGCCTGGGTCATCCGGTCGATGAGTTGTTGGGACAGCTCGAACTCGGTGGTCGCCAGTCGGATCGCCTCCTCGGGCCGGCCCATCTCGACGAGGGCGACGATCGTGTGCAGCCGGTTCGCGGCCTCATGGGCCTGGGATCGTAGCGCTTCGGCGAACCGCGTCATCGAGTCGAGTTCGCCCATCGCCTCCGAGAGCTCGGTGCGGTCGCGGATGGTCACCACCGACGACCGTCGTCGGCCGGCCACCGGGGAACGGCTCACCAACAACACACGACCGCGCTCGGCATAGGTCACGTCCGTCTCCTCGTCGCCGTCGGTGAGGAACGCGGGCAGATCCGCGGGGGCCGTCGATGGTCCGATACCGAGCAGCCGTTGCGCTTCGGAGTTGACGAGCGCCGGTCGGCCGTCCTCCACGACGACCAGTCCCTCACGCACGGAGCGCAACACGGCATCGTGATGGTCGTACATCAACCGCAGCTCGTCCGGAGCGAGTCCACCAGTCTGCCGCAGCAACCGTCGCCGAATCCACCACACGCCGCCGACCGCGGTGATCAGGGCGGCGAACGCGGCGAGTGCGATCAGCGGCAGCTGACCGCGCCAGGCCGACGTCAGCGTGCGTTGGGTGATCCCCGCGGCGACCATCCCCACCACGCGACCATCGGGTGTGCGGACGGGGGCGATGGTCCGGATCGAGGGCCCGAGTGTGCCGGTGTAGTTCTCGGTCACGGTCTGACCGCGCAGGGCCGCGTCGATGCTCCCCAGGTAGGGCTCACCGATCCGAGTGGGGTCGGTGTGGGTGTAGCGGGTCCGGTCCGGGGCCAGCACGGTGATGAAGGCGATCCCGGTCGCCGCGCGCACGCGCTCGGTGACCGGCTGGAGAACCGCGCTCGGGTCGGGAGACGTCAGTGCGGCGACGGTCGACGGCGACTCTGCGAGGCTGACGGCCACGCCGGTCACCTGCGCCCGTGCCGCGCGGTCCCCGTCGATCCGGGCATCGACGGCGGCCAGGACGCTCTCGGCGACCACGACGACCACGAAAACCGACAGGGCGAGCGCAGCGACCTGCCCGGCGAGCGTTCGCGGGTACCACCGCATCCCTGCCGACCTCGTTCCCTGTCTGAACGTAATGAACACAATCGTGACCCAGGTCACGCCACCGGGTCACAATCCTAATCACTGTTGTCCGAGGTGTACGAGGAGAGAATCACCGATGAACATTCGAGGCAGGTCCGGCGGCTCACCGGCCGGAGAAGGTTCCGATCCGGCGACCACGCCCGACGATACGTCCGGCACGCCCACTCGGGGTAAGCGCGACCGCACCCACTGGCTCTACATCGCCGTCATCATCGCGGTGGTCGCGGGTGTCGTCGTCGGGCTCGTGGCACCCGGCGTCGGTAAAGACCTCGGCGTGCTCGGCACCATGTTCGTCAGCCTGATCAAGATGATGATCGCGCCGGTGATCTTCTGCACGATCGTGCTGGGCATCGGCTCAGTTCGCAAAGCGGCGACCGTGGGCAAGGTGGGCGGGCTGGCCTTCTTCTACTTCCTGGCGATGTCGACCGTCGCACTGGCCATCGGACTTGTCGTCGGCAACATCATCCAGCCGGGCGACGGCCTCAACATCGAATCGGTGTCGGGCAAGGGTCAGGAACTCGCGGCAGACGCACACGAGTCCGGCGGGACCCTCGATTTCATCCAGGGCATCATCCCGGAGTCGATGCTGTCGGCGCTGACCGGCGGCAGTGTCCTGCAGGCACTGTTCATCGCACTGCTTGTCGGCTTCGCGATCCAGTCCATGGGTCGCACCGGCGACCCGATTCTGACCGCGGTCTCGTACTTCCAGAAGCTCGTGTTCAAGGTGCTGACGATGGTCCTCTGGGTCGCCCCGGTCGGCGCGTTCGGCGCCATCGCCAGCGTCGTGGGACAGACCGGCTGGGCGGCGGTCCAGCAGTTGCTGACGCTGATGCTCGCGTTCTATCTGACCTGCCTGGTGTTCGTGTTCGGCGTGCTCGGCGTGCTGCTGCGGACGGTGTCGGGCGTCTCGATCTTCAAGCTGGTCCGTTACCTGGCCCGTGAGTACATCCTGATCTTCGCGACCTCGTCGTCGGAATCCGCTCTGCCGCGCCTCATCGCGAAGATGGAGCATCTCGGCGTCGAGAAGACCACCGTCGGCGTCGTGGTTCCCACCGGGTACTCCTTCAACCTCGACGGCACCGCCATCTACCTCACCATGGCGTCGATCTTCATCGCCGACGCGATGGGCGACCCGCTGTCGGTCGGTGAGCAGATCGGCCTGCTCGCGTTCATGATCATCGCCTCCAAGGGTGCCGCCGGCGTCAGCGGTGCGGGCCTGGCCACCCTCGCCGGTGGCCTGCAGGCCCATCGTCCCGACATGCTCGACGGCGTCGGTCTCATCGTCGGCATCGACCGGTTCATGTCGGAGGCCCGCGCGGTCACCAACTTCTCCGGCAATGCGGTCGCGACATTGCTCGTCGGGTCGTGGACCAGCACCATCGACAAGCAGCGCATCGACGAGGTGCTCTCGGGCCGGGCCCCGTTCGACGAGAGCAACATGGTCGACGACGAACTCGACGAGGACGACACCACCGCGCGCGGCGCGCACGAGAAGGTGCTCACCCACTGAGGGATCCGCATCGACGACGAGGCCGCCCCACCGAAACGGTGGGGCGGCCTTGTTGTCGTGGGTGCGGGCGGTCAGCCGGCTGCGGCGGCCGTCGCCATCACTCGCAGCGAGGCGATCAGTCCGTCGATCAGGTTGCCCTGCCGGAAGCCGGTGACCGCGGCGGTGACACCGAGGGCCGCGACGCGATCGTTCACGCGGGTCGACACCTTGCTGCCGGACACGATGACCACGTCGCGCGAGTTCGGCGACACGGCGATCAGGGTGCCGTATGCGGGCTCGGGCGACTTCGCGAGGATCTCGCGGGCGCTGCTCTCCAGGTCGCCGTCGAGGTCGCCGACATAGACCGAGAATCGGACCAGTGCCTTCTCGCTGGCGGCCTTGAGCGTGTCGTCGAGAGCGATCAGGTCCCTCTTGCTGAAGGGCGGTGTCGTCGGCTCGTCACCCGGGTAGCGCGCCGCGGAGATGCGGCCGCTGTTGGTGAAGACTGCGCCCAGCGGGAGTTCGGCGGCCGAACGGGCCGCGATCTCGGCGCTCACATTCGCGTGCGTAACCTCACCACTTGCCACTGGCCGAGCTCCCATCAACGTCGCCGGGTTCCGCGTGCTGCGGAAGTGCCATCGGTTCGATGTCGGTGGCACTGAAGAGAAGCGGTGCATGCTCCCACTGCTGGTCGAGGGTGTACTCCTTGACCTTCGGGTACTTGACCCCGGAGGAGAACACCATCGCGACAACACAGAGCAGCACGAAGAGCACCGTCACGATCGTGACTGGCACTCCGATGGGGACGATCAGGCTGTCGACGTCCATGTCACCCTTTCGATGGTCGCGCCGGACCCGCCCGGTTGTCGGCGCAGGTCATCGTTGATCAATCTAACCCACCGGGCCCCGCCCGGTGCACCGGGGCCTACAGCGCGTCGTAGACGCGTGCGGCACCTCGCCGAGGCCCTGTGACACCTCATGCGGCGCCCGCATCGATGTACTGCAGCCACACCGGATCGATGTCCTTGATGGTGGCCAGCAGGCGCCAATGCCTGCCCGTGGGCGCGGCCGGAACCGTCCGCAACGTCCACCCGAGTTCCCCGAGCAACCGGTCCGCTTTGCGGTGATTGCACGAGGCACAGCACGCCACGCAGTTCTCCCATGTATGTGTCCCACCGCGGCTTCGCGGGACCACGTGGTCGATCGTCGTCGCCCGGGCACCGCAGTAGCCGCAGCGTGTCCGGTCACGACGCATCAGTGCCGCCCGCGTCATCGGGACGGTCGCCCGGTAGGGCACGTGAACGTACTTCCGGAGCCTGATCACCGTCGGGACCGGGACCGCGGTATCGACCGAGTGCATCGCACCGCCATGTTCGTCGGCGTGCACCAGGTCCGCGCGATCGCGCAGGACCAGGACGACCGCACGCCGCACCGTCACGGCCGTCAGCGGTTCATAGGTGGCATTGAGGAGCAGCACTCGACGGCGCGTCCAGCCTCGGGTGCCGTCCGCGTTCTCCTCGGCGTCGATGTCACGCAACGGCGTCACCTCATCGGTGGCGCGCGACCTCGGCTTCCCATGTGCCGTCCGACCGTGTGATCTGTGCGTCATCTCGCCTCCCACCACCCGACGAGCACAAGTCCATCACGGTCGAGTTCTCCGTGAAGGCTGTTTCGCGGTGTCGGGCCAGCTCACAGGCTTGATGCGGGCGCCACGTTGAGAGGTGGGGCCCGGGTGAGGACAATGGTGGAGGTGACCGGCGAACCCAACACACACCCTCCGACCCCACCGGCGCCGGAAACCCCTGCGCGGACCTTCTACGACGAGGTCGGCGGCGCCGAGACGTTCCGGCGGATCACGTCCGTGTTCTACACCGAGGTGGCGCGCGACGAGGTGTTGCGCCCGCTGTATCCCGAGGAAGACCTCGGCCCCGCCGAGCGTCGGATGCGGATGTTCCTCGAGCAGTACTGGGGCGGGCCGCGCACCTACTCCGACGAGCGCGGTCATCCCCGACTCCGTATGCGGCACAATCCCTTCCGTGTCGGTCCGATTGAGCGGGACGCGTGGCTGCGCTGCATGCACACCGCGATTGCCTCGATCGACGAGGACACCCTCGACGCCCCGCATCGCCAGGCGCTGATCGACTACATGGAGATGGCCGCCCAGTCCATGATGAATTCCCCCATCTGAGAGCGGTTTCCCGTCCGACACGCCGACCGACTCGCCGACTGACCTGGATTTCTCCGAGAAAACTCAGGTAGGGCACAATGACCACGGTGAGCGATGAGACAGATGTTGTCCCCGCCGAGCCATCTGACGGGGGTCAGCCCGAGGACGTGCCGTTCGACGACGGTGCGATCGAGTCGGATGTCGATGCGCTCGACGAGCCGGCCGCCGACGCGGCGACAGTTGCCGAGAATGTGCCGGTCGCGCCGCCCATTGTCCCCCAGTTGGATCCGTCGGACACGTCGTGGTGGAAGTCCGCGGTCTTCTACCAGGTCTACCCGCGCTCGTTCTCCGATCTCAACGGCGACGGGGTCGGCGACCTCACCGGCGTCATCGACAAACTCGGATACCTCGAACTCCTCGGGATCGATGCGATCTGGCTCAGTCCGATCATGGCCTCCCCCATGGCAGATCACGGTTACGACGTTTCCGATCCGCGCGACATCGACCCCCTCTTCGGCGATCTCGACGTGTTCGACGACCTCATCGCAGAGGCCCATGAACGCGACATCCGCGTGACGATGGACCTCGTTCCCAATCACACGAGTGACCAGCACGAGTGGTTCCGGGCAGCACTCGCCGCGTCCCCCGGCAGTCCCGAACGCGAGCGGTACATCTTTCGCGACGGGCGCGGCGACGACGGCGACGAGCCGCCGAACAACTGGCACAGCATTTTCGGCGGACCCGCCTGGACCCGCGTCCCCGAGGCCGACGGTTCGCCCGGTCAGTGGTATCTGCACATCTTCGCGAAAGAACAGCCGGACCTGAACTGGGAGAACCCCGACGTCTTCGCCGACCTCGAGACGACGCTGCGGTTCTGGCTCGATCGAGGCGTCGACGGCTTCCGGATCGACGTCGCCCACGGGATGGCCAAACCCGCAGACCTCCCCGACATGGACCTGTCGGCGACCAAACTTCTGCAGAACTCCGACGACGATCCCCGCTTCAACAACTATGCGGTGCACGAGATCCACCGCAAGATCCGCAAGGTGCTCGACGAGTACCCGGGTGCTGCCAACGTCGGTGAGATCTGGGTCAGCGACAACGAGCGGTTCGCCGAGTACCTGCGTCCCGACGAATTGCACCTCGGCTTCAATTTCCGGCTCGCCAAGGCGCCGTTCGAATCCGGCGCGATCAGGGAGGCCATCGAGAACTCGCTGGACGCGGTGTTGTCGGTGTCGGGTACCCCGACGTGGACGTTGTCCAATCACGATGTCGCCCGTGAGGTCACCCGCTACGCGGCCGCAGATCCGGACACCGGCGCACTCGACCTCGAACGGGGCACGCGACGGGCGCGCGCGATGCTCGTCGTCGAAATGGCGCTGCCCGGAACGGTCTTCCTCTACAACGGGTCGGAGCTGGGCCTGCCCAACGTCGACGACCTGCCGGACGACGCCCTGCAGGACCCGGTGTGGGAACGCTCCGGGCGCACCGAACGCGGCCGCGACGGGTGCCGCGTCCCGATTCCGTGGGAAGGGACCGAGCCGCCGTTCGGATTCAGTACGTCGCCCGAGACCTGGCTGCCGATGCCGGCATCGTGGCAGTCACTCACCGTCGAAGCGCAGCTCGAGGACGTCGGATCGATGCTGTCGCTCTACCGCGCCGCCATCGACCTACGCGTGACCCGCCCGGAATTCGCCGGCGAGCACCTCGAGTGGTACGGCGCGCCCGAGGGGTGCCTGGCTTTCCGTCGCTCCGAGGGCCGGCTGGTCTGCGCATTGAACACCGGCGAGGTTCCGGTCCCCCTCCCGCCCGGCGAATTGCTGCTCGTCAGTTCACCTCTCGTCGACGGCATGCTCGCGCCAGACGCGGCGGCATGGCTGGTGTGAATCGAGAGCAGCTGGCGAGAGCCAGTGGTTCGATTCAGTAGTCGCGGTACACACCTCGCGCCGCCGGTGCCTAGAAGGGCGGCGGGTTGGCGTCGTCCCAGCGCTTCTGGGCACGTTGTTGTCGGCGAAGATGTTTGTCGCGCA
This sequence comes from Gordonia sp. NPDC058843, assembly GCF_042743165.1. Classification (NCBI taxonomy): domain Bacteria; kingdom Bacillati; phylum Actinomycetota; class Actinomycetes; order Mycobacteriales; family Gordoniaceae; genus Gordonia; species Gordonia sp. NPDC058843. Next base: position 327,232 of record NZ_JBHYNC010000001.1, read on the forward strand.
CCGTCTCCAACCTCGCCCGTGCCGGGTGATGGGGTGGGCGCCGCGGGGTGAGTCGGTTGAACAGGTCCCGCCCGCTGAAGGCGTTGCCGACGAACATGTGCCCGGTGGGTGTGGTGAACCAGGCGGTGAACAATTCGTCTTGGTGGTCCTGCCAGCTGGTGAAGGTCTTGATGCGGTGATGAAACCGGCACAGCGGCTTCAGATTGCGCGCATCGGTCGGGCCGCCACGACGCGGATCGGCGTGGTCGAACGGATCGGTGTGGTCGAGATCGATCTGCCACACCGGCGCATTGCAACCCGGGAAGGTGCAGCACAGTTCGCCCGCACGCACCAGCGCTTGGAGCTTCTTCGACGGGGCGTACCGGGTCGCCGAACTGTCGGGGGCTGATGCCGGTGCCGGTGGGGCGTCGGGCTCGGCGGGGGTGGGGTGGATGTAGGTGCGACGGGCCTCGGCGAGCAGCTGCCGAGCGGTGTCCGCATCGACGATGCCGTGGCGGTCGAGAAACGCGGGATCGTCGTCGAGACCGATCAGCGTCGACAGATTCACCACGATGTGGAAGGTCGCACACGGAGCGGATGATGTCGCCGGCGGGACATCTGGTGTCAGCGGTTCGGTCACAACCGTTTCGGCGAGCAGCGTTCGAGCGGTGTCCGTGTCGGTGTCGGCGCTAACCGCGTCGAGGTCCGCCAGATCATCGGCGTCGATGCCGGCTGGGGCGGTGTCGGCCGCGGCTGGTCGGCAGTCGTCGCACCGGCAGGTGAGGGCGGCTTCGCCCCGGGCGAGTGCTTTGAGAGCGTCGGCGCGACGCTGAGAGAAGGTGCGCGGGTCGCCTGTGTGCACCTCGGTGGCCATCGACGACAAGCGGGCATCAAACTGCGCAGCGTCCGCGATCGGCAGCGTGCCGGAGATCCGGGACTGACCGGGCGTGAACCGATCCGGGGTGACCGTCACCTTGCGATCAGACTTCACCCGCTCCTTGCGTCGACGGACCGCGTCGGGCGCCCACTTGGCGACGATGGCGTCGACCATGGCGGTGAACCGTGCCGTGGACATCGGTGCGCGCGCGAAGATCGCCTCGGCCAGATGGACGTCCACTGTCTGCATCTCATCGACGTCGGTGATGAGGTCGGTGCGCTTGAGTGCAATGAGGAAGCGGCGCTTGTCGATTCGGCCGCACGCCAGGGCGTGCCCGGTGAACGCGAGCCGGTAACGCAGCGCGTCACCGGCTTCGATGAGATCTTTCGCCTCGGCCGGTGTGACGGTGAGAGTGGCGCCGACTTCGGCGATGGCCTGCTCGAGACCGTTCGGACCGAACCGCTCGTACGGTTTTTCGCCCGCGGCCACCCGGGCCGACAGGTTCTCGAACGCTTCGATGGAGTCGAGTTCACCGCTGTGCACCTCGGCCCGCTGTTGGGCGTAGTCCATCTCACGCTCATCGTGAATGAGACTGGCAACAACCATCATCCGATGCGCCGACGCTGCGGCGAGGCCGGCACAGTGACTCAAGACCTCGACAAGTTCAGAAGCGGACAGTTCATGGTCGGGACGAAGACGCGGTTCGACCGAATGCTGTGACGGGTCCACCGATGTAGCGGATCCGGCCCCCGATGACATGCCTCCACAATACTCGAATATACGTTCGAGTCAAGGGTCGACAAGTTGATGATGCGGACACGGCGCGACGGGTTGAGCGCACAACAGGGTCGATGGGTTCATTTGCCCATGGCCGCCCATCCGACCGCCTGCACCGCCCGAAATGTTCGACGGTCGGGAATGGGTGTTGGTCTCGTCGACCGGGCCAAGGCACCAACTAGTTCAGGACGGTGACCGCCAGGTCGCGGTGGCGCCGCTGGTACACCGACCCGAAGCGTGCGTCGATCCGAATCCACGCCGCGGACATGCGGATCCGTACCGGTTCGTCGGCCGCGATCGCGTCCGTGGCCGAGGTCTCGGTGACCGCGCGTCCGGCGTCGTCTCGGATGAAGCCCATTCCGGTGACGGCGAAGACCGATCGCATGCTCACCGCGGCCCGTAGCGCGCCCTCCTCAGACGTCACCTCGAGGACGTCCTGATCGAGCAGCCCGGTTGCGGGACCGTGCCCACTCCCCTCCTCGCGCGCGACCCGTGCGCCCTCCCGGGACAGCTCGACGACGCTGCGCGCCGGCACGTCATCGATGTGCCGGTAGCCGACCGCGGCGGGAAGTGCTCCACGCCAGGCACTGTCGAGCGAGAACCCGGGATCGATCGGCGCCCCGGGATCAGCGGACTCGAGCGCCGACCGCAGCGTCGACGCGTCGCACACCAGGTCGGCGGGTGCGAGGCGGCCGGTCACCGAACGCGTCGCCAGGACGTCGAATCCGGTGTGCGCCCACAGCGCCACCAGCCCATCCGACCGCGCGGCCACCCGCACGACGGCGGCGTCGTCTAGACGTACCGCGTGGGCGAGGAACGCGAGGGCATTTGACCGGTCCGAGGAGGCGATCTCGATGAACCGCTCCATCACTTCGGCGTGCCGGACCGCGCAGTGGATTCCCCTGTGACACGGCGGAATCCCGCGAGGTACTCCTTCTGTTCCGGGGTGAGTCGGGCGATACGTTGCCCGGCGACATCGAAGGCGACGAGCTGGGTACTGGCGACGACAGCCGGACGCGACGCCGGGTCGGCGCCCGCCGCACGCACCTCGTATCCGACCGTGAAGTCGACTGCCCGTAGCCGTTCCACATACATGGTGACCTCGATCGGCCCCTCGGAATGACGCAGTTGCGCTTGATATCTCACATGCAGGTCGGCGACCAGGCAGCCGTCCCGCAGGGGCGCGGTCGGCCGGCCGTCGTAGAAGAGCCAGGGAATGCGCGCCTCCTCGAGCAGCGTCACCATCCGGGCATGGTTGATGTGCGCGTACACATCCATGTCCGACCAGCGCACCGGCACCTTGACCAGGTACCCGTCGGCGGTCGTGGTCCCGGCGTCCTCGTTGAGCACGTGCGTCATCCCCTGTCTGATCGGTCTCGCCCTGTGCGGATCGGATCGATGTCCCTCAGGCGACCGTGTGCGGCCGCCCCGGTCCAACCCTACGCACCGGGCCACCACGTCAAGCAGGCGCGATCTCCACCGGAAGACCGTTGAGGACGACGGTTCCCGACAGCGGATCCAGCAACGCGCCGTCGTTCAACTCGTTCACGTTCACACCCGGTTCGGCGGCGGCGACGGCCAGTCGGATGCCGTCGACGTCGTGACCCCACCCGTGCGGCAGAGACGCGACGCCGGGCCGGATGTCGGTGGTGATCTCGACGGGAACGGTCAGCGACCCGCCCGCGCCGCGGACCTTGGCGACGTCGGAGATCCCGAGACGGTCGGCGTCGTCGGGATGCATGAGCAGTGTGCAACGGTTGGTGCCGCCGGTGAGCGCCGGGAGATTGTGCATCCAGCTGTTGTTGGACCGCAGGTGGCGACGGCCGACCAGCAGCAGGCTGCCGTCGGCGACCGGAGCAGACTCGGCGTCGGCGGACACCGCCGCCCGCAGGCGGGCGAGATCCCCGATGAGCGTGTCCGGCGCCACTTCGACCTTGCCGGACGCCGTGCGGAGCACTCCGGGGAGTCGCGGCCGCATCGGTCCCAGGTCGATGCCGTGAGGCGCGGCCAGCACATCCGCGAACGTGAGTCCGTCGCGTGCCCCGAAGGCGTCTCCGTACGCGCCGATCCGCAACAGCATGTCCAGTCGACGCTGGTGTCCCGGCGCGTCGGGCAGCATCGCGACGAGGGAGCCGATGTCGCGACCTGCGACCGGTGAATGCGGGTCGGTGACCTCCTTGGACAGCGCCGCTGCGATGACCTGCTCGTCGACGAGCCCTGGGTCGGCATCGACGCCGGCCCCGGAGAGGCCGAGGATCAGCCGGGACACGATCTCGATCTCGTCGGGCCGGCCCGGCGGGAGCGGCAGCACGGGCGCTGAATAGCGGGCGGTGGCCCGGACGGCCAGATTGTTCAGGATGGCGTCGAAGTGCGGACTCTGCGACGGGCGCGGGGGCGGTAGGAGAACGTGCGCGTGCCGTGTCGTCTCGTTCAGGTACGGGTCGACGCAGACCACGAACTGCGCGTCGTCGAGTGCGCGCCCCAGACGGCCGCCGTTGGGTGCGGACAGCACCGGGTTGCCCGACACCGTGACCAGAGCGCGCAGCCGTCCGTCGCCGGGTGTCTGGAATTCCTCGGCCATCGCGACGGCGGGCAGCTCGCCCCCGACCTCCGCATGGCCGGACACCCGGCTGCGCCACCGTCCGGTGCGGAACCCGCGGCCGGCTCGGGCCGGGCGAGGCGACGGCGCCGTCGGCGCGAGCGGGAACATCACTCCCCCGGGCCGGTCGAAATTGCCGGTGAGAATGTTCACCACATCGATGAGCCAACTACCCAAGGTGCCGAATTGCACTGTCGTGGTGCCCATCCGGCCGTAGACGGCGGCCGACGGGGACGCGGCGATCGATCGCGCGAGATCCCGGATGTCAGCGGCCGCGACACCGCAGAACGGTGCGACCCGCTCGGGCGTGAACTCACTCAGCTCGAGTCGCAGGGCGTCGACGCCGGTGACATGTGCGGCTATCCCGCCGAGGTCGTCGGCGACGAGATCCTCGTCGAACAGGCAACAGATCACCGCGGCCAGCAAGGCGGCGTCGGTGCCGGGCCGCGGTGCGAGGTGGGTGTCGGCGAGTTTGGCCGTGCGGGTGCGTGCCGGGTCGATGACCGTGAGTCGTCCGCCGCGCCGGCGCAGCGCGGCGAGTTTGCCCGGGAAGTCGGCGGCCGTGGTGACACTGCCGTTGGAGACCACCGGGTTCGCTCCGATGACCACGAGGTGGTCGGTGCGGTCGAGATCCGGGACGGCGAACGTTCCCGCATGACCGACCAGATAACCGGTGGCCGCCTGCTTCGGCATCTGATCGAGCGTGCTGGCGCTGAACACGTTGCGGGTCCCGAGCGCGCGGATGAGCAGCGGCGCGTACATCGTGCCCGCGACAGTGTGCGCGGACGGGTTGCCGAGGTAGAAACCGATCGACTCGCCACCGGAGGTCGCGATCACCTCACCGAGACCGTCGACGGCCGCCGCGAGCGCTGTGTCCCAATCGGTCTCGACGAGCCGGCCGCCGCGTCGGATGAGCGGTCGTTCGAGTCGATCAGGGTCGTTGTCGAGCTGCGCGAAACTCGCGCCTTTCGGACAGAGGTATCCGCCGCTGAACACATCCTCGGCGTCGCCTCGTGCCCCGGTGACGATCTCGCGGCCGGTCGTGGAGTCCAGGTCGATACTGAGGGTCAGACCGCAGGTGGCCTCGCAGAGTGGGCAGATGCGCGGCGCTGTTCGAGTCATACGCCCAGGCTAGGCCGTCATGACACCGGTCGGCAGACGATTGCCGACGGCGGCGTCAGCGGATCACGCTGCGCAGCTGGCGGGCGGCGACCGACAGGGTGGCCAGATCTGCGGCCCCGGTCTCGTCGATCTCTCTGAGCACGCTGCGCACCCGGCTGAGCCGGCTGGACTGCGAGGACTCCCATTCGGCGATCTTCTCGGCCGTGCTCTCCTCGGGCTCGCTCACCTCGAGGATCTTCAGGGTGAGCGCTCGCAGAGCACCGTGCATGTCGTCGCGCACGGCCAGTCGCGCGAGCGCGTGCCACCGGTCGCCGTAGTCGAGGTCCGACACCGCCGTGAGCAACTGTTCGAGCCCGAAGTGTTCCATCACCGCGAAGTACAGCTCGCCGACCTCGGCAGCATCGCGGTCGGCGATCTCGGCGGCGTCGATGATGTCGAGCAGGCAGAACCGGTGCAGGCTCGCCGCGACGGTGTGCGCGAGGTCCTCGGGCACACCGCGGTCGACGAAGCCCCGGGCACGCTCGGCGACATCGCGCACCGACGTCGGGCCGTACCAGTCGTCGGCGACGGCGGACAACGCCGCGACCCGCTCGCCGTAACGGGTGATCTCGGCGGCCATGGCCAACGGCTGCGGCCGGAATGCGAGCAACCACCGGGAGGCACGGAACAGCAGGCGTCGCGCGTAGAGCATCATCTCGTCGACGGCCTCGACCGGGGCGGGCGCGTGCCGGATGCCCTCGAAGACCTCGTTCATGCCGAAGACCTTGTTGGACACCACGTATGCGCGCACCCCCTCTTCGGTGGTGCAGCTGCTCCCCTCGCTCAACCGGAACAGATGGGTCATGCCTGCGTGGTCGATGACGTCGTTGACGAGAGTCGTAGCCACGATCTGGCGGCGCAGCCGGTGCCCGCCGATCGCGTCGGGGTACTTGGCGCGGACCGCGTCCGGGAAATAGCGCGCGATGCGGGGTGCGAACACGTCGTTGTCGGGTAGGTCGGTGGCGAGCAGGTCGGATTTGGACTCGAGCTTGACATGAGCCATGAGCGTGGCGAATTCGGGTGAGGTGAGGCCGCGGTGCAGTTCGCCACCGACGCGCCTGCGCAGTTCGCGCGCCTCGGGCAGTGCTTCCAGACGCAGGTCGACGCCCCGCTTGGCGGCGAGGTGTTCGAGCATGCGGGCGTGGACCGCCACGCGATCCAGCTCGAAGGTCCGGCAGAATCCGAGCTCGGAGTTCTGCGAGATATTGTCGGCGAGAACGAGTTCGGCGACTTCGTCGGTCATCGACTCCAGCAGCGGATCGCGATCGCCTGCGTCGAGCTCACCCGCGGAGACCGCCGAGTCGAGCAGGATCTTGATGTTGACCTCGTGGTCGGAACAGTCGACACCGGCCGAGTTGTCCAGGGCGTCGGTGTTGATGCGGCCCCCGGCCAGGTCGAACTCGATCCGACCGCGCTCGGTGACCCCGAGATTGCCGCCCTCACCGATCACCCTGGCCCGCACCTCGTTGCCGTCGACGCGGATCGGGTCGTTGGACTTGTCGCCCACGCTCCCGTGCGATTCGGTCGAGGCCTTGACGTAGGTGCCGATGCCGCCGTTCCACAACAGGTCGACCGGAGCGAGCAGGATCGCGCGGATCAGCTCGGGCGGTGTGAGTTCCCCGACGGCTTCGTCGAGGCCCAGTGCGTCGGCGATCTCCGGGGTGATCGGGATGGACTTGCGGTCGCGCGCCCACACCCCGCCACCCACGCTGATGAGATCCGTGTCGTAGTCGGCCCACGAGGACCGCGGCAGTCCGAAGAGCCGCTTGCGTTCCTCGAACGACGCCGCCGCCTGCGGGTCGGGGTCGATGAAGATGTGCCGATGGTCGAAGGCCGCGACGAGCCTGATGTGCTCGCTGAGCAGCATGCCGTTCCCGAAGACGTCGCCGCTCATGTCGCCGATCCCGACGACGGTGAAGTCCTGCGACTGGGTGTCGGTACCCATCTCGCGGAAGTGGCGTTTGACCGACTCCCACGCGCCACGAGCGGTGATGCCCATGGCCTTGTGGTCGTACCCGGCCGAGCCACCGGAGGCGAAGGCGTCGCCGAGCCAGAACCCGTACGACGTCGACACGTCGTTCGCGATGTCGGAGAACGACGCGGTGCCCTTGTCGGCCGCGACCACCAGGTAGGTGTCGTCGGAGTCGAGCCGGACGACACCGCGGGCGGGGATCACCTCTCCGGTCGTGAGGTCGATGTTGTCGGTCACGTCGAGGAGGCCGGCGATGAACTGCCGGTAGCAGGCGATCCCCTCGTCGCGCTGCGCGTCCCGGTCCCGTGCGGCGTCACCGGAGGGTGGCGGCGGTCGTTTGACGACGAATCCACCCTTCGCGCCGAGCGGCACGATCACGGCGTTCTTCACTGCCTGCGCCTTGGCAAGTCCGAGGATCTCGGTTCGGAAGTCCTCACGCCGGTCCGACCACCGCAGACCGCCTCGTGCCACCGATCCGAACCGCAGATGCACCCCCTCCACACGCGGCGAGTACACGAAGATCTCGTGCAGCGGACGGGGTTTCGGGGTCTGCGGGATGTCGCGCGGGCGGAGTTTGAACGAGATGACCGGACAGTGGTCTTCACCGGTGGACCGGCCGCCGACGAAGTAATTGGTGCGGTCGGTTGCCATGAGGACGGCGGCGAACGCGGAGACGATGCGGTCGGCATCGAGGCTCAGCACGAGTCCGATCTCCTCGTGGAGCTGATCTCGAAGTCTCGCTCGGCGCTCTTCGTCGGCGGTGACGGGGTCGAACGACGCCACGAACAGGTCGACGAGGCCCCGGGTGATGGCGAGGTGCTGACCGAGGACGCTGGCGACGTGTGCCGGACTGTAGGAGAACCCGCACTGGCGCAGGTACTGCCCGTAGGCCCGCAGCATCGCCGCCGATCGCCAGCCCAGGCCCGATCGGATGACGAGTTCGTTGTAGGCGTCGACATCCGCGCCGGCGAGCCAGATCTGCCGGAACGCCTCGGTGAACCGGCCCGCGAGGTCGTCGGAGTGGTCGAGGTCCACCGTCATCCCGGCCGCGAGTTGCACACTGAATTCGTATGCCCAGCAGACTGTTCGGTCGAGGCGATGGATCTCGTAGGGATGTTCTTCCAGGACGTCGAGGCCGAGGCTGTGCAGCACCGGCAGCACATCGGTGAGTGTCGCCGATGCACCGCAGAGGTACAGCGTGAAGATCCACCGGTCCCGCTGCCCGTCGGTCGTCTCGCCTGCGGCGTCGAGGGTCACGTCGATCTCACCCGGTTGCAGGCGCACCACGCGGATGAGGTCGGCGAGCGCAGCACGCGGCTGGCGGAGTTCCTTGTAGTCCTCCGACAACGAGGACAACTGGCGCAGCAGCACGTCCGGGCCACCGTCGAGTCCCGGGAGGTCCTCGGCGGTGGCCAGTTCGCGGACCCGTTCGTCCCAGCTGCGGATCGCGGCGGCCAGCGCGGCCTGCATCCGTGCGTGCGCCGGCGATCCGGTGTCCACGGAACCGAGTTCGGCCGCGGTTGCCGGGTCGATGCAGACCAGCACCTGCAACAACGCCAGGGGCATCTCGCTGACCCGTGCCGTGTATTCCAGTGCGGTCCCGTCCACCTCGGCGACCAGTGCGCGCTCGAGGGCCAGCCGGCTCTGGGTGTTGTAGCGGTCCCGGGGTAGATAGATGAGCGCAACCGCGGTGCGCCCGTCGAAGTTGGTGCGTACGAACAGGCGCAGCGACCGCGTCGCCACCGCGTCGAGCATCTCGGTGAGGCGACGTTCGAGCTCGTCCTCGGAGGACGCGAACATCTCCACCAGCGGGTAGTTCTGCAGCAGCTCGATCATCGACTGACCGGCGAAGGAGTCCTCGTCGACGCCCGCGTGTGCGAGCACGTCGTGCACCTTGGTCCGCAGTACCGGGACATCGAGGACGGCCTGATGGTTGCCCGCCGATGTGAGCGTACCCAGGAAACGATGCTCCCCGTCGTGTTCGCCGTTCTCGTCGAACGTCGGAACCTGCAGGAGCACTGGGAAATTCGTTCGTTGGATGCCGGTGGCGACGTACACCCGGCTGACCCGGGGTACCAGCGGCCGGTCGGTGACCGAGGGAAAGTCGCGGTCGACGGAGTCGGTTCGCCAGACGCCGAGGCGCTCGGCATCCTCGGACCCGTCCGCTCCCACCCACGACCAGCCGAGCGGATGGAGGTGGTTGCCCGCGAACCACTCGAGTAGGGCGGCGTACTCCTCGTGGTCGGTCTCAGAGGTGTCGGTCTCCGAAACCGCGCCGGACATCGCGGCGGCACACGCGACCATGTGAGAACGCATCGCCGACGTATCGGCATCGACGTCGATCACCCGGGCCACCACCCTGCGCAGGTCGGCGCGTAAGGGTTCCGGATCGGCACCCGGATGTCGCGTCAGCCCACTGACGACGATCCACGACTCCGCGGCCGACTCGCCTTCGTCGATGCCGATGAGCGTTCCGTCGGGGTCCCGATGTACGGGCATGACCGGATGGTCCATGCGGTCGACGGTGAGGTCGTGTGCCTCGACCGTGGCCAGGACTGCTTCGACGAGCATCGGCATGTCGTCGTTCACGACGAGGATCTCGACCGTCCCGCCCTCGCCCGCGGTCACTTCGACCAGCGCATGCCCGCGGCGGCGGACCCGCGCCACGTCGAGGTGCCGCAGGACCTGGTCGGCGGCCGACTCAGTCGCCGACCCGTCGGTCCGCGATTTGAAGTAGCGGTTCACCGCGTCCGGAACGAGTGACGTCACATCTGCCGATGCTAGTCACCCGTTCCCGACGGGAGAGGGATTAGTCGCGAGTGAGTTTGCGGTGGGTGACCCGATGGGGGCGGGCGGCATCGGCGCCGAGGCGGTCGATCTTGTTCGCCTCGTAGGCCTCGAAGTTGCCTTCGAACCAGAACCACTGACCCTCTTCGACGTTGCCCTCCCACGCCAGGATGTGGGTACAGGTCCGATCGAGGAACCAGCGGTCGTGGCTGATGACCACAGCGCAGCCGGGGAAGTTCTCGAGTGCGTTCTCCAGCGAACCGAGGGTCTCGACGTCGAGGTCGTTGGTCGGCTCGTCGAGCAGGATCAGGTTGCCGCCCTCTTTCAGGGTGAGCGCGAGGTTGAGGCGGTTGCGCTCACCGCCGGAGAGGACCTCGGCCTTCTTCTGCTGGTCGGGTCCCTTGAACCCGAAGGCACTCACGTACGCCCGCGAGGGCATCTCGTTCTGGCCGACCTCGATGTAGTCGAGTCCGTCGGAGACGACCTCCCAGACGTTCTTCTTCGGGTCGATGTTCGCGCGGCTCTGATCGACGTAGCTGAGCTTGACCGTCTCGCCGACCTTCACGTTGCCCGAGTCGGGCTCCTCGAGCCCGACAATCGTCTTGAACAGCGTGGTCTTGCCGACGCCGTTCGGACCGATCACACCGACGATGCCGTTACGCGGCAGCGTGAACGACAGGTCCTTGATGAGGACGCGTCCGTCGAATCCCTTGTCGAGGTGGCTGACCTCGACCACGACGTCGCCCAGACGCGGCGGGGTCGGGATCTGGATCTCCTCGAAGTCGAGCTTGCGCGTCTTCTCAGCCTCGGCGGCCATCTCCTCGTAGCGGGACAGTCGGGCCTTGTTCTTGGTCTGGCGTGCCTTGGAGCCCGAACGAACCCACGCGAGCTCCTCCTTCAGGCGCCGCTGCAACTTCTGGTCCTTCTTGCCCTGGACCTCGAGACGCTCGGCCTTCTTCTCCAGGTAGGTGGAGTAGTTGCCCTCGTAGGGGTGCAGCTTGCCGCGGTCGACCTCACAGATCCACTGCGCGACATGGTCGAGGAAGTACCGGTCGTGTGTCACGGCGAGCACGGCGCCCGGGTAGCTCGCGAGGAACTGCTCGAGCCACAGGACCGACTCGGCGTCGAGGTGGTTGGTGGGCTCGTCGAGCAGCAGCAGATCGGGCTTCTGCAGCAGCAGCTTGCACAGCGCGACGCGGCGGCGCTCACCACCGGAGAGGTGGGTGACCGGTGAGTCGGCCGGCGGGCAGCGCAGCGCGTCCATGGCCTGCTCGAGCTGGGAGTCGAGATCCCAGGCGTCGTTGTTGTCCAGGTCTTCCTGGAGCTTGCCCATCTCCTCCATCAGCTCGTCGGAGTAGTCGGTGGCCAGCAGTTCGGCGATCTCGTTGAAGCGATCGAGCTTCACCTTGATCTCGCCCATGCCCTCCTCGACGTTCTCCTTGACCGTCTTCTCCTCGTTGAGAGGCGGCTCCTGCAGCAGGATGCCGACGGTCGCGTCGGGGTCGAGGAAGGCCTCGCCGTTCGACGGCTGGTCGAGGCCCGCCATGATCTTCAGGATCGACGACTTACCCGCGCCGTTGGGACCCACGACGCCGATCTTGGCGCCCGGGTAGAACGACATGGTGACGTCGTCGAGGATGACCTTGTCGCCGTGCGCCTTGCGAACCTTCTTCATCGTGTAGATGAACTCAGCCACGTGAAAACTCCTTCGGACCTGCTCGATGCCGTGTGATTGTCAGCCGCGGAAGCGGGGGTGCGAGCCAGAGCGCGCACATATCGAATCCAGCCTAGTCGCCGCCCACCGGCGATCGCCCCGCCGGTGGGCGCCGCACCCGCTCTCGCCGACTCCGCCCGCGGCCGCCCGGCATTTATGTTCATTGTTTTCACGCGGAGGTGAGTGCTGCGTCACTGTCGGGGCGGGGGCGACGCAATACGGTCGTCGAATGCACGCGAGCAACGACGAGCAGCGCTCCATCGAACAGATCCGATCCCGGGTTCGCGCGTCGAACCCCGGCCGGCCCCGGCTCGAGATCGACCGGACGGTCGACGAGGCCTACGGCCACTTCCGCGACGTCCGGGTGCGCGATTTCGTGCCATTGCTCGTCGAACGACGCGTCGTTGAATCGCTGCGCGAACCGGCCGGGATCTGACCGACGGTCACGCCGCGGGCTCCCGGGCCTCGGGTACCGCCGCCGCAACGACCGGCGCCTCGGCCGCACGCCCCTGGGCGGGCGTGCCCCGATAGGTGACGACGCAACGGCTCAGGTCGAGCCCGACGGCCACCGCCGTCATCTCCAGATCGGAACGTCGGGAGCCGTCCGCCGACGGGTATTCGTTCGTCTTGATCTGACCGTGCGCCATCACCGGCCGCCCCTTGGCGATCGCCAGGCCGACCCCGGTCAGCAGACGCCGCCAGCAGCTGACCGTCAGGTACAGCGTGGGACCGTCGGTCCACTCGCCGGTGTTCTTGTCGATGCGGCGCGAGGTGCACGCCACGCGGAAGGAGATCACGTCCTCACCGGTGGTCGTCTGCCGCCGGCGGGGATCGGACACTACGGTTCCGATGACGGTCGTGTACGTCTCAAACATGGTCGTCTCCTACGGGTGTCGGCCACGGGAAGATGTGGCCGCATCAGCATCACCCGCGACGGGGCCCGCAAACGTCGACGTCGCGCAGCTGTGGAGAACTCGACGGGTTACCCACAGATCACCGGTGCACCTGGCGCCTCGCCCATACAATTCCGGGATGCGCATGCGGGTGTTCCTGGTCGGTCTGATCGCGGCGGCCACGATGCTGATGGCCCCACCCCTATCGGGCGCGGCGCCGAGCACACAGCCGACGGTGACGGGCCTGACCGAGGCGATCGCGGGCCGACTCGCACTGGCCGACACCGTCGCGGCGACGAAGTGGGCTTCCGGTGCGGCCATCGACGATCCGGCGCGCGAACAGGTGGTCCTCGACACCGTGTCGCAGCTGGCTCTCGACCGTGACCTCGACCCCACCTACGTACGCGCGGTGTTCCGCGACCAGATCGAGGCGAGCAAGACCGTACAGCGCGGGTTGTTCGCCCGGTGGCGGCTGCCCGGCCAGACGGCCCCGCCCGCGACACCGGATCTCGGACCGGTCCGGACGGCGATCAACGAATACAACGTGGCTGTCGTCGACGGGCTGGCCGCTGCACGCGGACTCGTGGTGAGCCCCCGCTGCCCACCGGAACTGGTCGCTGCGACCGGCTCCAGCGCTGCCGGATACGGCTTCGATCCGCTCCACATCGGCGCCCTGGTGCAGGCCGTGTCGTCGGTGTGCACGGTGTCGATGGGGTCCAGCTGAGACCTGTTGCAGCTCAGCCGCGCTTGTTGAGTTCCTTGAGCATCTCGTTGTAGCTGCCGAGGTCGGCGTCGTGGTCGCGTACCGCGTTGCGGTCGTAGCGTCGTGCCTGCCGGGTGTCGCTGCGTTGCCACTGCACGAACAGCGAGAGCAAGACCACCACCAGCGGGATCTCGCCTGCGGCCCAAGCGATTCCGCCCCCGACGCGCTGATCGTCGAACAGGTCGTAGTTCCACGGGAGATTGAGGCCGCGGTAATAGGTCTCGGCGATGACCGCGGTCGTCATCATGAGGGCGATGCCGAAGAACGCGTGGAACGGTATCGAGCCCATCACGATGCCCAGCTTCGCCACCGGCGACACCTGACGTGGCGCGGGGTCGATGCCGATCACCAGCCAGTAGAAGAGGTAGCCGCTGAGCAGGAAGTGGAGATTCATGAGCAGGTGCGCCGCGTGGTACTGGACCACGGCCTCGTACAGGCCGCCCAGGTAGAGAACGTAGAAGCTGCCGACGAACATGACCGCGGCGATCAGCGGATGCGTCAGGATCCGGGACGGCGCCGAGTGCACGCCGAGCTGAATCCACTCGCGCGGGCCCGGTGGATTGCCCCGACCGGCCGGCGGCAGCGCCCGCAACGCGAGCGTCACCGGGCCGCCGAGCACCAGCAGTACCGGCACCATCATCGACATCAGCATGTGCGCGATCATGTGGATGCTGAACATCGCCGGGGCATACCGGCCGAATCCCGACGACGTCGCCAGCAACAGCAGCAGACACCCGAGGACCCACGCGACGGTGCGTCCGACCGGCCAGGCATCGCCGCGACGCTTCAGACGGATGACACCGCGCAGATACACGACGGCGAGCACGATGGCCGCGAGTCCGAAGATCAGGTCGAAGCGCCACTCGGTGAGAAGGCGGACGAAGGTCGGCGGGCCGTCGAGGTCGTACCCGATGGCGTTCTCGGTCGCCGAGATCTGCGCGGTGTCGACGAGGGGCGGCGGTGTCCGGCCCAGGCCGACGGCAAGACCGAAGGTCGCCGCGAAGACCGCCAGCTCGACCAGTCCGAACCGGACGAACAGCGAGGGCTTGTCGTCGGAGTCCAATTGCGCGATGGTCACCCGGCGATGCCAGGCGCCCAGCCCGCCGAGTACGACGAGGGCCACCACCTTCGCCACGACGAGACGGCCGTAGGTGTCGGAGAACAGATCGCCGAGCGGCACCCGGACCAGAGCGTTGACGACACCGCTGGCGCCGACGACGAGGATGCACCAGAACGCGACGCGTGAGAACCGTCGGACCGCCAGTGCGCGCCACCGTCCGTCGGCAAGTGCGTAGACCACGACGGCGGCGAGACCGCCGAGCCACAGGGTCGCGCCGATGATGTGCAGGATCAGGCTGTTGGTGGCCACGTCATGATTGCCACCCGACGAGGAGTGCCCCGCCAGCGCCGAGGGCATCAGGCTGAAGACGGCGAACGCGATGACCGCGATCGTCGGACCCCAGTGCAGGGTCATCCGGGCGATGATGGCGGCGACCAGCGCGAACACCGCCGTCCAGAACCACGTGCGCACCTCGGCGACCTGGCTGTACGCGGTCAGCAGATTCGCGGGCCGGATCGCCTCCGACAGCGGCGCCCCACTCACCTCCGACGCCGACAGGGGTATCAGGAGGAGGGCACAGACAGACCACGACAACGCGCCGGCGGCCGCGATCCGGATGGCGCGATAGCCCCCGACGTCGAGCACACCGCTCGCCTGGGGCGGCACGAAGAACGCGGCGAACACCGCCGACCCGAGTGCGATCGCCGCGGCGAACTCGCCGACCGCCGTCAGCGCCGGCGCACCATAGGTCGTCAGCGGACCCGGATCGGGTACGCCGGTCAGCCGGAGCGCCGACGCCGCGGAGATCGCGGTGACGGCGACAGCGACGATCGCGGCGAGCCAACCCGATGCCCACAGGATCGCGGTGACGACGCCGCGCGGTTCGTTCATCGCGTCGCGATGCTGCTCCGCGGAGGCGGGCGTCGACGTGCGGGTCATGACTCAACTGTAGGACCGGCAACTGACGCGATCCCAATTCGACCTGGCCCGCCGTGGTCTGCGGCACAGCGGTCGCCGTGTCGTAGACTCTCTGTGCCCGGCGCCACGTGCCTCTCACGCGCGCGCCGGTCAGCCTCCGTAGCTCAGGTGGATAGAGCAAGGGCCTTCTAATCCCTAGGTCGCAGGTTCGAGTCCTGCCGGGGGCACTCCGTGTGTCCATGACCGACGCCGGGAACCGTTCCGGGCACTCCGTGCGTCATAGTCCTGCCCCACACTTCGGTGGGTCGCGACTCCCTGGAGGACCATGACACTCCCCGGCCCACTGTCCGGATTTCCGCCCCTGTCCCGCGGGCGACGAAGCGAAAGCCGTTCAAGGACTTCGCAATTCGGTGTCGATACCGCCGAGGTGCAGGAGATCGCGCGTACCTGGAGGGCTTCCGGGATCGCGATCCACGCCGCGGACGTCGAGGCCATCGGTGCGGTCGTCGGCCCATCGAGTCGCGTGGCGCGTGCGCTCTCAGCGGCCGCCCGCCCCGCGCGACTGGCGGTCGACTCGATCGGCGAACGTCTGACCACGATGGGCGAGATGCTGCGGATCTTCGACTCGACGACCGTGGCCGCCGATGCCCGTTCGGGCGCGCGGTTGCGGGCTCTCGAGGACCGCTGATGCGGCCCACCGTTTCGCAACTGCGCGCGTGGAGTCCGCAGACGTTCACCGACGCCGGGTCCGCGGCGACCGCGGTCGCGGAGTCCCTCGACACCGGCCTCGACACCGCGGTACGCGCCTTCGACGCCGCGTCGTCGTGGTCGGGTGTCACGCACGACGCGGCGCACCAGGTCATCTGGGCCGAACACGATCACGCCGGCGAGGTACGCAACGTGCTGCACATGGTCGCCGACGAGGCGACCGACGCCGGCGCCGACCTCTCCCACGCCCGCGACTTCGCGCTGGGCGTCGTCCGGGGAGCAGAGGGCCTGGGCTTCACCGTCTTCGACGACGGCACGGTCACCCACCCCGACACCGGACTCGCCGGCCAGGCCGCCCTCCTCGAGAGCTCCGTCTCCGACGCGCTCGACACCATCGACACACTCGACGAGCGCTACGGCGAACGACTCGAGGGTTTCGCGGCCGATCTCTCGTCGATGATCACCGGTCAACCCGACGTCCGGTTGCCGGGCGGTACCGAGATGGATGCCGACGCGGCCGTCCACATGCTGGAGACCCTCACACCGGCCCAGGTCCGCGACGTCGTCGAACAGATGAGGCCGGCCGACGTGCGACGCCTGATGCAGGCGAATCCGCACGTCCTCGGCAATCTGCCGGGCATTCCGTTCGCGATCCGTGCCCAGGCCAACGAGATCAACATCCGCAACGCCCTCGTCGACGAGGTTCAGGCCGGCCGCGGACAGGGCCGCCGAGCTCAGACACTGCGCGGGCTTCTCGAGCCCCGCCCCGACACCGGTCCCGACGAAGCCCGCCGCGGTGACGACGGGCTGGTCGAGCGAACCTTCATCACCTTCGTCAACACCCCACGGGGACGCATGGTCGAGATGATCGGATCGTTGCGGGCCGGCACCACGAACACGGCGACCTACGTTCCCGGCACGGGCACGAACATCGACACCGCCGTCGGTCACAACCGAACGGCGGCAACCGAACTCGCGGCACGAACCGGCGGCCCGGTGTTCCTCTACCTCGACGGCGACTTCCCGCCGGACCTGCGCGCGGCGGCGAGCCCGAGCTTCGCCGCCGCCATGGCCCACCGCCTCGAACTGTTCGGCCACGAACTCGACGCCGAGATCGCGGACCACGCACCCGGTGCAACCACCACCTACATCGGCCACAGCTACGGCGGCTCGATCGTGGGCTCGGCCGAACAACTCGGTCTCGCGCCCGATCGCGTCGTCTACGCGTCGTCGGCGGGTACCGGCATCTACGACACGCCACATCCCGACGGCGTCGATCGCTATTCGCTGACCTTCCCCGGCGACCCGATCCACTACGTGCAGTCCCTCCCCGGGAACCCCCATGGCCACGACCCCGACACCGCCCCCGGCGTGATCCGGCTCGACACCGGCACAGTCGACATCACTGGCCGCACAGTCGACGAAAATGGACGCCCAGTCGACGGAAACGAGCGCACGGTCGACGGGGGGCTGATCACGCACGGCGCGTACTGGGACGATCCGGAATCGACCGCCTTCCAGAACATGGTGAAGGTCATCGTCGGCGCAGAGCCCGACGTGTACGTCCCTCGCAGGCCCGACGTCCCCGAACTCCCACCGCCGCCGCTCGGTGCGCCTGCTCCGCTGTGGTGGCTCTATCTCTTCAACGATCGCGCCGACGGCGACCTCGACCTGCCGGGCCCGATTCCCGACATCCCGTTACGGCTGCCGTGGTGACTGCCCGTCCCGGCCCACGTCGACGGTCCCCCGCCATCTGCCGATGAGCCGCATGGAGTGGTAGATGACCAGCGCCGCGACCGAACCCAGCGAGATTCCGGCGAAGACGAGGTCGCCGACCTGCCAGGTGTAGTCGGCGATGCCGATGATGAGCGGGATCGCGGCGGTGAACTGGTTGATCGGCTTGGAGAAGTCGACCTTGTTGGCCACCCAGATCTGCACGCCGATGACACCGACCAGGCCGTAGAGCGCGGTCGTGATGCCGCCGAGTACGCCGGGTGGGATCGCGGCGATCACGGCGCCGACCTTGGGCGAGAGCCCCAACAGGATCGCGGCGCCGCCGGCCACCCAGTAGGCAGCGGTCGAGTACACCTTGGTCGCCGACATCACGCCGATGTTCTCGGCATACGTCGTGGTGGCCGAACCGCCGCCGCTGCCGGCCAGCATCGTGGCCACTCCGTCAGCGGCCAGGGCCCGACCCATGGTGGCGTCGTAGTCCTTGCCGGTCATCATCGCCACCGACTTCACGTGGCCGATGTTCTCGACGACCAGGACCAGCACCACAGGGAGGAACAACGGCAGGACACCCAGGTCGAACGTGGGCGTCTGGAAGTCGGGCAGACCGATCCACGCCGCGTCGCCGATGCCGGAGGTGTCGATGAAGTCGTTGTCGCTGTCGATCCGGTCGAGGACCAGCGCCAGAACATAACCGACCACGACGCTCAGGAAGATCGCCAGTCGTCCGAGCAAGCCGCGGAACAGCACCGCGGAGGCCACCAGCAGCACCAGCACGATGGTCGCGAGAACAGGGTCCTCGACGAAGTTGTTCTTGGCCGCCGGCGCGAGGTTGAGGCCGATCAGAGCGACGATCGCGCCGGTCACCACCGGCGGCATCAGGGTCTCGATCCATCTGACCCCGGCGAAATGACTGATGACACCGATGAGAACGAGCATCGCGCCGACCGCCACGAGTCCACCCAGCGCTGACGACGCGCCGTCGGATGCGACGGCTGCGGTCACGGGCGCGATGATGGCGAAGCTCGAACCGAGGTAGCTGGGCAGCCGGTTGCGGGTGATCAGCAGGAACAGGATCGTGCCGACACCGGAGAAGAACAGCGTCGTCGATGGCGGGAACCCGGTCAGCACCGGCACCAGGAACGTCGCGCCGAACATCGCGACCACGTGTTGCAGACCGATGCTGACCGTGCGAGGCCAGGTCAACCGTTCCTCCGGCGCCACCACGGCGTTGTCGGTCAGCTTCCACGACAGCAGATTCAGAGACCTCGTCTCCGGTTCACTCATGCCGAACAGTGTGCGGCACGGATCCCGCCGACGCCTCACTTCGGGTCCGCTCACCGACGGCTTCGCTCGCTGGGATATGCAACTCGACTCATATACACCTTGTTGCATAGTGCGTTGTTGCAGTGTTAGCTTGCTCCCATGGCGCTCGAACACGCGATTCTGGTGTCGCTGGCAGAGCGACCGGGAACGGGCTATGAGATCGGCCAGCAGTTCGATCGCAGCATCGGCTACTTCTGGTCGGCCACGCACCAGCAGATCTACCGGACGCTCAAGAAGCTCCTGGACGACGAGTTGGTCAGCGTCGAATCGGTCAGCCAGGACGGTCGTCCGGACAAGAAGGTCTACACGATCTCCGATGCCGGTCGTGACGCACTTGCCGACTGGGCGATAAGTCCGACTCCGCTGCAACCGCTTCGCAGCGACATCGGCGTGAAGTTGCGGGCCGCGGAGTTCGGCGACCTCGCCGCGATCATCGGTGAACTCAAGGCTCACCGCGACGAACATCTCGAGCAGCTCAAGCTCTACACCGGCTTCCAGGCCGACTACTACCCCGATCCCGACGCGCTCCTCGGCCGCAAGCTGCATCAGTACCTCGTCCTACGCGGTGGCATCCGCCAGGAGCAGGGATACATCGAGTGGTGCGACGAGGTCATCTACGGACTCGAACGCGAATTGTCCGAGAGCTGAATTCGCGAGTCCCACAGATCAAGTCAACACCGCCCACCGACCACCCAGGTTCACCGAGATGAAAGGTCGCGCCATGTCAGCCCCGACGGCACAACCGAACCAGCACTATCCGCACCTGTTCACGCCCCTGCAGATCGGGGGCATGACAATCGAGAACCGATTGATCATGGGGTCGATGCACACCGGTCTCGAAGACCGGTTCTGGGACACCGACAAGCTGGCCGCGTACTTCGCCGAACGCGCCAAAGGCGGTGCAGGACTGATCATCACCGGCGGTTTCGGAACCAGCCGGACCGGGCTGCTCGCGTTCGCCGGCGGCAAGATGACCAACGTCGTCGACATGACCCGCCACAGGCGCGTGACCAAGGCCGTGCACGACGAGGGCGGCAAGATCGCCATGCAGCTGATCCACGCCGGCCGTTACGGCTACACACCGTTCAAGGTCGCCCCCGGCACCGATCCGTCGCCGATCCACCCGTTCAAGCACCTTCGGATGACCGAGCCGATCATCCGCCACGTCATCAGGTCCTTCGGCCAGTCCGCGAAGCTCGCCCGCAAGGCCGGCTACGACGCCATCGAGATCATGGGCGGCGAAGGCTACCTCATCAACCAGTTCCTCTGCCCGCACACCAACGACCGCACCGACAAATGGGGCGGCAGCACCGAGAACCGCCAGCGTTTCCTGGTCGAGGTCATCAAGGAGATCCGCCGGCAGGTCCCGCGCGACTACCCCGTCATCCTGCGCCAGTCGATCGCCGACCTCATCCGCAAGGGACAGACCTGGGACGAGGTCGCGCTGATGGCCCGCAAGGCCGAGCAGTACGGCGTCGACGCGATCAACACCGACATCGGCTGGCATGAGGCGCAGGTGCCGACGATCGTCACCTCGGTTCCGCGTGGCGCGTTCGTGAAGTTCACCGAGCGTCTGCGCGACGAGGTGTCGATCCCGCTGATCGCGGCCAACCGCATCAACACCCCGGAACTCGGTGAGGAGATCCTCACGAACGGTCGAGTCGACGCCATCCAGATGGCCCGGCCGTTCCTGGCCGATCCCCACCTGGCCAACAAGGCCCGTGAAGGTCGCTCCGACGAGATCAACACCTGCATCGGCTGCAACCAGGCCTGCCTCGACCACGCCTTCGTCGGCAAACACGTGTCGTGCCTGGTGAATCCGATCGCCGGCCGCGAGACCACACTCATCCTCGGCCCGACGCGAAAGGCCAAGCGCGTGGCCGTGATCGGCGCGGGCCCGGCCGGCCTGTCGGCCGCCGTGGCGGGTGCGCAGCGCGGCCACAAGGTCACCCTGTTCGAGGGCGGGGAGGCCATCGGCGGCCAATTCTCCATCGCCTCACGCATTCCCGGCAAAGAGGAGTTCAAGGAGACGATCCGCTACTTCACCCGCCAGATCGAGGTGCTCGGCATCGAGGTCCGGCTCAACACCAGGGCCGACGCCGAGCAGATCATCGCCGAGAAGTTCGACGACGTGATCGTCGCAACCGGCGTCGTGCCGCGCATCCCGAGCTTCCCCGGCGTCGACCACCCGATGGCGATGTCCTACGCCGAGGCCGTGCTCGGACACCGGGAGATCGGCAAGCGAGTGGCTGTGATCGGTGCCGGAGGTATCGGTTTCGACGTCAGCGAGTTCCTCACGACCGACGAGTCGCCGACTCTGAACCTCAAAGAGTGGGAACAGGAATGGGGCGTCACCGAGGACCCGGAGAAGCCCGGCTTCGTCACCAAGCCGCGGCCGCTTCCGCCGGTGCGCCAGGTCTACCTGGTCCAGCGTAAGACCGGTAAGCAAGGTAAGTCCCTCGGCAAGACCACCGGCTGGGTTCACCGCGCGACGATGAAGATGAAGGGCGTCGAGCAGATCAGCGGCGCATCGTACGACAAGATCGACGATCAGGGCCTGCATCTGAGCTTCCGCGATGACGAGGGCAACGTCACCGAGACCCGCGTCCTCGAGGTCGACAACGTGGTGATCTGCGCGGGCCAGGAGTCGGTGCGCGACCTCGTCGACCCGCTGACCTTGGCCGGCGTCACCACGCACGTCATCGGCGGTGCCGACTACGCGGGCGAGCTCGACGCGAAGCGCGCGATCCGCCAGGGCACCGAGGTCGCCGCGGGCATCGACTGACGGTCGGTCTCGGCACGAGAGGCGGCGGCTACCATTGCGACATGCCGGTACCGCCGCCCTCCGCCACCGCCCGCGCCGTCGTCACCGGGGCTTCGTCCGGGATCGGACGGGAACTCGCACGCGCGTTGGCCGCTCGGGGCCACTCGGTCATCCTCGTCGCCCGCCGCGGTGAGCTCCTCGAAGAGCTCGCCGGGGAACTGCGCACCGCACACGAGGTCTCGGTCGAGGTCCGCGCCGTCGACCTGTCCGACCCGACGAAGGTCGAAGTTCTCGCGGCCGAATTCGCCGGGCGCGACATCTCGATCCTCTGCAACAACGCTGGCATCGCCACGTTCGGTCCGGTGGCCGATCTCGACGCCGACTACGAACGCGCGCAGGTCCGACTCAACGTCAACGCCGTCCACGACCTCACCCTGGCGGTGCTCCCCCAGATGGTGAAGCGCGGCTCCGGCGGAATCCTGATGGTCGGGTCGGCGGCCGGCAACATGCCGATCCCCAACAATGCGACCTACGCGGCGTCAAAGGCGTTTGTGAACAGCTTCAGCGAGTCGCTGCGCGGCGAGGTGTCCGCGCAGGGCGTACACGTGACGCTGCTCGCGCCCGGACCGGTCCGCACCCACACCCCCGCTCCCGAGGACGCGTCCATCGTCGACAAGGTCGTGCCGGACTTTCTGTGGCACTCCTCGGCGAAGGTCGCCGACATGAGCCTGGACGCGTTGGCGCACAACAAGATGCGCGTAGTGCCGGGCACCTTGTCCAAGGCGATGTCGGTCGCCGGCGGGTACACACCCCGCGGCGTGGTGGCACCGATCGTCGGCGGCTTCTACCGCAGGTTCAGCGCCGAGTAGGGATCGTCCCGGACAGCGTTCAGCGCCGCCGACGACGCCCCGTGCCGAAGATCGCGCGGCTGAACTCGCGTCCCGCAGCGCTCGCCGCCGAGCGCAGGAAGCTCTGCATCGGCTTGCTCGTGAGCACCTCGGTCAGTAGTCCAGGCCCCTCGGGCGCAGACTCCGGTGCGGGTGCGCGCGGCGGTGTCGGGACCGGCGCCGGCGGTGGGGCCGGAGCCGGCGCCGGGGCATCGGCCGGCTCACCGGGTGCGAGAGTGTTCGCGGCGAGCATCTCGTAGGCCGACTCCCGATCGACCGGGCTGCCGTACTTCGCATACAACGGTCCGGCCTTCGCGGCCGCGGTGATCGCGTCGCCACCTATCGCCTCCATGGCCGACCGTGGCGCGCGGATCACCGTCCAGGCGACCGGCGTCGGCGCGCCGCGCTCGGACAGCACCGTCACGACCGCCTCGCCCGTGCCGAGAGACGTCAGCGCCTGCTCGAGGTCGTAGACCTCCGACACCGGATAGGTCTTGACCGTCGTGCGCAGCGCCTTCTGATCGTCGGGAGTGAAGGCACGCAAGGCGTGCTGGACCCGCGCACCGAGCTGCGACAGCACCTCGTTGGGGATGTCGGTCGGCAGCTGGGAGCAGAAGAAGACGCCGACGCCCTTCGACCGGATGAGTTTGACGGTCTGGACGACCTGGTCGACAAAGGCTTTCGACGCATCGTCGAACAGCAGGTGCGACTCGTCGAAGATGAAGACCAGCTTGGGTTTGTCGAGGTCACCGACCTCGGGCAGGAACTCGAAGAGGTCGGCCAGGATCCACATGAGGAAGGTCGAGAACAGCGCGGGACGGGCCGCGGCGGTACCGAGCTCGAACAACGTGATGATGCCGCGTCCGTCGGGCGCCACCCGGATGAGGTCGGCGGGGTCGACCTCGGGTTCGCCGAAGAACGTGTCACCACCGTCGGCTTCGAGATTCGACAGAGCACGCAGGATCACGCCCGCCGTCTGACGCGAGACACCGCCGATCCCTTTCAGTTCGGCCTTGCCCTCGTCGCCGGTGAGGAAGGCGATGACCGACCGCAGGTCCTTGAGATCGAGAAGCGGCAGCCCCTTCTTGTCCGCCCAGTGGAAGATGAGCCCCAGGGTCGATTCCTGAGTCGCGTTGAGTCCCAGCACCTTACTGAGCAGGATCGGCCCGAACGAGGTGATCGTGGCGCGAATCGGCACCCCGATCCCCTCCGATCCCAGCGAGACGAACTCGACCGGGTGCGCCGCTGCTTGCCAATCGTCGCCGGTCTGCCGGGATCGTTCGTTTATCTTGTCGTTGCTCGTGCCCGCCCGACTGAGACCCGACAGGTCGCCCTTGATGTCGGCCATCACGACGGGGACGCCGTTGCTCGACAGTTGCTCGGCCATCAACTGCAGCGTCTTGGTCTTCCCGGTCCCGGTCGCGCCGGCGACCAGCCCGTGCCGGTTCATCATCGACAGCGGGATTCGCACCTTGGCATCGGGGTCGACCTGCCCGGAGACCGACACCGCACCCAGTTCGAGTGCGGGGGTCGCGAACGCGTATCCCGCGGCGATGCCCTGCGCAGGACTCCCCTGGGTCGGACTGCCGGGGGCGGGACTGGAGGCTTCGGTCACGAGCACACGATAGCCCCGGGCGCCGATCTCCCGCGGCCCTGCGCGTGAGGTTGGCTAAGGTTGTCGCGTGCAGGACAAACTGGTGTGGATCGACTGCGAGATGACCGGACTCCGACTCGAGTCGGACAAACTCATCGAGATCGCGGCTCTCGTGACCGACAGCGACCTCAACATCCTCGGCGACGGCGTCGACGTCGTCATCCACGCCGACGACGCTGCCCTGGCGTCGATGCCGGATGTGGTGACCAAGATGCACGCGGCGTCGGGCCTCACCGAGGAGGTGCGGGCGTCCACGGTCTCGCTCGCCGAGGCGGAGAAGATGGTCCTGGACTACATCCGCAAGCACGTGACCACCGCCGGCGCGGTTCCCCTCGCGGGCAATTCGATCGCCACCGACCGCGGGTTCATCACCCGGGACATGCCCGAACTCGACGCCTACCTGCACTACCGGATGGTCGACGTCAGCTCGATCAAGGAGCTGTGCCGACGCTGGTACCCCAAGGTCTACTTCGGCCAGCCGGACAAGGGCCTCGCGCACCGCGCACTGGCCGACATCCGCGAGTCGATCCGGGAGCTGCGCTACTACCGCGCGGCGGCCTTCGTCCCGGCTCCCGGCCCGGACACCGACGCCCTCGCCGATATCGTGAAAGACCTCGGCCCCGCCTGACCCGCAGGTCGGGTAACCGATTGGAGTTCTGCCGCATCGACCCGCTAGAGTATTGATGGCTCTGAGGCCCGGCGCGTACGCCCAGGTTTCCGACGCCGATGGTGGATGTAGTTCAGTTGGTAGAGCACCAGGTTGTGATCCTGGCTGTCGCGGGTTCGAGTCCCGTCATCCACCCCGACGAAGCCCCGTCTGCGATTCGCAGACGGGGTTTTTTCGCGTCGCGATCTTTTTTTCGCGTGGCTGTCGATACCCGGAACCGTCGTACGTCACCATGGTGTCGGACCGATCCGGTTCGGCATCATGGCCACATCGGCCTTGAACTGCAGTCGGCCTGCAACTCGCAGTCGGCAGAACTGGAGGAACGATGAAGTACGCACTGCTGCTCATGGGACACGTCAACGATCCGGCGTGCGGCGAGGAGGGTGGCGCGAGCCCCGAGGAGTTCTTCGCCTTCGACGAGGAGATCACCAAGGCCGGTGTCGTCGTCAGCTCGTTTGCCCTCGAGGACGAGCGTGCGGTCGTGCACACCGACGACAGCGGCGAGCGGGTGGTGGCGTCGTCCGGGCCGTTCGCGGAAGTGCGGGAGTTCGTCGGCGGGGTCTATGTCATCGACGTCGCGAACGTCGACGAGGCGATCGAGTGGGCCCGACGCAGCCCCGGCTCGGCGCCCGGCGGTCACGTCGAGATCCGGCCGCTCGCGCCGTACTGAACCATGTCTCGTGCTCCGCGCCGCTCGACGGCCACGGATTCCGCGGAGTCCGTGGCCCGCCGGGCGGTGTCCGCGGTCGACCGTGACGTCCGCGCGCGTGTACTCGCCACTCTCACCAGGAAATTCGGCGACCTCGACCTCGCGGAGGACGCGTTGCAGGATGCGATCGCCCAGGCCCTGACCACCTGGTCGAGGACCGGTGTCCCGGATTCGCCGGAGGCGTGGCTGACGACGACGGCCAAACGCAAGGCACTCGACGTGGTGCGGCGTGAATCGGTCTTGGCAGGCAAGCTCGCCCGATTGCACGCCGAGGCCGAACGGGCCCCCGCGCACGCGGATTTCACGGACCCGGCCGATGCGCCGCCACCTCGATTCCCCGACGAGCGACTCGGCATGTTCTTCGCCTGCACTCATCCCGTGCTGCGCGCCGAGGACCGGATCGCGCTCACCCTGCGGTTCGTCGCCGGGCTGACCACCGCGGAGGTCGCGCATGCGTTGCTCATCGGAGTCCCGACGGCCCAGCAGCGAATCGTGCGCGCCAAGAAGCGGATCGGCGCACTGGGCGTTCCGTTCACGCCGCCGCGGGGCGACGACCTCCCAGGTCGGCTCGGTGGGGTCCTGCGGGTGGTCTACCTACTGTTCTCCGAGGGGTTCGCCCGTTCGACCGGCGACGCACACGTTCGCGACGACCTCACCGACGAGGCCATCACCCTCGCGCGCACCCTGCGCTCACTTCTCCCCCGTGCCGAGACGACCGGGCTGCTCGCACTCCTGCTGCTCACCCAGTCCCGCCGCCCGGCACGACTCGACGCGGACGGGCGACCCGTCCCGCTGGACGTCCAGGATCGCAACCTCTGGGACCGAAGCCTCGTCGTCGAGGGCATCGCGCTCGCCGAAAGTGCTGCGGCACAGTCGGATGCCGGCCCCTACACAATCCAGGCGGCAATCGCGGCGGTACACGCCGAGGCACCTACCGCGGGCGAGACCGACTGGGCGCAGATCGCGGTCCTGTACCGGCTCCTAGAGGCGCACGATCCCGGCCCCGTGGTGCGCGTCGGCCGCGCCGTCGCGGTCGGTCGCGCCTACGGGCCGGCGCGCGGCATCGCGATGCTCGACCGGTTGCAGTCGGACAGTCAACTCGATCGGTTCCGGCCGTTCCACATCGCCCGGGCACTCACGCTGTCCGAGCTGGGCGACGATCGCGGCGCGGCCGACGCATACCGTCGCGCGCTCGACCTGCCCGGCAACGAAGTCGAGGACGACTACCTCGCCGCCGCGCTCGGGGACCTTCGACCTCAATAGTCCCCGAACCCCGGCGCATGAGCATGTGGCGCAGTAACGTCCACTGCATGCCTTCCTACTGGGTCATGCCTGCTGTCGCGCTGATCTCGTGCATCATCATCGGGATCGGTTTCATCGTCGGAATCCCCGGCGACAGGGACCACAGCGACAAGGACCACAGCGACAAGGACTGAGGTCGACGCCTCTGGCGAGGCACGATCACACGGCCGCACCGTCGGGGTGCGTGCCGCGATGACACCGCATGTCTGACGGTGTCGTCCGACGCCCGGAAGGACGCCACGTGGACCTCACACGCAGACAGTGGATGGCCGGCGCCGCCACGACCGCCGCCTGCGCGGCGCTCGGCAGCACCCTCGCCGCAGGCGAGACCTCCGCGTCGCCGCCGGAGTCCACGGACTATCTCGTCGGCTGCGGAATCGCGGACGTCACCGGCGCGGTGGCCGGGCAGGGCATGATGGGTTATTCGAATCCCGAGCAGGTCGCGGCCGGACTCCTCCAACGATGCTGGGCGCGGGCCTACATCATCGTCCATCCCGCCACCAGCAAGCGCGTCGTCTTCCTCACCGCCGACCTCGCCTGCCTGTTCCAGTCGCACCACATGGGTCTGATGGCCAAGTTGCGCAACCGGTTCGGGTCTCTCTACAGCGAGTCGAACGTGAACCTGAACGCGCAGCACACCCACGCCTCCTGCGGCGGCACATCCTGGGACTACGCGTACTCACTCGCCGCATTCGGGTTCAAGAAGAACTCCTACGACGCCGAGGTCGACGGCATGTTCGCCGCCATCGTTCGCGCCCACGAGAATCTGGCACCGGGCACGCTCACGATCGGTCGCGAGGAACTGCACGACGCCAGCCGCAACCGATCCCGGGTTGCCTTCGACGCGAACCCGTCGTCGGACAGACGCCACTTCCCGAACGCGATCGACCCACGGGTCACGGTGCTGCGACTACGACAGCACGACAGTTCCGGTGGCCGGGATGTCGGTGCCATCACATGGTTCCCGACCCACGGCACGTCCCTCACCGACCGCAACGTCCTCATCGCCGGTGACAACAAGGGGTATGCGAGCTATCTGTGGGAACGCACCCAGCCGGGGTTCGTCGCGGCGTTCCCGCAGACCAACTCCGGCGACATGACGCCGAATCTCGCACTGGCGCCGTTCGAGCCGAGCGGCCCGACGACGAACAACAGACGAAACTGCGAAGTCATCGGTGAGCGCCAGTATGTCGCCGGCAGAACCGGATTCGACGCGGCCCGGCCGATGACGCGGGGTGGCGTCGACTCGATCGTGAAATACGTTGACATGTCATCGATCAAGATCTCGGGCAGGTACACACCCGACGGTCGGCCAGCCTCCACGACTCCCGCGATGATGGGTGCCGGCGCAGTGGCGACCAGCAGCGAGGACAACTACGAGCAACCACTCCCCTTCCTCGTGGAGGGCATGACCAACCCCCTCGTCGCCGCCCTCGGCGGGGACCGCGTCCCGCCGATCGCACCGTGGATGCGAGACATGCAGGCGCCCAAACTGATCGCCTTCCCGCTCGGCCTGTTGCCGCCGTCGGGCTGGATTCCGTCGGTGGTACCGCTGCAACTCATGCGCATCGGCGAGCTCGTCCTCGTCGGCGTGCCCGCCGAGGTCACCGTCGTCGCGGGTCTCCGGCTCCGTCAGGTGGTCGCCGACGAGCTGCGGACCGACATCGACAACGTCCTCGTGCAAGGGTTCGCCAACGCCTACACCCAGTACGTCACGACGCCCGAGGAATACGACCTACAGCACTACGAAGGCGGCGAGACCCAGTACGGCCGCTACACGCTCTCCGCCTATCTCCAGGAATTCGCCGCGCTCGCGGCCGCGATGAGGTCCGGTCGCAGGATCGGTCGCGGCCCGGCACCGATCGACAAATCGGGTCTGCAGCCCGATCTGGTGCCGCCGGTGCCCGCCGACCGACCGATACCCGGACGCCGCTACGGCGACGTGCTGCGCCAACCCGATGGCGAGTACCGCCCCGGTTCGACGGTGACCGTGCAGTTCGTCGGCGCGCATCCCAACAACGACTTCCGACACGGCCGGACCTACTTGGAAGTGCAGCGGCGCAGCGGAACCGAGTGGACGACAGTCGCCGACGACAACGACTGGTCGACGGAGTTCCGGTGGGCGCGTCCGGCCGGCAGCGCGGACACGTCGCGGATCACGATCACCTGGCGACCGCCCGTGGATGCGCCCGGGGTGTACCGCATCCGCTACTTCGGCGACCGCAGGGTTGCGAACGGGTCGACGAGAGCCGTCGCCGGCACGAGCCGCACCTTCCGGGTGGGCGATTCGGGTTGACGGCGATTCGGGTTGACGGGGTCAGCGGACCCTGGCCCGCATCAGCGAGACGTTGTACTCGGTCCAGGTCGACATCGTGAAGTACAGATCCTCGCCACTCGACCACGGATGCAAGAATCCGCCGTAGAGCTGCGCGTATCGCGAGGAATGCACCAACTCGGCTGGTTCGGACCACAATCCCTGCGGCTCGCGCGCGGTGCGTATCACGATCGACCCGCGGAAGGCGTCGAGATAGGTCATCTGCCAACGCTGCGACTCCGCGTCGTAGCGGGCCGACACCTCGCCCGCCGGACCCGCGAAGATCACCGACGCCACATTGCCGTCGCGCGCGGGTACCCAGCGCCCGTCCCGCCAGTACTGGTAGGCCGTCTTGTTGAGCACGTCATCACGGTGGACCCGTGCCAGACCGACCGAGCCGATACGTGAGTTGGGCGTCCCGAACATGTAGACGTGATCACCGTGCGGCACCATCGAGGACACCTGGAACTGACTGGTCCCGAAGATGTTGTCCCACCGCGCGTATGGGTCCTTGGTCCAGGTGGAGCCACCGTCGTCGGAGTAGGCCAGTCCGCCGTGGTTGGTCAGCCACAGACCCGGGATCTTGCCCCAGGTCCGGACCGACATGTACGTCATGAACTGTCGGTCGCCGATCGCGAATCCCGATGTCGGGATCACGGTGACCTCGTAGTAGTCGACGCGGCGTGCGCTGAGGAGTTCGGCGGCGTGGCACCGACTGTCCTGGATCATCGTGTCGATGCTCATGCCGTCGGCGAGCTTCTTGTCCGTGGAGAAGCCCAGTACATTGCTGCGCCAGTCTCGCCCGTTGGCGCCGGGCGGTCTGAATCCCTTGCCGAACGTGTCTCCGAACGCGATCGCCACCTGCCCCGGCCGCGACTCCCACATGATGCCCAGGTCGGTCCCGTGGATCTGCCATCGCTTGTCGGTACGACTCGTCGAACCCTTGCCGGTGACCGTGCTGACCAGATCGACACCGGTGATGCGTGGCGGCGTCGGTTTGGGTGCGACGGGTCCGGGATCGACCCCGGGCGCGGCTGCCGGCGGTGGTGGCGGCACCGACGGGGGGTCGGGGTTCGGCACCGGGATCGGGATGTTCTTCGGCGCCGGATCGAGAGTGATCTTGGGAAACTCGATACTGAGCGCCGGCCCGCCGGCTCCCGGACGCGGCCTGGGCGGGTCGGTGATGTCCGGGCACGGATCCGAACACGGATCCTTCGGCGCCTACTGCGACGGGATGCGGATCACCGGCTTTTCCGGGGCCGGCTCCGGCACCGGCAGTATCCGCGGATACGGCAGCGGGATGCTGAACCGGTCCGGGAGACGTGGAATGAGGTCGCGCGGGTCCGCCGGACCTCTCTGAGGCTTCGGCGGCAGGTCGGCCGCACACCCGGAACTGGGCAGCGGGGTCGACGGCGCCGCGTGCACGATGGCAGCGGAGCCGCCGAGCCCGCCGGCGAGTAGAGCAGCGGCGCACACCGGGCCGAGCCAGCGGACTTGGCCGAGACCGGTCACGTGTCCCCCTCGAATCAGATTCGAAGGGAATGTATCACCGGACCCACCCGGTCAGCGGCTGCGAATCACGACGGCGGCCGATCAAGTCACGCGTTGTCGGCGTTGCCCTTACGCCACACTGACCACGGGATGTTCCAGTCGCCGAGACCATCGGTGCCCGACAGTGTTCCACCCGTGGTGTTCTTCACGATCACCGGGTCGCCGCGGAGGGTGTTCTCCATGACCCACAGCGCATCCGCCGGGCTCAGGTTCAGGCAACCGTGGCTCGTGTTGGTATTACCCTGCGCCCACACCGACCACGGTGCGGAGTGGAAGAAGATGCCGCTGTAGGACATCCGGGTCGCGTAGTCGACCGGGGTGCGGTAACCGTTCGACGAGTTGATGGGCACACCGTAGGTCGACGAGTCCATGATGATGTGGTCGTGCTTGTCCGAGACCAGGTAGATACCGTTGTCGGTCTCGTCGCCGGCCTTGCCCATCGACGTCGGCATGCTCCGGATGACCTTGCCGTCGCGTTCGAAGACGACCTGCTTGGTGTTGTCGTCGGCCGTGACGATCATCGAGCGACCCACGGTGAAGTTGGTACGCACGTTCTCCTGGCCGAACAGGCCGTCACCGAGATCGATGCCGTAGGTGTTGACCGCGACCCGCACCTTGGTGCCGGGCTTCCAGTACTCGGCCGGCCGCCAGCGCACCTCGCTGGGACTGATCCAGTAGAAGGCCCCCTCGACCGGAGGATCGGTGGTGATCCGGATGGCGCGCTGCGCCGCACGACGATCCGCGATCGGCTCGTCGAACTTGACCGCGACCGGTTGCCCGACACCGACGGTCTCGCCGGGGCTCGGGGTCAGGTAGGCCTGCGTCAGGTTGTTCGGACTGCTGGTGGTGAACGTGACCTTCTTGGTGACCGCTCCGCCGATGCCGACGGCGTCGGTCTCCAGGGTGTAGGTGCGGTTGTAACCGAGCGCTTCGTCGCTCACCCAGACCGTGTCGTTGTCGGCGAGGGTGCCCTTGACGGGGGTGCCGTCGGACTTCTTGATCAGCACCCGGCTGATGGTGCCCTCGCTGGTCTTCACCTTGATGGGCGCGCCGGGCTGCACACCGACGGCGTTGTCGTTCAGCGGGCGCTCGGCCCACTCGGTGATCTCGAGACCCGGCTTGAGCAGGTCGTCGAAAAGACTGGAGCTGCTGACGTTGTCGGAATACGACGCCTCCTGCGTGCACGACGTCACCAGCGCGACAATTGCCAGCATCACACCGCTGATGATCAGCGGCATCCGCCGAGTACGACCGATCCCCATCTCACTCCCGCCTGTCGGCGTCCCGACCCCGAAGCGGTCGGTCACGCTGCCCCGCAACCTGAGAAAAACTGCACACCGAACCCGAATCGCCGAACCGGACATTCCGAACCCGATGTCGCGGACCAGTGTACGAGAAATCGGACCGAACACTTCGCCGGTCATCCGTTCGAGTGGCGTGTTGCGCACCCGAAACGCCGAACGTTCACCAGATGTTCATCGACCACCGCCGACGATCCAGACCCTCTGAGATGCCACAAGACGCCCCGCTCGATGCGAGGCGTCTTGGGGACTCTGTGCGCCATCAGGGACTCGAACCCCGAACCCGCTGATTAAGAGTCAGCTGCTCTGCCAATTGAGCTAATGGCGCTTGGCGTTGCGAGATGGAACCTTACATGACCCTCGCGGCAGAAGTGAAATCGCCTGGTCGGCGCGGTTTCTGCCGCTGACGGGCCTGCGTGGGCGAGCTCGCTCCACCACTGGCGGGATCAGCCGATCACTTCGCGACCTTGCGGACGACGATGAGCAGCACCAGCGCACCGACACCGGCGATCGCGTATTTGACCGCGGGCGTCTGCAGGGTGGCGAGGGCCTTCGACTTGGCGTCGTCAGCGAGTCGCTGTGGGTTGGCGCGTTCGGCCAGCGCGTCGAGCGTGCTGGCGAGGTCCTCACGGGCCTTGGCGATGTCCTGCTCGATACGTTCGGTATCTCCGGCCACGTTGCATCCTTCCGGCGCTTCTCGTATGACTTCCGCTCCTCCGGCCATCCGAAGAACCGACCGGATGCGAGGACCAACCACCAGATGGCAGCGTCTCGATGCTACGACATCCCGGCATCCGGGCATGTGGCCATGCACTAGCCTGGCTCTCATGGGAGAGACCACCACCCGACTGTCCGTGGGCGACAAAGCCCCGTCGTTCACCCTGCCCGACGCGAACGGCGACCCGGTCTCGTTGTCGGACCATGCCGGCCGCAAGGTCGTCGTCTACTTCTATCCGGCAGCCGCCACACCGGGTTGTACCAAGCAGGCCTGCGACTTCCGAGACAATCTGGGTGAGCTGAACGAGGCGGGCATCGCCGTACTCGGCATCTCCCCCGACAAGCCGGCGAAGCTCGCGAAGTTCGTCGAATCCGAGGGCCTCACGTTCCCGTTGCTGAGCGACCCGGAGAAGAAGGTGCTCACCGAGTGGGGCGCGTTCGGGGAGAAGAAGATGTACGGCAAGACCGTCACCGGGGTCATCCGGTCGACGTTCCTGGTCGACGCCGACGGCACGATCGAGCTAGCGCAGTACAACGTCCGCGCCACCGGACACGTCGCCAAGCTGCGCCGCGACCTGTCTGTCTGAGCCGGCCCCGATGTCCGAGTCCGCCGAACCGCTGGTGCCGCGCAAGCGGCCCACGCAGGAGCGCAGCAAGCGCAGGTTCCAGGCGATGCTCGAAGCGGCCCGCGAGCTGCTGATCGATGTCGGATTCGAGTCGCTGACATGCGAGGAGATCGCGACGCGGGCCGAGGTCCCCATCGGGACCCTGTATCAGTATTTCGCGAACAAGTACGTCATCGTGTGCGAGCTGGACCGCCAGGACACCGTCGACGTCCGTGAGGAACTCACCGCGTTCTCCTCCGAGGTGCCGTCCCTGGAATGGCCGAGCCTGCTCGAGAAATTCCTCGACCACCTCGCGGCACTGTGGCGCACCGATCCGTCGCGGCGGGCGGTGTGGCTGGCCGTTCAATCCACACCGGCGACCCGTGCCACCGCATCGCTGAACGAACGAGTGCTCGCCGAACAGGTCGCACGAATCATCGCGCCGCTCACGCCATCACAACGCGAGCGACGCGAGATGATGTCGCAGGTGCTCGTCCACACGGCCTACTCGCTGCTGAGCTTCTCCGTGCAGGACGGCCACGACCACGACGAGACCGTCGCCGAACTCAAGCGGATGCTCGCAGGCTATCTGCTCCTGGAGGAGTCGACGACGGTCTGAGCGGCCCCGGGCTACCTGCCCTCGAGGATCGCCACCGCCGCGGCGGTGTCACCGTCATGGGTCAGCGACACGTGCACATTCGTGTCGCGCAGGTGTTCCCCGATCTCGCCGGACAGCCGGATGGCGGGCCGTCCCCAGGTGTCGGTCACGACCTCGATGTCGCTGTGCCGGATCAGCGGCAGCAGCGGCGAACGCGAGAAGCGGCTCACCGACCACGCTTTCACGACGGCCTCCTTGGCCGCCCATCGCGCGGCCAGATGGCGGGCGTCATCGCCGGTTCCGGCCGCCGAGTCCCGGCGCTCGCCGACCGTGAACCGGTCGGCGAACGTCGTACCGGGTTGCCGCAGTTGCTCGCCGAACTCCGGGATCGACACGATGTCGATCCCCACACCGAGGACGCTCATCCCTCCGGGTTCCGCACTGTTCGACTCACCGGCCGTCACCGGCTGCCCGCCACCGGGTCACCGGCGCCACGGACATCGGCCCCATACACGTCGTCACCGTCGAGCCGGATCTGCGGATCGAGCAGCATGCCCGCCTCGGCGTCGTGCTCGTCGACCGACTCGTCGAAGCGACGGTTCGGCGGACGCTGGCAGGCAGGCTCGCCACCGCAGATCGACTGCAGGAACCGCTGGCTGCCCTGCCGTGTCCGCTCGTCGGCGCGCTGACGGTAGGTGTCGCGCTCCTCCGGATTCAGCGAGGCGATGAATGCCTCCGGATGGACGACCGCGATCAACCCGGACACGTGACCGAAGCCGAGGCTGGTCAGCACGCCTGCCTTGAGCGGGAATCGCTCACCGAGCTGCAGGGTCTCGCGCGGCCACACCAGGTGCGGGTACTCGGCCATCTTGTCGTCGACACAGTCGAGGCTGCGGTTGGGCGGGATGACACCGTCGCGCAGGATCTGGCACAGACCGATGAGCTGGAAGGCCGCCGCGCCACCCTTGGCGTGACCGGTCAGCGACTTCTGCGACACCACGAACAGCGGCGCGCCCTTGCCGCGGCCGATCGCCGTCGCGAGCCGCTCGTGCAGCTCGGACTCGTTGGGATCGTTGGCGTTGGTCGACGTGTCGTGCTTGGACACGACCGCGACGTCGTCGGCGCTGACGCCCAGCGAACCCAGGGCACGGGCCAGCGGCGAGGACAGCGACCCGCGAGCCGCACCCAGGGCACCGAGACCCGGAGCCGGGATCGAGGTGTGCACACCGTCGCCGAAGCTCTGTGCCCACGCGACCACACCGAGCACCGGCAGACCCATCTCGGCCGCGACATCGCCGCGGGCGAGCAGGATCGTGCCGCCGCCGGCCGATTCCACGAACCCGCCGCGTCGACGGTCGTTGGCCCGCGAGAACCGGCGGTCGTCGATGCCGCGCGCGGTCATCTTCGCCGAGTCGGCGGTCGCCGACATCGCGCCGAAGCCGACGATGCCCTCGATGCCCAGATCGTCGAAGCCGCCCGCGACCGCGAACAGCGCCTTGCCGAGGCGGATCTTGTCGACGCCCTCCTCGACCGACACCGCGGCGGTCGCGCACGCCGCCACCGGATGGATCATCGCGCCGTAGCTACCGACATAGGACTGGACAACGTGTGCCGCGACGATGTTCGGCAACGCCTCCTGCAGGATGTCGTTGGCGTTGGCCTCGCCCAGCAGGGTGTTGACGTACAGGTCGCGCATGGAGGTCATGCCGCCCATACCGGTGCCCTGCGTGTTGGCCACCAGACCGGGGTGCACCCAGCGCATCAGTTCGCTCGGCGTGAAGCCCGACGACAGGAAGGCGTCGACCGTGGCCACCAGGTTCCACAGGGCGACCCGGTCGATCGACTCGACCATGTCGGGGCTGACGCCCCAGCGGGTCGGGTCGAAGCCGGTCGGGATCTGACCGCCCACGGTCCGGGTCAGCGCGAACTGACGCGGGACGCGGATCTCGGTGCCTGCCAGTCGGGTGACCTGCCAGTCGCCATCGGCGTTCTGCGCGACCCGGGTCTTCTCCGGGTTGGCACTGGCGAACGCCCGCGCCTCGGCCTCGGAGTTGACCGTGAAGGTCAGATCCTCGTCGACGAAGACCGAGGTCAGCAGCGGCGAGGTGTTGTCGACCATCGCCCCGTCGTCGGCGTAGCGGCGAATGCCGCACCGCGAGACGACCTCGTCGTGGTAGCGCTCGGCGATCTCGCTCTCCGGCACCGGGTCTCCGGACTCGGTGTCGTACCAGCCCGGCTTCGGCGCCGAGTCCCAGTGCACCAGTCCGGTGTTCCAGGCCAACTCGAGAACACCTGCGGCCGAGAGCTTCTCGTCGACCTCCATCTCGAACCGGGTGCGGGCCGAACCGAACGGACCGAGCTCGCCGGCGCCGACGATGACCACCAGGTCCTCGGGTCGGGCGTCGATCGCGGGCCACTCGGGACGCATCGCCTTCGGCGCGCGGGCCGGTGCCGGCAGCGCCGCGACGGTCGTCGGCTCCTCGGCGGTGTCCTCGGACTCCTCGGCCGTAGCCGCCGCGGTGGCCGCGAGCGCCTTGAGATCGGTCGAGCTGTCGAGACCGCCGGTGAAGTCGGCCAGAATCGGTGCGCTCACCGCGCCCGAGCGCTGCTCGGGCGTGCAGAGCGTCAGCAGGTTCGCCGCCATCTCCTCGGTGCTCCAGGTGCGCACACCCGCAGCCTCGACCGCGTCGACCATGCCGTCGTTGTGGCCCATCAGTCCGGTGCCCCGCACCCAACCGATCAGCGCGTGGGCGAGAGTCGTCTTGGAACCCCACGACTCCTCGGCCGACCACCGCTGCACGAGCGCATCGAGCGAGGCCTTGCTCTCGCCGTAGGCGCCGTCGCCACCGAACATGCCGCGGTTCGGCGAACCGGGAAGCACGACGTGCACCCGGGCGGCGATGTCGTGATCGGAGTGGACATCGGCAAGACCGCCGATGAGCCGTTCCACCGACCAGAGGAGCACCTTCATCTCCAGTTCGGCGCGGCCACCGGCCTCGGTGAGGTCACCGGCGACCCGCGGTGCGGCGAACGGGAACAGCAGCGTCGGCTTCATCGCCGACTTCACCACTGCCGTTGTGCCACCGAGGTTCTCGGTCTGCTCGGCGGCGATCCACTCGACGAGGTCGTCGACGTCGGCATAGGAGGCCATGTTCGACGGAGCGATCCACAGTGCGGCACCGGCCCGCGCGTTCTCGCGGTACAGCTTCTTGTAGAACGCGAGACGGTCGGCGTCGAGGCGCGACGTCGTGGCGATCACGGTCGCACCACCGGCGAGCAGCCCGGCGACCACGCCGGCGGCGATGGAACCCTTGCTCGCACCGGTGACGACGGCGATCTCGCGGCTGTGGGCACCCTTCTCCGGATTCTCCGCAGCGTGCGCGATCGCGCCGAAGACGCGCCCGTGCACCGCGTTTCCGTTGGCCAGCGCCTTGCCCTGCCACCAGGTGGCGTGTTCGGCAACGGTGTCACCGGCTCCGGCGAACCCGCCGACGATCTTGTCGAAGTCGGCGTCGAGATCGTGCTCGTCGGTCAGCCAGAGACGGACGAGATCTTCGCGGGCGGTCGCCCACCGGTCGTCGATGAGGACGACCTTGGCCGCGTCGAAGGCCGGAGCGACGGTCCGGGCCCAGTCCGAACCGAGTTCGGCGCTGACGAGTTCGGCGAGTTCGGCATTCGGGTCCGCGGCG
This sequence comes from Gordonia sp. NPDC058843, assembly GCF_042743165.1. Lineage (NCBI taxonomy): Bacteria > Bacillati > Actinomycetota > Actinomycetes > Mycobacteriales > Gordoniaceae > Gordonia > Gordonia sp. NPDC058843. The sequence goes on from NZ_JBHYNC010000001.1 coordinate 365,255, forward strand.
GCTTCGGCGAGGTCGGCGACCTCGGCGAGTCCGAGCTTGTCCAGCAGGGTGTACGCGGCCGAGGCCAGCGCGCCGGAGCGGCCGGTGATCTGCTCGGTGAACTCGCCGAGAGCAGCGGCGTCGACCGTTGCGCCACCGCCGGATTCGGCCGCGGGCTTGCCGACCGGGACGCCCTTGAGCGCACCCACCGCGGATACGGCCTTGTCGATGAGCGCATCGAGGGAGTCGGTGTTCGTCAGCGGACCGTCGAGCAGGTTGCCCAGCGCCTCACCACGGACGGACGCGCCGTCACGGGTGCCCAGCGCCAACGCGACGGTGGTGTGCAGGCCCCAGCCGGGACCGAGCTGCCAGACGGCCGTCACCCGGTCGGTGATGTAGTTCTGGCGCTTGCCCAGCGGGCCGAGCACCTTGCGGACCTGGTCGCTGACGGCGTCGGTGAGCACCGCACCCAGCGGCCGGTAACCGCGGGCGAGGGTCTCCACCGTCGAGGACAGCGCGATCATGTCGGCTTCGGCGGCGCCGTCGATGGCGCCGAGGCCGAGCTCACCGCCGATGTCGAGGAGCAGCTGATTACGACGCGACGACACGCCGTCGCACAGCGCCTCGATCGTGTCCGCGGACCCGATCTGGTCGACGCGCATCTTGGTCCACAGCGCGATCACGGACTTCACCGCGTCGGAGGGTGTGAACGCGATGTCGTCGGGACGCGGACCACCCGCGGGGGCCGCGGGAGCGGCCGGGGCAGGCGCTGCCGCGGGAGCCGGGGCGGCGTCCGCAGCCGATGGAGCAGCCGCTTCGGGGGCGTCGAGCTCATCCTCGTCTGGCTCGTGACCGGCGTCCTTGGCCAGGATCGTGTCGGTGTCCCGCTCCACGTTGAGGACTTCGGTCGTGGCCGCGGCGTAGTCGTCGAGCTTGAGTGTGTTGGTGGCCAGACCCGACAGGGTCGGGGCACCCTTCAGGCCGATCTCGACGAAGCGCTGAACTCCCAGTCCGTTCCGCTCAGGACCGCTGAACAGCAGTTCCTGGGTCTCGATCCACCGCACCGGGCTGGCGAACTGCCAGGCGAGCAACTCGATCAGGATCACCCGGGCGAGCTCGTTCGGGGTCGCCTCCCAGGCATCCCAGTCGGCGAGAACCGCGTCCAGCGGATCCGACGGCACGAGTGCCGCGATCTCCTCGACGAAGTCGCGTCCGAGATTGAACAGGCGCGGCACCAGGTTCGGGATGTAGCGACCGACCAGGATGTCGATGTCGATGTCGGCGGGCAGCAGCTCGGCGAGCTTGCCGCGGAACTCCGGCACGCCGGCACGCAGCACGCTGGAGTGGAACGGGACGTCGATACCGGGGATCAGGATGAACGCCCGCTTGCCACCGAATTCGGCACGACGCCGGTCGATCTCGGCTTCGAGGAGCTCGAGGCCACGAACCGTGCCGGCGATCGCGTACTGCGACCCGAGCAGGTTGAGGTTGACCACCTCGAGGAACTCGCCGGCCGTGGTTCCCACACCGGACACGAAGTCGGTGACGTCGGCGTCGGCCAGACCGAACTGGCTCGGCCGGATGGCCGCCATCCGATAGTCGCTGCGGCCCTGCTCATCTCGCGGGACGAGGTGATGCATGGCCTCGCCGCGCTGGAACACGACCTCGAGGACCGCCTCGAGCGGGAGCACTCCGGCGCACGCGGCGAGGGCGTTGTACTCGCCCACCGAGTGACCGCAGGTGATGGCGCCCTCGACGAAACCGCCGGACTCCTTGAGTTCGGCGATCTGCGCGACACCGAGCGTCGCCATCGCGACCTGGGTGAACTGCGTCAGGTACAGCACGCCGTCCGGGTGGTTGTAGGTGGTCCCGTTGGCAACGAGGGTCGTCGGGTTGTCGCGGACGACGGCCAGGATCGAGAAGCCCAGTGCCGCACGGGTGTGCTTGTCGGCGCGGTCCCAGATCTTGCGTGCGGCCTTCGACCGCGACCGGGCGTCGAGGCCCATGCCCTTGCTCTGGATGCCCTGACCGGGGAAGGCGTAGACGGTCCGTGGCGCGGCGAGCAGGCCGGTGGCGCTCATCACCAGGTTGTCGCCGACCTTGGCGCTGACCTCGACGACCTCGCGGCCGTTGTCGAGACCCACGCGGTCGACGCGCACGGTGATGCGGTCACCGAGCCGGACCATGCCCAGATAGCGGGCGGTCCAGCCGATCAGCGGACGAGGCGACGGCGTCGGGTTCTTCGCGTCGGTCGCGGTCACGACCTGCTGGGCGGCGGCCGACAGCCACATCCCGTGCACGATCGGGTCACCGAGACCGGCGAGCTTCGCGGCTGCCGAGTCGGTGTGGATGGGGTTGCGGTCACCGGACACGACGGCGAACCCGTTCATCCGGTTCGGTGCGGTGATGGTGGCCGTCCGGATCAGTTTCCGGGTGGCCGACTGCTCGTCGGCCGGTGCGCCGCCGGCGCGGGCCGGGTCGGTGAGCTCGGCGGTCCCCAGGCGTCCACGGATCGCGAAGCGTTCGTCGAGCGTCGCGATCGGACCGGACGGTCCGGCGATCTCCACCGAGACCTCGACGACGCGGCCCACCTCGGCGTCACGGACCGCACCTGCGCGTGCGGTGACGGTGAGTTCGGCTGCGACGGCCGGGATCTCACCGGTCAGCGAGATCGCATGATCGAGATGGACAAGGTCGAGCAGCCCTTCGACCACCGGGTCACCGGAGTCGGTACGGGCGGCACCGATGACGCTGAAGACGCTCGGCCAGCAGGCGCCGACCAAGGTGTCGGGCACCGCGAAACCGAACGGGTCGGTCGGGGTCGTCGGACGCAGGTGCGGGGGCAGCGAGAACCCGGTCACCGACGCGTGATCGGCGACCGAGTCCGGCTGCCAGGACACAGTCGTGACCGACACACCGTCGGTCACCTCGGCCAGGCTGCCGCCGGCGGCCACGGTCAGGATCTCGCGCATGGCGGTCGACGCGTCGTCGAGACCGACCAGCGGAGATCCGCCGTCGCGCAGGCTCTCGCCGGCCAGGAGCGGGATGCGCACGAAGGCACCGGCGATGGGGACGACGAGGTCGAACCGGGCGGCGGCGTCGGACGCCGCGGAGACCTGTTCGAGCACGGCACCGCTGACGGAGTGTTCGGCCCGCTCGGGTCCGACGACCGTCCAGGCATCGCGGTCGCCGAGCAGCGCGACCGGGCTGGCCACGATCCGCCCCGCCCAGCTGACGTCGTCGGACTCGAGCACCGCGGTCAGCACACCGGCTTCCTCGGCCAGTCCGGCGCGGTGCCGAGAGGCGACGGCGACCGGGCGCTCCCCCGCGGCCTGCAGGTCGGCGGCGACCCGCGCCTCGAAGCGGTCGAGCAGTTCACCCACCGGCTCGTCGACGCGGGTGATGCCCGCGACGGCCACCGGCCCCGGGATGACGCACACGGCGTCGGCGCCGTAGCGCGGATCGTGGGCTTGCCACAGGGAGTCACTGCGCCACCAGCGGCGCACGTCCTTGTCGATGACGGGCACGAAGTTGACGGGCTTGCCGGGAGTACGGCAGAGCTCGAGGAAGAACGCGACGTCGGCGGGATGCAGGATGTCGGAGTCGATCTCGGGGTACACGCTACCGAGCGCATCGATCGCGGCGTACGGATCGGCGGCGGTGGTGACCTCGGCGAACATCGTCGGGATGGGACCGGAGTCCTGTGGGTGCATGCGCGCCTCGGTGCGCTGCAGCATCTCCACGAAGCGCTGCTGCCAGGTGATGTCGGCCCACGGGACCTGTTCGCCCCGGGCGTCGCCGACGGCGAGTGCGGCGTACCGGTCGAGCCACTCGCGGTAGGTCATGGTGGCGACATCGCCGAAGTACGGCTTCGCGGTGTCGGCCATGGCGGCGATGATCTCGTCGCGGCGGGCGGCCACGGCGTCGGCGTCCCCGGCGACCTCGTCGAGCAGCCGGCCGCAGCGCGACGCGGTGTTGTCGACCTCATGGATGTCGGCGCCGAGCTGGGAACGGCCCGAGGCCATTCCGGCAGCGGCGTGACCGGCACCGATCCATTCGTCGATACCTGCGGTGTCGACGAGGAGCTGCTTGACCTCGGGGGAGGTCGTCGCCTCCTTGGCCGCCATCGCTGCGGTGCCGATGAGGATGCCGTCGAGCGGCATCGCCGGGTAACCGTAGGCAGCCGACCAGGTACCGGCGAGGTACTCACTGGCGCGCTCGGGTGTCCCAATGCCACCACCGACGCAGATCACGACATTCGTGCGGGCGCGGAGCTCGCCGTAGGTCGCGAGCAGCAGGTCGTCGAGGTCTTCCCAGGAATGGTGGCCACCGGCGCGGCCGCCCTCGATCTGGACGATGACCGGGTGATGAGGCACCTCTGCCGCGATCCGCACGACAGACCGGATCTGCTCCACGGTGCCGGGCTTGAAGGCGACGAAACGGAGTCCGGCCTCGACGAACTCGTCGACGAGAGCGACGGCATCCTCGAGTTCGGGGATTCCGGCCGAGACGATGACCCCGTCGAGCGGGGCTCCCTGCGCACGGGCCTTCTGCACGATGCGCTTGCCGCCGAGCTGCAGCTTCCACAGGTAGGGGTCGAGGAAGAGCGCGTTGAACTGCGCCTCGCGGCCGGGCTCGAGCAGGTCGGTGAGCGTGGCGATGTTGCGCGCGAAGATCTCTTCGGTGACCTGACCGCCGCCGGCCAGTTCCGCCCAGTGCCCGGCGTTGGCCGCGGCGGCGACGATGGCCGGGTCGACGGTCGTCGGCGTCATGCCGGCGAGCAGCATCGGCGAACGCCCCGTGAGGCGGGTGAAGGACGTCTCGACGACGGTACGGCCGCCGGGCAGCTCGACGAGCGTCGGCGCGAAGGTCGACCACGGGGTCGCGACCTCGGGGACACCGCCGGGGCTGAACAGGTTGCGCTGGCCGACGCGCAGGGCGGCCGGGACCAGTCCGACGCCCTGGCCGCGGACGAGCGAAGCGGTGAGTCGGGTGGCGATGTCGCCGGGTCCGAAGTCCAGGACCCACTTGGCGCCCTCGGCGACGATGCCGTCGACCGCCGCGACCCAGTCGACGTGGCCGACGAGGATGTCGTGAGCGTGACGCGTGGCGAGGTCACGATCGATGCCGCACCGGTCGGCCCACTGGCCGACCAGCTCGACGGCCTCGGCCATAGCCGGGTGGTGGAAGGCCACCGACACCTGCAGATGATCGAACTTCGGCGCGAACGGCGCCCCACCGGCGACCTTGCGCTTGCGCTCGTCGGCCTCGGTTGCGGCGATCCGCTCGCAGAGGGCGGCGAAGGCGGCGAGGTGCCGCGGCGCGCCGGACAGCACGACCGCGGTGCGGCTGTTCTTGATGGCGACGACCGGCGCGGTCGTCAGGTCGTTGTCGGGCAGACCGTCCCGGTACTGCGACAGGATCTCCTCGACGCGGGCCGGGCTGACGTTGGTCAGGGAGAGCATCGGCGTGCCGTCGGTGGTGATGCCGAGACCGCGGCGTCGTGCGGTCAGCGAACCCGCGGCTCCGATGAGGTGCGCAACGGCCAGCAGCAGACCCTGGCCGGACTCGGCGATCCGGCCGTCGGCACCTACCGCGTCGGTGGCCAGCGAACCCTGGGAATGCCCGACCACGGCGTTCGGCGGGAGCACTGCGGTGTCCAGCCCCTGCTTGCGGAGGGCTTCGACGGCGGCGAGCTGGGTGAGCAGCACGCCCGGGCCGGAGAGGGTGAAGTCGGCGAGGGTGGCCTCGGCGGGGACGTCCTCGCCGGCGTCGTGCGCGTGCACCCAGCTGAGCGGATGGAACCCCGACACGCGGGCCACGACGAGCTCGTCGGCGACGGGCTCGACGAGCCGTTCCGCGGAGTCCACGATCTTGGCGACCCGGTGCTCGAGGTCCGCGTCGACGACCAGCTCGGTCAGTGTGGGCAGCCATGCGCCGCCCTGCCCGCCGAAGCTGATCGCGTAGGGCTCGCCCTGCGTGAGCCGCTCGATGAGCGTGGTGGTGGGGCGTTCTGCGTTGGCGGCGCCCTGTGAGCCGGAGCGGAACTGGTCGACGGTCACGGATACTCCTCTGTGGTGGTCGGTCTCAGTGTGAGTTTGCGGAGTGTGGATGTGCGGTGCGGTTGATGTCTGTGGGTTACGGCGCGCGAGATTCTCTGGGACTCAAGGTCTTCGCGCGCCCGCCGAGAGCTCGGGAACGCGCGCGATCGGCCACCTCAGCGGCGCTGCTGGTCGTGCTGACTGGTACAACAAAGGAACACGCCTGCCGCACAACAACATCGGCGCTTCCCGACTCATCGGGAGTCGGTGTCGGCGTGAACGTGTCTCCTATGATGACACACGAAAGTGAGGGAACCCTCATGTTTGTCGGTGACCTGTCGGTATACCCACCAGTAACCCCGCCGGTAACTTGAAGCACCGTGTCAACCGCCATGGGAACCGTTCGAAAACCGCCAGGCCAGGCAACATACCCAGGGGTACGCGGACGGCCGAGTCTTCGCTCGGTCAACCGTTATAGAACCGTTATGTGATGTGAAGCACGGTCGCGCGTCGGGGTCCGACCTGGCCGCGTGCCGAGTGCCCTAGAGTCGGCCGCATGAGCAGTTGCATCTTCTGCGCCATCGTCGCGGGCACATCCCCGGGGCGCATCGTCTACTCCGACGACGACGTGCTCGGTTTCCTCGACATCCGCCCCGTCACCCGCGGGCACACCCTCCTGGTACCCCGCGTCCACTCCTCCGGACTCGACGACCTGGACCCGACGATCGGCGCCGCGCTCTTCCGCGCCGGACAGCGGATGGCCACCGCGATGAAGGCCGGGCCCGTGGCCGCCGACGGTGTGAACCTGGCGTTGAACGACGGCCGCGCGGCGTTCCAGACCGTCTTCCACACCCATCTGCACGTCGTGCCCAGACATGACGGGGACAAACTCAGCTTCGCCAAGGGCTTCCTGGTCCGCCGCGATCCCGACCCCGACGAGACCGCCGCGCGGGTGCGCGCCTGCATCGAGTCCGCCGGATGACCTACGCCGGACCCCCCGACCCGGATTCCGGGATCGGGATTCCGGACGCGGTCACCGACCTCGTGCGCGGCGCGGAATGGATCACGGTGTTCAGCGGCGCGGGCATGTCGGCCGAGAGCGGCATCGCTACCTTCCGGGACGCCCAGTCGGGCCTGTGGGAACAGTTCGACCCCGCCGAACTCGCCACCCCCGAGGCCTGGGCACGCGACCCGGCACTGGTCTGGGGATGGTACCGCCGACGCGCACGCGAGGTGCTCGCCGCGCTGCCCAACGCCGGCCATCGCGCACTGGCCGAACTCGCCGGGTCCCGCACCATGATGGTCGTCACGCAGAACGTCGACGACCTGCACGAGCGGGCGGGCAGCGACGTCGTCAGCCACCTGCACGGAAGTCTGTTCGCACCCCGGTGTTCGCTCTGCGGGACCCCCTACGACGGTCCCGGTGCACACCCCGATCCCGCCGACGACCCGGCCGGTGACTCGCCGGCCTCCGACGCCGATCTGCGGGTGACGCCGCCGACCTGCCCACGATGTGGTGGCTCCGTACGACCCGGCATCGTCTGGTTCGGCGAACCGCTGCCCGAATCCGATTGGCAGCGTGCGGATCAGGCGTTCCGCGCGGCGGAGGTGGTGCTCGTCGTGGGCACCAGCGGGATCGTCTACCCGGCGGCTGCGCTACCCGAACGAGCTGTGCGCGCCGGCATCCCGGTCATCGAGTTCAATCCCGCGCCGTCCGCTCTGTCCGACATCGCAACCCACAGCCTCCGGATGTCCGCCGCGGTCGGGCTGCCCGCGTTGCTCGCAGCGATCGGCTGACCGGTCACGTCCCCGCATCGCGCCGGGCCGGTGTCACTCCCCCGCGGTGAGATCGATCGGTTGCCACCTCGCAGCGTCCGACGCCGCGTCCGCTGAGGCGTGAATCGCGGCGAGCGACCCCGGCTTGCATCCGCGTTCGTCGAGTGCCGTCGCGACGTGATCCAGGACGCGGTCGGGATCGAGTTCGAACTCCGATTCGCGCACTCGCACGAATTCCCAACCGCAGCGTCGCAACTCACGCTCGCGTTCCAGATCCGACCGTGCCTGCTGACCGGTTCCGGCGAACTCGTCGGCGTCGCACTCGACGGCCATGCGTGCATCGGCCCCCAGCACGACCAGATCGACGACCCGGTTGTTGACCGAGACCTTCGGGGTCACGTGGTAGCCGAGTGCCGCCAGCCGGTTGAACACCCGTTGCTCGAGGAGGTTGTCGAACGGTCGCACACGACGGTCGTCGGGGACGTCGACCGGCATGGTCCCGATCGATGGTCCCTCGTTGGCCGTGACGTAGGACAGCAACGAGTGACGAAGATCGTTGGGGCGCAACTCGTCGAGACCGATCGAGTGGAACAGCCACAGTTGGTCCATGGCACGGGTCGCCGCCACGTTGAATCTGCGCTGTGACTCCGCACGGCTCAGCGCGGAGATCGCGCCGGCGTCCGAGACGACCATCGACAGGAACACCACGCGTCGCTCGTCGCCCTGGAAGTCCGGCGGCGATCCGACCCGGATGCGCCGCGAACGCCAGGTGTCGGCGTCGATCTCGGTGCGCAGCGCCTTCTCGATCGCCTCCACCTGCTTGACGCCCTGCAACGCGATGACGCCGAAGTCCAGTTCGTCATAGGCCGGATCGGCCAGACAGCTGCGCAGGGCCTCGACGATGGCGGCCACCTCGGCGTCGTTGGTGACACCGTTCCCGGTCCCCGTCGCCGTCCCGTCGACCGCGACTGCCCGCAACGGTTCGAGTCGCTCGGAACCGTACTGGCGCACGGGGATCAGCGGTGCGGACCCGTAGAACTGGCGCGACGAGAACTCGATGATCTCGGGCATCGACCGGAAGTGCTCCCGCAATCCGACGACGTTGCCGAAACGGCTGCGCAGCAGGGAGAACAGACTCGACCGGGGAGTCAGCCCGTCGCGGAGGTAGGTCGGCAGGTCCGGCAGCGCGGCATCGAGTTCAGCGAAGGCGGAATCCAACGTGGTGCCGCTGAGACCGACCGGCGCACATTGCTTGTCGTCTCCGACCACGATGACCCGCGGCGCCAGCCACAGAAGGAAAGCGCTGGTGATGTCGGCCTGCGACGCCTCGTCGACGATGACGACGTCGAACGAGTTGCGGCGCGGCGGCAACGTCTCGGCGACCTGACTGATCGACATGATCCACGCGGGCACGGCGTTCTGCGCCTCGGCCATGGCCTCTCGGGCCGCGCGTCGAAAACGGTTGGCGTGCTTGCCCGAACCCTTGCCCAGATTGATCATGTGGTCGCGGTAGGACTGGACGGCCTGCAGTTCGCCTGCGGTGGTGCGCGACAACAACTCGCGGACGGCGCGCGCGGAAGCGAGACGAGTGGTCAGTGCCGAGATGTCGACCTCGATCGCGTCGAGGGCCGCCTGCAGGCGGTCCTCGGCGGACGGATCACTGCGGTCCTGCGCCCAGGTGTGGGCGAACCGCCACGCCCAGGCCGCACCCATCTCGCGCGCGCGTTCGACCCAGACCGGATCCTGCGCGCTCGCCCACATGATCTTCGCCAGTTCCGGTGCCCGACTGCGTAATCGGAGCCCGAGCAACTCGAGGGCGTTCTGGTCGTCGGCGTCGGCCCGGGCGGCTGCGTAGGCGCGGCGCGCGTCCCGGATCGCGGCCGGGTCGGCCGTGGCCAGCGCCGACAGCAGCGCGTCTCCCTCCGGCGACGGCCCCTTCTCGAGCTCGGCGGTCAGGCCGTACACGCGATCGGCGAGTTCCTGCTCGGCGAGAACCGCGTCGTTGGCGGCGGCGACCGATCGCGCCTGATGCGCCACCTCGGCCACCTCGGCGACGGTGCGCGGCCTCGGCCCGCCCGGGCTGATCGCCTCGAGTTCTCGCACCAGCTGTTCGCGCCCGGTCAGCAACCGCGAGATCCAGGTCAGTTGGGTGTCCAGCCGGACGAGGTGGTCGACTTGCGCTGATCGCGAGCCCGACGCGTCGACCGGGACATGCAGGTCGGCGAGGATCCGGTGAACCTGGTGCGTCGCATCGACGACGGTCAGGTGGTCGGCGACCCGCCGCAGCGACGCCTCGTCCCGGGGCGGGCGCCCGTCCACGGTGGCGCGCACCGGAGCGTCTTCCACCGCGCGCTGTTCGGGCGAACGGCGCAACCGTCCCCGCCACTGCCCACCGTCTCGCAGGTGGTCGGCGGCGGCGTCGAACAGCCCGGCGTCACCCGGCCGGGCCCCGTCGACGACGACGGAGTGCGCACCGAGGTCTCGATCTCGGCGCGCGGCCTCGGCGATCACCGGCGACAGCGTCGTGACCCTCGACCACAGGTGTGCGGCCCGCCCGGCGAGCAACCGGTCGGCCATGTCGATGATCGGATCCGGGTACGAGGCCACCTCGCCGGAGGCGACGGCCAGTTCATCGCAGATGTCCTTGATCCGGACCAGTCGGGCACTGTCGACCCCGTCCAACACGGACATCAGGGTCCCGCCGGTCATCGGCTCACGAGGCCGGGTGGCGATCCGGGCGCAGATCGCGTCCATCTCCCCCGGCTCGGGTAGGTGGTCGTCGAGATCGACGAAGCGTTGCGGCAGCCGCGACCCGGAACCGCCGGTGCTCGCGAGCAGCTCCGTCAGCCGGACGAACTCGGCCGAGTCCAGCGGCGGCACCGCGCCCTGGACCGGACCCGGCAACCAGTCGAATGTGGCGGCGTCGGCCCGCACCCGGCGCACGATCTGCGCTGGGGAACCGCGGTAGTCCCCGGCGACCCACTCGTGGATCTCCGTCTCCTCGGCGCGCAGGTCCCACAGTTCACGGAGCAGCTGATCTCGTTGTCCCAGGGCGTTGTCGCGGCGGGCGACCAGGTCTGCGATCTCGGCGTCGGCGACCCGTGGGGTGAAGGACGCCTTGCGGTCGGCGAGCTCGGTCACCGCGTCCACGATGCCCTCGGAACTGTCCTGGGAGACATCGGCGATCGACACCGTGAGCGCACGCAGGGCGGGCGGCAGCATGTCCCGGAGTACGTGCAGCGCATGGGCCTTCTCGCTCACCACCAGGACCCGTTGTCCCTTGGCCAGGAGCGCCGACGTCACATTCGCGATGGTGTGGGTCTTGCCGGTCCCGGGTGGGCCCTCGACCACGACACCGCTGTCGGCGCCGAGCCGGGCGAGCACGTCGCGCTGTTCGACATTGGACGGGAGCGGGAACAGCGCGTCGGCAACCAGCTCCGCGGGCTCGAGGACGCCGGGAGCTCGCAGCGCGGCGAGCCGATCGGCGGCGTCGATGGGCCGGACGAGCTGAGCCAGCCCGACCGGGACCTCGGAAGACTTGTCCCGCAGGTCGTCGATGATGGCGTCGTAGAAGGCCAGGGAGCTCTCCACTCCTCGCCGGCGGAGAACGACCGCAGGCGCGGTCTCGACGGACAGGGTCACGCGCGAGGAGTCGACGTCGATCGCCTCGCGCCACTCGGTCATCGATTCGGCGGTCTTCGCCGACAGCACGGAAGCCTGCGCGGTCAGCTTCGAGCGGATCTTGACCGCTCCGGCGAGATCGAGCCCGTCGAGCGCGGCGAGAAGATGTGTGTCGTGGACAGCCGGGGACGAACCGGCTGCGAGGGAGAGCCGGATCGTGTCGTCTGCGTCGAGGTCGGCGACGAGCGCCTGCGTGAGGAGGTGTTCCCGGACGCTCGGCGCGGCGTCGGGGTCGGTCGCATCCTGCACGGTGACCAGTGCCGATGCGATGACGAGTTCGAGTTCTTCGGGATTGTCCCCGAGCGCACGGACGAGAGCACCGAGCTCGGCGTGCACGGAGTCCGCGCGGCCGGCGTCGGACCGTTCATTCCCGTCGTCGTCCGGTGCGACCTCTGCCACCACCTGACCCGGAATCGCGTTCGCGCGGAGCGTGACGCCGGTGGACGGGCCGACCCAGACGTGACCTGGATGGTCACCGATGTGGTGGACGTCCCCGGATCGGGAGCGGACGAGGTCGGCCAGAAACGTCATCAGCCGGGTGACCTGATCGCGCAGCACCTCGCGAGCGTCATCCTGCATACCGATGTGTTCCTCTCGTCGCCGGCGACTCCTACGCTACAAGACGCTGGTCAGAGGAACGCCGTGCAGTCGCACGGGACGGCGTCCGAAGTAGACGAAACGCCTCAGCCGATGGATCCCGAACGCAACGCGCGGTACCCGCCGTCGACATAGCGCACGTTGGTATAGCCGCACTCGGCGATCTGCTCCGCGATCCGCGGCGCCTGCGAGCTGACCGACACCACGGCGATCTCGGTGTCGCGGTCGCGGATGACCGGGAAGGTGCCCGATGGGGTGGGCGTGAACCGCGTCGGCACCTCGGTCGGATCGACCACGAGGGCGCCGGGCAGGCTGCCCTGATGCCGAACCACCTGCGGACGGGCGTCCACGACCACCGCGTTCCCCTCGCGGCTGTGGTTCATCGCCTCTGCTGCTGACATCGCTTTCACCACTGACACTGGTGACTCACATCCTGTTTCGCTCGAAAATGTCCGGATTCATCGTCTGTCACGACGACCACCGCGGTGGAAGACCGCAGTGTGAATGACCCCCGTCGACCAGGTTACGGAACGATCTCGAATTGACAAGTTTTCTCACGGGGCTCTCAGAAGTGCACGCCTGTTCGGGCGCATGAGGGCACGACCGAGGGCGTCGTCGCCGACGGTCAGGAATTCCGACCGCGCCCGGCGACACGCGGGGAGGGTCGCTTACCCCAGCTGTCGCCCCGACGACCGTCCCGTCCACCACCGTGTGCGCCGGCCCCACGCTTCGCGCCGCCGCCGCCGCGTGTCCGCGGTGACCCCATGTCCTTGCGGATGTCGATCGGATGCTTCCCGATCTTCGTGTGCCGCAGGGACGAGAGGGTCTCGTTGTCGAGATCGTCCGGCAGTTCCACGAGGCTGAAGTCGTCGCGAATGCTGATGTTGCCGAAGTCGGCGCGCGTGAGCCCGCCCTCGTTGGCGATGGCACCGACGATCGCACCGGGCGAGACCTTGTGCTTGCGGCCCACGGCGATCCGGTACGTCGCGAAGCTCGCACCCGGGCGCCGCGGGGCACGCTCACGCTCGGGGCGCTTTTCCGATTGCGGCGGGTCCGGGGTCATCAGGAATCCGCCGTCACGCGTCTCGAGTGCGAGTGCCGCCGCGATGTCGGCCATCGCGACGTCGTGGTCCCGCGCATAGTTCTCGATCAGCCCACGGAACAGGTCGAGATTGTCCGACGACAGGTTCTGGGTGATCGAGTCGGCGAACTTCGCGACACGCTGGGCGTTGACGTCGTCGACGCTCGGCAGGCCGATCTCGGTCAGCGTCTGCCGCGTGGCACGCTCGATGGCCCGCAGGAGGTGACGCTCGCGCGGCGAGACGAACAGCAGCGCATTGCCCGACCGGCCGGCACGCCCGGTGCGACCGATGCGGTGGACGTACGACTCGGTGTCGTGCGGGATGTCGTAGTTGACGACATGCGAGATGCGGTCGACGTCGAGTCCGCGCGCGGCCACGTCCGTGGCGACCAGGATGTCGATCGAACCGTTCTTGAGCTGGTTGATGGTCCGTTCGCGCTGGGCCTGGGCGAGGTCACCGTTGATCGCGACCGCGGAGAATCCGCGGGAGCGCAGCTTCTCGGCCAGCTCTTCGGTCGCCTGCTTGGTGCGCACGAAGCAGATCATCGCGTCGAAGGTCTCGACTTCGAGGAATCGCGTCAGCGCGTCGAGCTTGCGCTGGTGGGAAACCTGCAGATAGCGCTGGGTGATGTTCTGCGCGGTCGCGGTCTTGGCCTTGACCGTGATCTCCTGCGGCGAGTTCAGGTACTTCTGCGCGAGACGCCGGATGGCGCTGGGCATGGTCGCCGAGAACAGGGCGACCTGCTTGGTGTCGGGGGTCTCGGCGAGGATGCGCTCGACGTCCTCGGCAAAGCCCATCGTCAGCATCTCGTCGGCCTCGTCGAGTACGAGGAACTCCAGGCCGGAGATGTCGAGGGTCTTGCGATCGAGGTGGTCGATCACACGTCCCGGCGTACCGACGATGACCTGCGCACCGCGGCGCAGACCCGCGAGTTGGACGCCGTAGGACTGACCGCCGTAGATCGGCAGGACCTTCACCTCGGGCATGTGTGCGGAGTAGCGGCCGAAGGCCTCGGAGACCTGCAGGGCAAGTTCTCGGGTCGGGGCGAGGATCAGCGCCTGCGGCGTGCGGGCCGAGGTGTCCAGCCGCGACAGGATGGGGATCGCGAAGGCCGCGGTCTTACCGGTACCGGTCTGCGCCAGCCCGACGACGTCGCGTCCCGACATGAGGGTCGGGATCGTGGCCGCCTGGATGGGCGACGGTGTCTCGTAGCCGACATCGGTGATGGCCGCGCGGACCCGCGGATCGATTTCGAGGTCGTCGAACGTGCCGACGGGGTGGTCGGCCGGGGCGTCGTGCTCGCCGTGATCGGAAGTACTCATGCGGCGGAAGTCTCATTCATCGCCCTCAACTGTAATGGCCTTCCACCAGAAAGTCGGCATCGTGGCCGGGCGGGGTCGCATCACCCCCTTGAGCAGGGCACGAGCCACGATCGTCGACCGGTGTGATGCATCCCACGAATACTGGTACTGTCAGTGCCACTCATCCGGCCATCGGTCCCGGTCACACGCATACCGATGTCCGGAATGTCCATTTGTTCTCCCGTCTCAGGAGTGCCATGCAGCAGCAGTACGCCACCCCGTCCGATCTCACGATCGACGACAAGGCGACGACCGTCGACACGATCCTGCGCTACCGCGCGGAGCGCCCCACGATGCCGCTCTTCCGCAAGCGCTCGCACAACCAGTGGGTCAACGTCACCGCGAAGCACTTCACCGACGAGGTGGATGCGGTCGCCAAGGGTCTCATCGCCTCGGGCGTGCAGGCCGGGGACCGCGTCGCGATCCTCTCCTCGACCCGCTACGAGTGGACCGTCCTGGACTACGCGATCTGGCGCGCCGGCGCGTGCACCGTCGCGATCTACGAGACATCCGCCCCCGACCAGGTCCAGTGGATCCTCGAGGACTCCGGCGCGACCCTGCTGTTCGTCGAGAACCACGAGCACTACACCCGTCACCTCCGGGTGATCGACGAGACCTCGACCCTCAAGGAAACCCTGGTCATCGACGACCACGCGCTTCCGACGGTCACCAAGCGCGGCGCGAAGATCGCCGATGCGGACCTCGACCAGCGTCAGGCGAACGCGCTGTCGTCCGACGCCGCCACCCTGATCTACACGTCGGGCACCACCGGACGCCCGAAGGGCGTGGTCCTGACACATGCGAACTTCCTCGCCGAGACCGCCGCCACCCGCGACGCGGTCGGCGCCGGAATGCGCGAGGGCAAGTCGACGCTGCTCTTCCTGCCCCTGGCGCACATCTTCGCCCGGGTCGTCACGGTCGGTTGCGTGGAGAACGGCGTGATCCTCGGACACACCAACGACCTCACGAACCTCGTGGCCGACCTCGGCGTCTTCAAGCCGAACTACGTGCTGTCGGTGCCCCGCGTGTTCGAGAAGGTCTACAACTCCGCCAAACAGAAGGCCTACGACGGCGGCAAGGGATCGATCTTCGACAAGGCCGCCGACGCGGCGATCGAGTACAGCAAGGCGACCGAGGCCGGCAAGGTCGGCCTCGGCCTCAAGCTGCGCCACGCCGTCTTCGACAAGCTCGTCTACGGCAAACTGCGCGACGCCCTCGGCGGCCAGTGCGAGGGCGCGATCTCCGGTGGCGCGCCGCTCGGCGCCCGCCTCGGCCACTTCTTCCGCGGCGTCGGCATCCCGGTGTACGAGGGCTACGGACTGTCGGAGACCACCGCTGCGGTGACGGCCAACAACGAGGACAACCAGAAGGTCGGTTCCGTCGGTCGGCCGATCCCGGGCGTCACCGTCGCCATCGCCGAAGACGGCGAGGTCTTGCTCAAGGGACCGGTCGTGTTCGGCGGGTACTGGAAGAACCAGGCCGCCACCGACGACGCCATCCGCGACGGCTGGTTCCACACCGGCGACATCGGCACGCTCGACGACGGTTACCTGTTCATCACCGGCCGCAAGAAGGAACTGATCGTCACCGCCGGCGGCAAGAACGTCTCCCCGGCCCAGCTGGAGGACACCATCCGGGCGCACCCGCTGGTGAGCCAATGCCTCGTGGTCGGCGACAACAAGCCGTTCATCGCGGCGCTCATCACGATCGATGCCGAAGCAGTTCCCGGCTGGCTGGACCGCCACGGGCTGCCCGCCGACACCCCGATCTCGGACCTGGTGGACAACGCCGATCTCAAGGCGGAGATCGACGCCGCGGTGAAGGAGGCGAACACCAAGGTGTCCAACGCCGAGGCGATCAAGAAGTTCTCGATCCTCGACACCGACTTCACCATCGACACCGGTGAGCTCACCCCGACGATGAAGCTCAAGCGCAACGTGATCCACGATGCGCACAAGGAAGCGATCGCCGACCTCTACACCTGAGCGAATCTCACAGCACGACTCGCCGCGGGCCGGGGGGTCCCCCGGGCCCGGCGCGGGGTATCGGGGCAGTCAAATAAAAGCGCCCCGGGCCTCGACCCCACCCCGGGGGGGGGGCTCGGGATGAATTTAACAGGGCCGTT